>CAZKPB010000015.1:0-62574 GCA_964554535.1 uncultured Muribaculaceae bacterium | reverse complement strand
AATCAAGATGTCAATGAACTTACTTTATTTTAAAATTTTAACGCATCAGTAGTATGTCAACATATAAAAATCCAAAAATGGCTTTTCATGCAACTCATAGTTTGTATGCATTTCACAATATTGCATATGTACTAGCTCTCCCGGAATAACAAATAGATTGCCTATCGCCTCCTTTGCAAGATCAAGAAACATATGACTATCAGATGTCAAGAGTACTTTAGAACTTAATCGTGCACTGCAGAATGATGTCAAGTAATCCAAGCATTTGTGAATTAATCGGCATTTATTACTTCTGTCAACTTTTTTGAAGTTTCCTTCAAAAAAATCACCAAGCGAATTCTGAAAACGGAAGACTATAGCGTCATACCTGCCGCCTAATAATGCCATATACTCATCCATTTTATTCAGAATCCTTGTGTTTGGAATAAACAATTCATTGAATAAATTTGTAAATGAATAGTTGGTGTGATATAATTTATTAATTTGATCTAAAACATCACAATGTGCGTATATATGTACTTGTTTCTTAAGCAATATCGGTAAACGTCTATATAAATATCGTTTCACAAAGAACAACTGAGTGTCCCAAACATTAAAGGATATTGTTTCTTTGTCAATATGCCAATTCGTAATATTAGGCAATAGGTATTGCTCCATATTAAATGGACTTGTGTAATACAACTTATAATCCATACCTATAGCTTTTGATAGCGCATAAACAGAAATAATTGATCGAATCCTATCTGACATTCCACCATGATAAGTTGCACCATCAATAAACTGAACGACACAACACCTTGCTTTATTGTTATTGTACCGTGGAATCCATGAATACCTCGAAAACCTCAAATAGGTAACAAATTTGAGATTCTTGAAGTAGCGTTTAAATCTATATAAACAATCCGTCATCAAACATATTTTGCATATTCATATGTGTTGGTTCTCCATTGTTTTATAAACAGACTTAACGTGAGCAATATACTGACTGAATGGGCATAATGTATTTTTTGATTGTAATCACCCTCTATAAACGCATTATATAATGAGTGCACAAGTTTAGGAGGTATTACATCAGACATATTCCCTTGTGAAAATAAGTTTTTACTCAATTGATATTCATTATCTTCTCCCAAAAATTGCAACTCCCAATTACGTTCTACACATTTTTGTCCGCTCTTCCATTCATCCAATCTCCGAACAACTTTATCCTTAAGCACCCTCATTTGCACCGGAAAAGTTGAGTATTCTTTGTAGTTGTATAAATTACATGGAGTATAGGTTTGCCAGGGAATCCTTGCCAATTCGGGTGCCTTTCTTTTAATATATTCAATCTGTATCTGCCTTCCCGACAAATATGCTTCGGGAACAGTACATACAAAATGCCACATTCTTTCCTCACAATAGGGCAATGCCACCGGATGGTAGTGTTCAAATATGCACAAATTCACCATAGTCCATCGCGGCAACCAATACATTGATTTAAAGGCTCTAATGCATGCATTAGCATTGTCTATATCAATGGCACGTAATAACGTACGCACACGTTCAGTGAAATACTCCTTGAATGTACCCTCAATATGCCACCCAGTCCAAAGTGCCTCGGCCAATTCCCATCCACTTTTTTTAACAATTTTCTTTAGCACAGCATCTACTTGATTATCAAAAGGCATATCATCTGATACTCCCATATCGTCAAACAGCACATCGCCCCAGTGACCCAAATAGAACACTTCTCCCATCCCGGGAAATTCTTTGGTTATGGCCATCTGTCTGGGTGCAGTAAATTCTGTGTAACATTTATTCCAATCGGCAAGTGTTTCTATAGTATTCCACAAATAGCCTTCCGGGATGGTATAGCCTTTGAACGGCCATCCCATCTGTTTGGCAATGGCACGTCCATACCTTGCTTCGTGAAAACTGTGGGCAAATTGATAACTATATGTAAAGACGTTACTACGTCCTATCAGGGCCGCTGCCTGGCTTCGGCTGTCCAGACCACCGGATAAAGGCAATATGACTTTTCTATCGCCTAATTGTTCCTTTGTTATCTTCTCCAATAACTCAGCGAATTCATCCACTGCCTGAGATAAAGCAATATCCCTTGGAGCGTAAAACCACTGGAAAGGTTTGGTGTTTACGGTTTTCTGCCCGACAAAATAAGTATCCTTATCAAGAAAAAAACCGGTGGCGGCAAAACAACAAATAGCTTTATAATCTAGCATCTACGTAACAGTTTTTGATACATCATTGCATGCCGGCTCACCTCCAGATCCAGAGTATACTTAGAATTAATCGTTTCCAACAAGCGTTTGATGATTATTTGTCTGTCATCCGGCGAATAGCTCATGGCCCTGTCAAGCGTCACTAACAAACTAGCCATATCACCGGGGGCAAAAAGAAGTTCAGGGACACAGGCCAGTTGTTCTTTTGTTCCAGGCACGTTTGAACCAATGATGATACATCCGCTGGCCATGGCTTCCAGAATGGCCACCGACGACCCCTCCCCGATCCCTGTGGTAGGTGATACGCAGATATCGGCGATTGAATAGAATCGCGCTACATCCAATCTCTTGCCCGTGAAAATAACAGCCGCCTCAAGATTCATTGATTGCACCATCCGTTTTACGGAAGCCCCACAGTCACTATCCGCATTCCCTACCAAAACCAGCATTGTATTTGGCGTAAAAAGTTTTGCGTATGCTCTGACCAGCAAGTCAATGCCTTTAACGGGAACAATATTTGCCACAGCTAAAATCACCCGCTCACGATTTGTAATATGCAACTCTTCCAGCAGCGAAGCATCTTTAGGAATAGGGAAATAGGTGCACACATCAACTCCCCTTGGAATATAAACCGTTTTGTCACATTTAGGATAGAACCGTTCTTTCATATCCTGATTTTGAATGGCAATGGCATCGGCCAAAAAACTGCGTAGTTTCCATCCGTTTTTGGAGGCACCGCCCCAATTCATATTCTTTTTGGTAAACACCCATTTGCATCCGGCCATTTTGGCTGCAATGGCCTCGGAATAATCCGGGGCATAATGATAGGAATGGATAATGTCAAAGTGATTTTTTCTGAAGAAACGGGAGACTTTCCAGCAATGTACCAATCCTTTCCATACGGGACGCATTGAATGGGTATACTCTATTAAATGTACGGGGATGCCCGATTGTTCCACTTTTTCAAAGAACTGCCCTTTATTGTGGAAACAGGCAATATGCGGTTCAAATAATTCCTTGTCCAAACGCTCCGCCACTTTCAACAAAGCCTTGCCACTACCCGCTGTGTCAAAATTGGGGATAGTAAAGAGTATTTTTATTTTAGACTTTCCTGCCACTTGAGTAGAGAATAGATTGTGAATAAAGGCCACTTATTGTCTTTTACGCCCTGGGTATGGTCCATAAGGCATTGCATCACTTCACGCTGACTAAATCCATAATTATCCAGCAGTGCTTTATCAGACAACACCACCGTAAATTCATTTTTAAGGCACCCCGATATCCATTTAGACAGAGGCACGGAAAATCCTCTTTTTACATTATCTACCGGAGGATTTGAATATTTAGTTCTCAATAATGCTTTTAGCAATTCCTTCTTTTTCCCTTTCCCATAACTTAGTAGATAACTGCATGCCAAAGAAGTTTCTATGACATTTTTTTTCAGGAACGGCACCCGCACCTCCAATCCATTGGCCATACCGGCCAAATCCACTTTACGTAAGGTCTTTTGCATCATGTCATAAAACTCGGCATACCGCATACGCTGCATGAGCTCTTTCTCGTTTATGCAATTGGGGTATTGATAGACAGGGTCCACCATTGTAGTGTAGCGGTTCAAATCGGGAGCTACCTTACGCAACAAGTCATCAGAAAAACGCGAATGCAAGCCGGCATGCGAGTTCCCCTGCGTCTTAAGGACTGCCGAATTTATATGCTTGTTTTTATACAATACCTTATCCATCCCGTATAAGCCGTAACGCATCCAATAGGGGTAGTCGTACTTTCCAAGGTTTTTGCCTATGGACCAAAAACGTTCATAGCCATAAAACAGTTCATCGGCTCCGTCACCGGAAAGTGCCACAGTAACCCGGGTCTTGGCCAATTTTGATACAAGATACGTGGGAATCATCGAGAAATCCGCAAAGGGTTCGCAAAGAGCCTTTGAAGCTTCATTGAACAACATTGCCGTATTGGCATTATCCGTCATCTTGTAGAGGCTGTTTAGGCTTTGTAATGCCTCGGCATAAAAAGCTGCGGGTTGACTTTCATCGTGTATCGCACTGTCACTGCCAATAGTAAACGTGTTCAACCTTTGGGCGGATTCACCCGCCGCATAATAACTGATAAGCGGCGAATCCACCCCTCCGGATAAAAACGTACCCAGAGGTACATCTGACAACATCTCGGCCTTAACCGCATTCCTTAATTCTGTATCAAGTAAATCAAGGGCTTCTTCCGGTCTGTAAATCGTTTCCTCGCAATTAACCGGCAACCTCCAGTAATACTTTTTGGTTACCTCCCCGGGAATCGATGTAATCCTGACTATCTGGCCGGGCTCCACTTGATAGGTGTGATGATGCAAACCATAGGGTGATGGCAGGTAATGCCTTTTCAGATACGCCGCCAGTGCTTCCGGATTGATAGATTCATCAGAAAACCATTGATGCAATGCCAACTGGTTATACTGGCTGGAAAACACCACGCCATTTGCATTCATAGCATAAAAAAGCGGCTTTATTCCGGCAAAGTCACGGCACAGGTATAAGGTAGCCTCCAGAGTGTCCCATACGGCTATGGCAAACATCCCATCCAATTGATAGATAGTGTTTTCCACTCCAAATTTATCAAAACAATGCGTCAGTGTTTCCGTGTCACTGGTCCCAACATATGGTTTGTCGTCACAAAGTTTCCTTAACGCATTATGGTTATATACTTCTCCATTAAATGACACCAGATAGCGTTTGGAGGGTGAATACATCGGTTGGTTTGCTTTTTCTGACAAATCAAGAATAGCAAGCCTGTTAAAGCCCATACGGCAGACGCCGTCATCTACTATCCTTGTGGCATCCGGGCCACCTGGTTTTGACAAACGTAATAATTGTTCAAAAACCGGCAAGTCCGACTTTTGGGGACCAAAGGCAATTTCTCCAAACAGCCTACACATTTTGGTATAATGATATCATTTCAGATACCTGTTTTGGCAATAAATGACTTTCATTTATGGTCCGCTGGGCGTTTTGCCTTACCCTGTATAGTGCCTCATCTGACATTTCCGCCACGGTCGTCACTGCATCGGCCAGTGCCTTGGAATCTCGGATGGGTACCAACCAGCCGTTATAGCCGTCTTTTATGACTTCCGCCATACCTCCACAATTTGTGGAAATGACAGGACAGCCAACTGCCATAGCTTCCAGCACGACGTTGGCCACTCCTTCCTCAACGCTGGGCAGTAACATAATATCGCTTTCGCGTATCAATTCAAATACTTCATTATGAGGCAAGTTCTCAAGCAAAGTAACGTAGTTGATTATTCCTAAATCGTGGATTTGATAAATTAATTCTTCTTTTTTCCCCCCGGCCACAATAGTATAATGAAAGCTCAGTCTTCTTTGCAACAACAACCTGCACGCATCCAAAGAATACATATAACCTTTTACCCAGTGGATGCGCCCTACGGACAACAATTTCAAAGGGCTATTTTGAGATTTTACACCTATCTCACTTATGGCTGACGGTTCAACAGCCGGATAAATTACTCTGTTCTTTATTGTTCCGGCTCCATACTTTACACCTTCTAACATAATAGCGTTAGAAACAGCGTGAAAGGCATCATACTTTGGAAAAACACGTTCGAACATTTGTTTCAGTTGCGAATCGCATATCGGTGAATAATTAATATGTGACCCACGCATGCTTAATACTAATTTCACTCCATACAATTCTTTTAGGAACACCCACTCTTCAGCGGATTTTGCCCATTGGACGTGGAATATATCAGGTAAATGGTTGATTAATGGTAAATATTTTCCAAGCAAATACCATCTTCTATCCTTTTCTTTCAAGTATTCACATAATACATACAAATTCCTTGGATTGTGAAACAGTAACAAAAGTCCTTGGCTAAAAATATAAAATGGGAGAACAAAATTGGAAACAGGAGTTGTATACAAGTGAATATTACCTGATTTAGAAACATATGCATTTTTACACTTTCCAAACAAAAAAACTTGTGTTCCTTGTTCGGACAATCCACTTATTATATGTTCAATAAATGTTGTAGAGGGGATACTTCCAGAATAAATTGCAACTTTCATTTTTTAATGGACAAAACGGATTATATGCAACATCTATTTATCATTTTGTAAAGTACCCTGAAGTACATTAAATATATTCTTTGAAAAGCGCCTACTCGCAACAGCATAATAAGAAAACGATTGCATGTATAGATCTTCTCTGCGTCAATCCCAAGTTGTCTTGCTACATTAGTTACTATTTCATCATTCTTGTCACATATTATTTCTGTGTTACTATAACATAAATATACTTGATTAACTATACGCTGCGACGGACTAAATATCGCCATCATCCTTCGCCTGGCGTAACTACTCTCTACCTTATCTTTGAATTTACGCGCTTTGAAAATATTCTTGTTAATGATATCATATTTTGAACACAAAAATTCGTGCATCCCCAGCACGTTATTTAACGTCAAAATTTTATAACCTCGATCCAACATTTTTTGTTTTAAAAAAGCTTCTGGACGAAGAACTTTCTTAAGTTCACCGACATCACAACATTGTAATATTTCATTTAACAGAGAAGTTTTATAAAAATGAATTCCTCCGCTACGTTCTGTTACAAAAAAGTGGTCAAGTATTCTAACCGTAATGCACAACACCTTTGAATCACATAGTTTTTCACAATATTGTTCAACTCTATATATTGCATCAGGAGAGGGAATAATGTCAGCATCTACAATGGCAGTATATTCTTGTCCAATTTTTACAGCCTGACGATAGCTGTTAATTAACGCATTATAAAATGGAGTAACTCCTTTTATTACACATATTTTTTCACGTTCTACTTGCTTTGACAGAATAGAAAAACATAACCCTTCGGTCGGTTCACCAGTAGACCGAATAATCACACCAACATTTTTCACCAACCTACTCATCGAATTTACATTAATCTACAATCCAATACTAAATATCCTTTGTGTGTTACAACTGAACAACCATTGCCATATAGTTGTTGGGATACAATTTCAATTTTTGCAAGGTTTTCTACCCAATCTGATATACCACGCATTGTTTTTGACCTAAAACTAAATGAATATTGTCCAGGGGTTAATGCTATTTTATCAATTCTTAATTTTACATAATCTTTATAGCTATTCAAGTCTACAATATACATTGCAGTACTATCCCAAGCTACAGTTTCTTCATTTATGTTCTTTATCCAAAATTCAATTCTTGACTGCTTCTCTTTCCCAAAACCATTATCCAAAAAATGAATTTCAATTACAACTGATTCGCCTACACAAAAGATATTTCGAGCATTCCCTTTCTCGTCTTTTATAATTACTTCAGAAAAACGCATAAGTCCATCTCCCTTTCGATAGAGCGGGCTAATATTTGAAATTTCCAATTGGTTATCCCTTAGATAATTAGCAACCGCTGTTTCGACATCATCATTTAGTATTATTTGTCCATCCCTTAACACGATTGCACTTTTGCATAAATTACGCACTGCCGCCATATTATGGCTCACAAATAACACAGTTCTCCCTTCTCCGCGCGAAACATCCTGCATTTTCCCTATTGCCTTTTTTTGAAACTCTGCATCACCAACAGCCAATACCTCATCCACAACCAATATTTCAGGTTCTAGAAAAGCGGCAACAGCAAATCCCAAACGCACTTTCATTCCGGATGAATATCGTTTGACAGGGGTATCCAAATACATTGCTACCCCTGCAAAATCTACTATTTCGTCCAATTTGCGGGTCACTTCTACCTTCGTCATCCCCATAATTGTACCGTTCATATAAATATTCTCTCGCCCCGTCATTTCGTCGTGAAAGCCGGTTCCCACTTCCAACAAAGAGGCAATTCTTCCTCTTGCCCGAATAATTCCCGTAGTGGGTGTAGTAACTTTTGACAATATTTTCAACAACGTGGACTTCCCTGCCCCGTTCTTTCCAATAATTCCGACGACATCTCCCTGTTCCACGTTAAACGTAATATCTTTGAGTGCCCAAACATAATCTCCCTCATGCGATGCTTTGGTTCTATCGTTCACCTGGCCTATTTTCAAATAGGGGTCTTCTTTACCTCTCACCCTATACCACCATCTATTGAGGTCGTGAGAGAGCGTCCCGGTACCAATACGTCCCAGACGGTATAACTTGCTTATGTTTTCAAACTCTATAGCATTCATACAAACTCCTTTTTCTTTACACCACATCCATAAAACTTTTCTGGACTTTGTTAAACACCAAGACGCTTGTTGCCAGCAATACAAGAGTAAATGCAGAAGAATATCCCAATGCTCCCCAAGAGAAAAAACCTTGCCCCATAAAACCGTATTTAAAAGTTTCAATAATGGAGGTAACCGGATTCAGTTGTACTATCCATTGATATCTCTCAGGAATAGAAGACAGCGGATAAATTACGGGAGTGGCATATTGCCATAACTGTACTCCAAAAGTCAATAGAAACTTCAAATCTCTGTATTTTGTGGTCATGGATGAGAATAAAATACCAAAGCCAAGCCCTTGTCCGGCCAAGAGGCATATAAGCCACGGGAACAGAAAGGCATAGCCATTAGGCTGTACATCAACTCCCTTGAATACAAAATACAAATACACTATGACAAACAGCCCAAACTGGATCAGCAATTTCAACAAATTGGAAATTGCTATGGACAAGGGGACAACCAGTCTGGGAAAATACACCTTGCCAAACACATTGGCGTTATCAATAAATGTGGTGGAGTTCTTTGTAAGGCATTCTGAGAAATAGTTCCAGCAGATAATCCCGGAGAGATAAAACAATGCCTGCGGCAACCCATCTGTTGAGATTTTGGCAATGCCTCCAAACACTACCATATATACTATAGTAGTAAAGATGGGATTGATGAAAAACCAGAGTGGTCCCAATATGGTCTGCTTGTACATAGTGACCACGTCACGTTTTACAAACATATACATCAAATCACGGTAACGCCATATTTCGCGTAAATCTACATCCAATAGACTTGAATGAGGCTTGATAATTGTTATTGGCAGTTTTCCCATACTAAGTTGTCGAAATCTTGTTTTAGAAGGTTAGAAAAGACATAAGAACCTCGATAATTTAAATGCTGTATATCTCCATAACATGAATCCGGAAGAGAAAGCTCAGTGTAATCAAGCACTATAGCTTTATCTTTTACCTTCTCTTTAAATGATTCAAAAGGATCTAAATTGTAATATTCATTGGCATGATACAAAGGTGTGCCCAGAAAAATCAATGTAACATTATGTTCTTCACATAGTTGAAACACTCTATGTAGATACTGGTCAGTATATTTTCGTCCATAGATTTTTGGCGCATCTGCATTACTGCTTTGCTGGCGCCTGCTTATATCATCATACAATTTATCTCTCTCAAGATGTAGATATCCCCCACACCAATCTATTGGTAATTTTTTGTAAATTAAGTATTTAAAATATCTGCTAATCCGCAAATACTTCCAATCTATATCTTTCCCGATAAATATATAACACTCGTCTACTAATATTGGGAAATAGCGCAAAACGCTAAAACCTTTTCTCCGAAAAATCCATTCATCTGCGTTGCCATCATATTTTTCAATTTGATGCCCAATCACAATGGTATCTATGTTTTCTTTCAGTAGCAACCTAACTTTTGCATATATTGCCGGCCAAGACTCAGACGATCTGGCAAGGTTAATTGAGCGAGGAATAATTGAATCATTCACCGCGGTTTCAATGTGGGAATCACCCAAAAATGCAATATGAATTTGTGACGAAATAGGAATACGAATATTACGCGACAATATGTGTATAATGCATATTTCAAAGACAATGCAAACCACAAACATCAGGGCCAATGTCATCACGCGCAAAATAAACCGCCTGATCATCTAAAACTGAAAATAAATAAACTCTTTTTCCTGGCCACCAAATTCATATATCAGCCACATACAAAATAAATATACGGCCCACCGCATTATTGTATGTTCTCTCAAAAAAGTCGCCAATCCAAATGCTTTTTTTCGTTGTAGCCATTCAACTACAAGCAGTATCACAACGGCACCAACTACAGTTCCTGATATTTCATCAGGAATTGTAAAAAGAGAAGAATTAAATATGCCCGTTACATAACACACCGCGTCTGTCACCGTATCAGATCTAAAGATTACCCATCCAATCACTACAAGAAAAAAAGTCAACAGTATCTGACCAAATTCTCTCAAAGACGGGAAATATTTATCCATAGCGACAATATCCGTAGTATAGCGTCTGTTTTTACCCAAAAGCAATATGGGTAAAAATAAAACAGCATGATACAAACCCCAAGTTACAAATGTCCAGTTGGCACCGTGCCATATACCGCTTAAGACAAATATCACAAATGTATTACGAATGACCTTGGCTTTGGTTGTTCTGCTGCCCCCTAACGGGATATATACATAGTCACGGAACCAAGTGGTCAACGAAATATGCCACCTGCGCCAGAATTCCGCAATGTCTCTGGAAAAATAGGGATATTTGAAATTCTGCATCAAGTTGACACCCAAGAGGCGCGCACATCCAATGGCAATGTCTGAGTAGCCGGAGAAATCGCCGTATATCTGAAAGGCAAACAAAACGGCCCCCATCATCAAAGTCGAGCCGGATTGATTTTGATAATTGTCAAATATTTGGTTCACGACTACTGCACAATTGTCCGCCACAACCATTTTTTTGAATAGGCCCCACAATATCTGACGCATTCCATCTACCGCCTTATCATATTCAAAGACCCTTTTTCTTTCAAACTGCGGAAGCAGGTTAGTGGCTCGTTCAATGGGTCCGGCCACCAATTGTGGGAAAAAGGTCAAGTAGGTGAAAAAAGCCACTATGTCCCTTGTGGGTTCAATCTTTTTCCTGTATACGTCTATGGTATAGCTCAGTGCCTGGAAAGTATAAAAACTGATTCCTACCGGAAGTATTATTTTGAGTGTGGTCGCCTGCAACTGAATTCCTGCTGCAGCAAAAGCATCCACAAAACTTGTCACAAAGAAGTTGAAGTATTTGAAGAACGCTAAAATTCCTAAATTCAAGACAATATTGAGGACAGAGAACAAATGGGCCTTTTCCCGACGTTTTGCCATTAAGAGAGCACCACACCAGCTGCAAAATGAAGTTAAGGCTATAAGCAAGAGGAAACGCCAATCCCACCAACCATAGAAAACATAACTTGCTACCAGCACAAAAAAATTCTGAAGCCGTAAGTTACGGTTGAAGACAAACCAATAGATTATAAAAACTATTGGTAAAAAAATGGCAAAGGCTAAAGAGTTAAAAAGCATTATACGATACGTGTTACTTCCATCCTCTAATCATTCCGTGTCTGAAAAAGGGCGGAGCAATCATTGGGTCATATTTGAACAACATATATCCGTCAGAAAATTCGTAGTTAAGGTGATATTTTTCAAATAAAGCAGCTATTTCTACGGCATCGGTTTGTTTGTGGTAAGTACAGCAAGCTATGCGAAGTTCTTTTGCTTGAAACAAATAATCCATTGATGACCTCAGAATGATTTGTTCATATCCTTCTACGTCCATCTTTACAAATAAATGAGAAGATTTTATATCACCAAGTACGGACGATAATGTCACAGAAGTGTCAGAATCTATATCAGAGACCAACTTGTTAATAAATACCACCTTACCTTTGTAATTTGCAAAGGTCGCTTGTAATGGTCTTCTCCAATTCTGACTGGGTTCAAAGATATATACCTTGCTGACCAAATCAATATGTTCCAAGGTAAACAAGGCTTCAGCCGCACCAATATCCAGCAAGACATCACCCCGGTGTACGGTAAAGGTATTTGAGATGTAACTATGCGGGCATTTTTCACAGTACCCGCCTCCTAAAATGCATTCACGCTCCCTGAAATTCTTATAACTCTTTAAGGCACCATCTATAGAAGTGGAGGCAGGAAAAAATAATTTCTTGTTGTTGTGAATCACATACGGAAGTTGCCACGTTTTATCATAACCGGAATCCACGTGACCCACTTCCTTGATTGCATAATATGGAAATACAGACAGTCCATGCCGCTGAATATACGCCACTTCTTGTTGGTACATATTAGTCGGAGATTATCCACATAATATGATAAAAGACGCGATGAGAGAAGAGAATCCCGTTGAACCGCATCTTTCTTTTTCTGCAGTCTGTCTCTCTCATGCAAATCCACTTGAAGCAAGTAACGCAAGTTTTTGACAAGACGCTTTATTACTCTTAAGAGTTTATTCATTTGATTTACTATTATTTAAACATAGAATCCTTTGAATCACTTTAGACGGTGCCAACACATTTTCATAATAGGCCCTTGCATTTTCTTTAAGGTGGTTTCTGAGTTCGGAATTATCCATTAATGAAGCTAATTTCTTTTTGATATCTTCATAAGAGCCGTCTGTCAAAATGAATTGTTTCCCATTTTCCAGGTCAATGGGCATTTTTCTATATAGAGGCGTAGAAATGATTGATTTCCCAAAGCATAAGAATTCTGCCAATTTCCAGCCATGACAACCTCGTACCGCGGGAGTATTAAAGGCCACAGTAGATTGTTTAAGCTTCTTTACATATTCCTTCATAGCAACCGAGGACTGCATCGTTATTTCTTCATATCCTTGTAAGTCATTATTGGTTCTCGGCGCAAAACCTCCTTCAAAATCAATGCTTTTGTCAGATAAACAAGCCTTTATGAAATTTGCCCTATAGGAGTTTGTCTTCAATTCTTTTTTCCATAAAGATCCTGCAAAAAATACATAATTCTTTTTTTCACAACAAGGATAATAGTCGTTAATTCTTGGTCTGTAAAATTGCGCTTTATAGTTAGAGAAAAACCTTCTGACATGGACAATTCGTTTCCAAGATATTAAGTAATTGGATATTGACAGAAAAAGGGTCTTTGCAAGAGAAAAAATATGGATACCAAAACTTGGACCGATTGATATAAGCTTTTCGGTATCATTGGGTTCTTTTTCATCAATATTGACTTTTCCGTAACAATCACTCCATGCTAATGCTTCTCTGTCAATTATAGATGAATCCGCATAATCAATAATAACTTTCTTCTCATCACCTTCTCCTTTAATGATAAAGGCAAAATAATGATTGTTGAAAGGAAATGAAGAAAAAGGTCTGTTCTTAAAATGAATATTCTTTTTCCCAAAACATTCTTGAAGCCCTTTAATATAAAAGGAAGAATATAGAATGTCACAAGCAGAATCTATGAATATTGTCATAGTTGACTTGTTTGTGTTGAAATGCAAATAGGTAGTTTATCGTTGTATCATAACCCAACTCCCTCACCACTTCCCCACCGCCCCCAGCACCCGCACCACCTCCCGCACCACCGTTTCAATTTTGTCCAGCGCTTTGGGCACTTTGGACATTTTGGTCACCCGCGCCCGAATCTGTTTGGCCAGGGCGTTGACCTGCGCGGTGGCCGCTTCCATATCCTTGAGGATTTTTTTCTGCAGGGCGGCAATGGCCAGGCGCTCGGCGTTGCGCAGGGCCACGGCGCTCAGTTCCAGCAGTTGGCGCTGGTCATCGCTCAGGTCGGCGGCCGTGCGGCGGGCGTCCACTTCTTTGAGGGCCTGCTGCAGGTCTTTTAAGGCTTTTTCTTGAGGGGTCATATAACTATGAAATATCTACACGCTCTTTAGCTCAATCCCTTCTACCAGCTCGGTAAGAGAGACCACATCTATCTGCGGTTTCATTGACCAGCCTTTTTGTTCCGTGGGTATCACAATAAATGTGTATGTAGGGGAAATGTCTTCTATGGCATTGTAGAATCCTTTCTGCAGCACAAAAGCCAGAGAGCATTTGCATTCAATGGCAAACACCTTGTTTTTGTATTTCATTACAAAATCCATTTCTGTCCCGTTTGAGGTTCTATAGAAGAATAGTTGAGCCTTTGGAAAATGCCCCATAAGGTTAGTCAACACCACTTGCTCCCAAATAGCACCCAACGAGGGGTGACCCATCATTTCTTCAAAGGAGTGAATCTGTAACAGTGCGGTAGTAATTCCGGAATCTGACACATATACTTTTGGCGCTTTTACCAGACGTTTTCCCATATTGGAAAAATAAGGCGGAATGACAACAAGCATATAGGTTTCTGACAATAAATCTATATAATTACTTACTGTAGAAGAAGATACACCTAAAGAGTTTCCTAAAGAAGAATAATTCACCGTTTGCCCGTTAACGTAAGCAAGCATTTGCCATAACCTTCTCATAATCTGGGGAGTAAAACCACGCCATTGGAGAAGGTCTCTCTCCAGGAAGGTGGCAATAAAATTTTCTCTCCATTCTAAAGACACATTGGCGTCGCGTGCTTCAATAAGACTGCGTGGAAATCCACCCTTATAGAGATAATCCGTAAGCGAAACCCTCTCTTTTACCTCTTTCCATAAAAAAGGAGTTAATGGGTTGTATCCAATACGCCCCGCCAATGACTCCGAACTTTGCTGAAGCAAATCACGTGAAGCCGACCCCAAAATCAGAAACGCGCCATTTCTATTCCATTGATCACATAGGCTGCGAATTACAGGGAACAGATCCGGTTTGCGTTGTACTTCATCAATGCAAATTAACCTTTCTTTCCGCGACAAAAAAAACCATTCGGGATCATCTAACTTCTGCAGGTCGGATGGACGCTCCAAATCTAAATACAGGTAATCCGACATATGGTTCAAAAGATGCTTGACCAATGTGGATTTACCACATTGACGCGGCCCGGTAAGGGCAACTACGGGATAATCCCGCAATGACCTCTCTATAGTTAATTCATTTATCCTCTGTATATATTCCATTCTACCTATTGTTCTATTATGCAAATATAGAATTAAAATCTAAATTTACATACATTCAATACAAAAGTAGCATACTATGCACAAATCCAAACCAACACTGAGGTTTTATTGTAACAGATCCAAAACGGCGTAAGCCAGAGTATTGAGTTCCAGCAGTTCCTGGTAGTAGTATTCCATCCGGCGGCGCTTATCCAGAACCTGAGGTAGCCGGTGGTGGGCGTTGCGCAGGCTGCGGATAGCGTTGACGCATTGGGTGCGCAGGGCGGCGGTCTGTTGCAGCTGCGCATTCAATTCCATATAGCGTCGGTCGGCGTCAAGGGGAACCTCGGCCCCGGCCGAGTATTGTTGTTGCAGGTAGGCCAAGTAATTGTTTCTCAATCCCGTCTGTTCATTGTCTATCAGTTCTTTGACCTCGGCACGGGTCAGCAGTTCTATGAGCGCATTACAGCACACCGTCACCAGCGTATCGCCCTCAGTCACAAATTCCCGCACCGCGCGCGCCTGCCGGTTGCGCATATAATTCTGTGCAAAATAGCCCACTACCTTTCCCGACAGTTTGACGGCGCCTTCCGGCAGTTGGGGCCCCCAATCCAGGTCATTATAGCGGATAATGGCCGAGTCCAACCGTATGCCCAAGCCCCGCACTTCGGTGCCCATTCCGGTCCACCGGGCCGGATTGGACAGGCTGCGCAACGCGCGCAGGTAACTTTCCAGCACCTGCACGCACACTTCGGTCCGCGCGGCCCACCGGCGGTCTTCGCGCGCGCCGTCCGCCAGGGCGTCCAACTCGGCCAGATGCGTGGCGGGGGTGGTGAGCGAGGCGGCGTATAACAGGCCTCGTTCCTGCCGTACGGTGGCCAGGCGGTCAAAGAGTACAGACGGGGTGGCGGCCACACTGTCGGCCCGGGCCGAGAGGTTGTTTACCGTCTGCAGTTGCGATGCGGTGAGGGCGGCGCATCCCGTAAGGCCCGTCGTGCCGCAGCCCAGGGCCAGCAGGCAGGCCACGGCCACCGATTTTGATTTGACAATATGCGACCACCCGACGTGCCACAGTTCACTCCAGGGGCTGCGTCGGTCCAGCCGGTATTTCCAGGCGTTACGGCACACCATCTTTACCTGGTGGAAACGGCTCCTGAGTACGCTGTCATTGGTAAAGAGGCGCAGATTGCCTCCTTCAAGCAGGTCATTCAGGATGCGGTCTTCCCTCTTTATATTGCTTGGAAAATAATTCATCAGGCTGTCCGGAAGTTCCAGGCCGAGGCGGGTGACGGCCAATCGGGTCAGCGCGGCGGTAAAGTGCGCAAACCGGCCCTGTTGCATACAGGAATTGAACTCTTCCCAATCTATGTCCGAGGCATGCCGGCGCAGAAAAACAGCCCAGTCGCAGAGTTGGCGCAGGGAAAAGCCCTCGGTGAGAAAATGGGAATGGGCGTGCTTGAGTAAAATAAGGGCGTCAAACCGGGTGCAGGGCTGCGGCAGAACCGCCAGTTGCCGCAACCGGTCTTCCACCAGCCGGTTGTCAGAGCGGCCGCGGACGGCCAGGAAATTTTTGTGATTCTCCAGGCAGACGCCCCGCCATATGATTTTGTGTTCTTTTTCCATCACTTTGACCAACTCGGCCCCCTGCTCTACCATCATCCGGTCAAAACGGTCGCAGTCTTTTCCGGTGTAGATATCTATATCACAACTGCTTCTATATTCCGGTACAGGGTAACAGGCGGCTATGCGGCGGCCCTTGAAACAGAGGGCTTCTATGCCGTTTTGGGTGCAGAGGGCCTCTACTTCCTCCTGGACTTTGCCCATCCTATGGTATTGCGCACGGGCTTTTTCCGCCTGTAGCACCCAGGGGATTTTTACAGAGGCATCGGGAAGGTATTCCGCGGGGATTTGCATAAGGGCCCGGGCCGTGATGGCCAACAGACCGTGTTGTTGCAGGCAGCGGTACAGGGATTCCCACCCGGACGCGTTCAGGGGCCCAAACGCGGCGGCATCGGCCGCCGCGTTTGCAGCGGGTGAGTCACCGGGCGCGCCGTCCGGCCATAACCCGAGAGACCTTCGTAACAGGGTAAAAAGCGCTATTTGTATTCCTTGAACCATTTCACAAACGCCCCAAGCCCGTCCTTGAGAAGGGTCGTCGGCGCATACCCGTAATCTTGTTGCAGGCGGGTGCAGTCCGCATACGTCTTGTATACATCCCCCTTCTGCATGGGCAGAAATTCCTTGACGGCCCGCAGGCCCAAAGCGTCTTCCAGCGTGGTGATGAAATCCATAAGGTGTACCGGATGACAGCAGCCGATATTGTATACCGCACCGCGCGGATTGTTTTCCAGGACGGTCACTACCCCGCGGCAGATGTCTTCCACATAAGTGAAATCCCTATACAGGTCACCGTTGTTGAACACCTGAATAGGCTTTCCCCGCACTATGGCATTGGCAAAGAGCATGGCCGCCATGTCCGGCCGTCCCCAGGGACCGTATACGCTGAAGAAACGCAATCCCGTGGAAGGAAGTCCGTACAATTGCTTGTAGGTAAAGGCCATCAACTCATTGGCTTTTTTGGTGGCGGCATACAGGCTGGTGGGACTGTCGGTGCGGTCTTCCTCGGAAAAGGGGACCTTGGCATTCAACCCGTACACGCTGCTGGAACTGGCATACACCAGGTGCTTTATCCCGTGGTGGCGGCATCCTTCCAGTATGGAAAGAAAACCGCTGATATTGCTGTCCCGGTAGGCATAAGGATTTTCCAGCGAGTAGCGCACGCCGGCCTGAGCCGCCAGGTGACAGACTTTGTCAAACGATTCGCGGGCAAACAAATCGGCCACAGCCGCTTGGTCCTCCAGATTCAGGCGAATAAAGCGGTAGCCGGGATACACGCTGCTTTGCACATACCGGCCAAACACCGCGGCGTCCGCGGCCGAAATACCGTCCCGGGTCAGCCTGGCATATTTGAGGTGGACATCGTAATAGTTGTTAATGGCATCCACGCCAAGCACCGTATGTCCGTTGGCCAACAATTGGCGCGCCACATAATGTCCTATGAAACCGGCCGTGCCGGTAAGCAAGATTTTCATTGTGTCAGGGCAGGCTAAGCCGCCTAATTTTTGTCAAATTTACAGAATTCCGAATTGTTGCTCACATATTCCGGAACCAGTTCCTTGAGCAACCGGATGCATTCGTCCACACGACAGTATAAGGCCCACTCCGAGATTCGGGTAACCTGTTCCGATATTTCCATATAGTCCACCTGCCGCACCTTGGCCACAAATATTTTGGGATGCGAAGTAGGCAAGGCGTTCTCCTCTAAGGAAAAGACCTCTTCATACAACTTCTCTCCGGGACGCAGGCCAATGTACTGAATCTTGATGTCCACATCGGGTGTAAAACCGGAAAGTTCAATCATACGGCGTGCCACATCCACAATGTGTACCGGATCCCCCATTTCAAAAACCATCACCTCGTTGCCCTGACTTATGGTGGCCGCTTCCATAATCAGGCGGCACGCCTCGGGGATGGACATAAAGAAGCGGGTAATGCGCGGGTCGGTCACCGTAAGCGGCCCCCCCCTCGCTATCTGGTGACGGAACAAAGGCACCACACTGCCGGCCGAGCCTATTACATTCCCGAAACGGGTGGTCACAAAACGGGTGGAACCGGGCACTATGCCCCGGGAAATAGCCACACCCAGCGCCTGCACGTACATCTCGGCCAGACGCTTGGTGGCCCCCATTACGTTGGTGGGGTTGACCGCCTTGTCGGTAGAAAGCATTATGAATTTTTCCACACCGTACTTCACGGCCATATCGGCCGTCACGCGAGTGCCGTAGACATTCACGCGCAACGCTTCGCTGGGGTTTTCCTCCATAAGGGGTACGTGTTTGTAGGCCGCAGCGTGAAAGACCATATGGGGCCTGTAGGTGTTGAAAATCAAATCCATCCGCGTGCTGTTGCGCACATCGCCGACAAGGGGTACAAACTGCAGGTACGGAAACCGCTGCTCCAGTTCCAGACGCAGGGCATGCATAGGCGTCTCGGCCGCATCCAGAAGAATCAGTTTGTGTACGCCCAGAGGGGCCACCTGTCGGCAGAATTCACTGCCAATGGAACCGGCGGCGCCGGTCACCAGCACCACTTTATCCCGCATATAACCGCGAATGGCTTCCATATTGATGGTAATCTGGTCCCGGCCCAGCACGTCATCAATGCGGATGGGACGCACACGGATACGCAACTGGGTGTCGTCGGTCACCTCGTCCAAAGGAGGGGCAATCAACAGGCCTATCTTGACTTTCTGGCAATACGGTATCAGATTTTCTTTTTCCTGCTGCACCACCTTGTAATTGGAAAACAGAATTTTTGTGGCTCCCGTCTTGGAAACAATCCGTGCCACGGAAGCCATATCCGAAAAACAATACACGTGTTCTCCGCGCAACTGGTAAGTGCCGTGGTGGCCCTTGTTGGTCAGAAAACCCACCACCCTGAAACGGTCGCTGTTATGCAGGCGGATGCACAGAGACACCGCCCCCTCGTCCGTACCGTAAATGAGAATCCGGGGAGCCTGCAAATTGATGTAAGCAATGAACGAGCTGTACAATACGCCCATAATAATACGTACAGCCACCAGTGCCACAAACGTAAGCATCAAATCCAGCAGCAGGGCGTCCATCAGTTCGTACCCGAGGGGAATGCGGGTAAAATAGGCAAGCACGGCGCCAAAGCCCGTTTTGATGACCACCGCCACCCCTATGCGCCATAAATCCTTGGTGGCCGAGTAGCGGATTACGTTGCGGTAGGTCTTCATCATATAGAAGGCCACGGCACTGCACAACATAGTCAACAGCGTACAGCCCAGAACGGTTGATCTGGTAAGGGGCACGTTGTACGGATTGAGCAGCACGTAGATAAGCGTGGATACCAGCCCGGAAATAACCACGTCAATACCGGCCACGACCGATGACCTGAGGTAGTTGTGCCTGAAGAAATTCAGCCTTCGCAGAAACGAAGTCATAGAAACGGGAGAAAAAAATTATACGGTTTTTTCCAGATATGACGCGGGAATGTACGTAGTTGCCACGGCCAGCATATCACTTATGCGGACCACCACCCTTTTGTGACCTTTGATGCGGATAAGCTCCCCTTCCAACCCCTTGAGTTCCCCCTTGATGACGCGTACACGGTCTCCCTGTTTCAGCTTATGGGGAATCAGCGGAATTACCTGTTCAGAAAACGTGACCAAAAACATAAAGTCACGCATCTGTCTGTCCGGCACAATAACGGGAGTAGAATCGGAGTAATTTTTGAGAAAACGCATTTCCATACCGACCGTTCCGGGAAGCGATTTTGCCGTATGCAAATCCGTGTGCACAAACACATAGCCCGGAGTAAGCAGTTGCTGTCCCTTCACCTTCTTCCCGTCTTTTTCCCGTACCACCTCTTTAGTGGGAACAAAACACTCAATCTG
The DNA here is from genome assembly GCA_964554535.1 of uncultured Muribaculaceae bacterium. Taxonomy (GTDB): domain Bacteria; phylum Bacteroidota; class Bacteroidia; order Bacteroidales; family UBA932; genus DMER64. The sequence goes on along the minus strand of CAZKPB010000015.1, from coordinate 42,011 downwards.
CATTTGATTAAGTTTGTCTTTGATCCACAATTCCTTACGGAAAGTAACACCCACAAACCAGTGTATATCAATAGTTCCTTGCATCAACAAGTAATAGTCTAAATGGGCAATGCGCACGTTCCTCTTAAACAGATGGAATCAATGTCATATCCTTACAAAGATAGTTAAAAGATACGCAATGCGCAAGAGGAGCCGGTCAAAATAGGGGGTACGGCAACAGGGATAATTGTCCGGGGACGCCAATACGATACCCCTCGGCCATAAAATACACTTTGTTGTATTCATCTACCAGAAAAACGGCCGGTTTTACATAATGTGCCAGCGCCTCGGGAATTTCGGAAAGAAAGACGGGACTGCCCGGAGTACCCTCGGCGCTCAAGCCGTATTCCTGTTGGTGAAACCGTTCCAGGGACGCATTGTCGGGAAACGCAAAAACCACCGGCACGGGTAACGGAGACGGCAGCGAGGCAAACTCCCTGATAAAGTGCTGTGACGGCTCCTGCGTGGCATCCAGCAGGACCACCACACACAGACAGCGTCCCACGGCAGGCTGCACAAAAGAAAGATCCTCCTGGGCCACCACCTGTAACTTGCCGGTAATGGCAGAAAAATCAAGCGGCACCTGCACCCGGCCTTCCGCCGGCAGTTCAAACGACCGCACGCGGGCCGCCACCGACCCGTCGGCCAGACGTACCCCGGTTATGAGCCGGTAATACCCGGCATCCAGGGACAACGGCACGTTAAGCACCGCCACTCCGTCTGCCCCCCCCGACTCGGCCGAGAGCCCCAGCGTGCGGTAGGCGCCCTCCTGCTCGTTCCAGCGTTGCAGGGTATATTGCGAATCATAGGCGGGCAACGGTTGCAGGTCACACGTGACGGTAAGCTGCCCCCTAGCCTGAGCGGGAATGGCTTGCAAATCGTATCCGGCCACTATGCCCGGGGCCACCGATTCCCCGTCCGTCTTGGGCGTAACCGCCTGCCAGTCGCCCCCTATCCAAGCTTCAAAACGGCCGCTGACCGGGTCTATACGCGCGGGAATGCCCGCGGTACGATACAGGGCCACCCCGCAGATGTCGCGGGACAGCGGGTCGGTCAATCCCAACCGGACCGTGGCCGCCGGAGAAGCGGCAAAATTCCTGGGATTGCGGTCGGGTACGCACACCAGAGCGTCCAGCACCCGGCGTACGGCGGCAAGCGTCTGCGGATTTTCTCCCGCAGCCGTCATTCCGTGACGCTCCAGCACCTGCCAAAGAAGGGCCTTGTACGGCAGAGGCGGCTCGTTGTTCACTCTGGGGTTCAACACATAGTCACGGTACAAGGGGGTATCCTCATAGACCGCTCCCAAACGCAACACCCCTTCAGCATAATCTTCCAATGTAGACGCCGGCACTTCCTGCCGGTCTTTGGGTCTCAACTGATTCACCAACTGTCGGCCCAACTCCCCGTATTTATCCAGAGCCATCTGTATATCGGCGGCATTTGTCCGGTACGGTTCGGGCATCTGACGGGACACCCTTACCGAGTCGTCATACGCACAACGCGCATTGTGCAGGGCCGCCTGACCGGGCGTAAGGTCGGTCTGCTCCGCCGTCTGGGCGGGAGGCACCAACAGGTAGTCCTTCACCCGCGAGCCTTCCGTGGCCGATACCACGCGTTCATCCCCCTCCAGCACCACCTTGAGCGTATCGGTAAGACTTACGTCAAACACCCGGGCGGCATACAGCACCCTGTCCACGGACGAGGCCCGTGCCACGGAGGCCGCCAGCCCTTCCACAGGGGCACACACCTCCACCAGCAAGGTTCCCAGGCCCACCGTCAGGGCAGCAGTGCCCTGCGCATTGGAAGTGCGGGTGGCCAGAGGGTAAAACTCGGCATAATTGTACAGGCCAAAACGGATCTGCGCTCCTTCCACCGGTAGACCCTGAGCGGAAAGTACCTGCACACAGGCCTGTTTGACAGGGGCGTAGTTTGCCACCGAGCTCACTTCCGTGTAACAGCGGTTGCTGCTGATGGCTTGAGCGTCTTCCAGCGGTCCGAAGGCCCAGGTGTTGATGAGCAGGGCCCGTGAAGCCGGTCCGGTAAACCAGCCGCGGTTGAGTTCGGGTTCGGGTTCGCAGGCACCCAAATAGTACCACCGACCGTCCACCCATACTTCCACCCAGGCGTGGTTGTCATCAGTATGGGCCCAGCGGGGCACGTAGACTTGTCGCGCGGGAATACCCACGCTGCGCAGGGCGGCCACGGCCACCACGGATTCCTCACCGCAACGGCCATATCCCCTGAGGGTGGTATGCACCGGAGGCGTGGTGCGCGCATCGGTGGGCTGATAAAGCACTTTTTCGCGGCACCAGTGATTGATTTCTATCACCGCACCGTACATGGTGCTGTCCTTTACCCGGGGATACAATTCCTTGTAGAATATTTCCCGGGCATTGTCCAGTTGTTCGTTATTGACCCGGGGCGGCAACACGTAATGGCGGAAGATTTCCTCGGGAATATGTCTCCCCCAGGGAAGGTCCTTAGTGCGCAAGGCCTCGCGGGCCTGTTTCAGGTAATATTCAAAAGGCAACTCGGCCAAGTCGTTGAGCGGCATATAGGCGTACAAAAAGCGCAACGCGTTGCGTAACTGCACCCCGTCGGCTCCCCTGAAAGAAGGGGCCGGCTTGTTGTCTATAAGGTAGGTGCGCAGGGTGTCCGCCAGACGGGCCGCCCGGGGAAACGCCAAGGCTTCCTGTGCTTCCAGAAGGGTTACCGTTTCCGTAAAATCCTCCCGCACACGTAGTTGGTATTCCGTTTTTGGGTTGCCCTTTCTATAACATTGTCCCAACAGACAGAGGCAGGAAAGAACCAATATACAAGTAACTATCTTTTTCATTTATAAATTATTAGCAATTAGAAATCAGCCATTTCACGACGCACCTGCCTTATAATACCCGCATCGGAAGGACAGTAGCGGGGCATTCCGAATACAGGATGGTCTCCGGCCGCGGAAGGCACGGAACAACTTGCAGACAGGTGCAAGGCGTCCACCCCGGTCTGCTGCAAAATGGCACGTGCGTTTTGGGGAGATACCCCGCTACCGGCCATTATCCGGATTCGGCCGGCAGCGCGTTCATGCAGTTGGGCCAGCAACGGTATTCCCTGCTCGGCCTTCAATTGCTGACCCGATGTCAACAACGTGTCAAAACCCAAAGCAATGAGCCGTTCCAACATATCAAACGGGTCCGTGCAACGGTCAAACGCGCGGTGAAAAGTCAGGCTATTGTGAGCGTGCCACTTGCCGGAATTAATTTTCCAGGCGGCTATCATTTTTTCTATGGCCCTGTCATCTATATTGCCCTGCGCATCCAATGCCCCTATTACCACTCCTTCCACCCCGGCGCGGGCGCAAAAAGCTATATCCCGGCACATTAAATCGGTCTCATTTGCAGTGTAGCAAAAATCCCCGGGACGGGGACGAATAAGCACCCGCACGGCCAGGGAGGCTTGCCGGGCCCGTTCCAAAGCCGCCTCCACCAATCCGGCCGAGGGTGTCAAGCCTCCCACCTCCAGCGCACTGCATAATTCAACACGGTCCGCACCAGCCTCGGCCGCGGCACATACACTGGCCAGGTCGGCCGCACATATTTCCAATACTTTCATAATGAGTAAGCCATAAACAGGCAACTAAGGTACAAAAAATGCCTATAGTTTTTTTGCAGTTTTAATTTTTATGGCTACTTTTGCAACCCCTGATTCAATAGCTCAGTAGGTAGAGCACAACACTTTTAATGTTGGGGTCCTGGGTTCGAGCCCCAGTTGGATCACAAAAAAAGCCGCATTGCTGCGGCTTTTTTTGTATATGTAAGTTTATCAAATAGTTACAAGCCGCAAGAATCTACCGGATTGGCATAAATATCCAGAAAACAAGCCTTGGCCGGAGCGGACAACTTGCCGCTGAGCGGTGTGCCGGCGTCCATTCGCTTAGAAAAAACTTCTTTCTGCACGGGAGTGTAGAAATCCCCGTACCTCCGAGAGCCGCTGCGCAAGTCGTGCGCCACATAATTATAAGGAAACAATTTGAAATTTCTGTGAATTTGAGCATCCAGCTCTTCTGACAACAACTGACAGAACGTATTGAAGAAGGCCGAGTTTACAGGAGCGTCCGGCTCGACGGCGTCCGGAACCGACCCTTGCGACCGGCCGACCTCACGGACCAGGCGCCACAAGGTATCTTTTGCCACGGGGGTTCCCAGATGAATGTGGACATTGCCTTTCCATTGGGTAATGCCGCATAACATGCTGGCCATATCTTCATTGGTACTTTTCATGTAATTTGCCGTCTGCGTCTTATGATACTGTTCTTGCGCCTTCAAAAAATCACAGGATTCATACTGGTACGAAACGCTCACCGGAAGAAGGTGCAAAGCCTCATAGCTGTCAACCAAAGAAGCCACCGTACTCACGCGAGTATTGAGCGACAGCATCTTAACCAGCGCCGGATTAGTGGTGTCCCGCCCGTCCTTGGTGCGTCCGCTGCGCTGGGCAATCCAGCAGGACTGACCTTTTGACACGCTTCCGTGCAGGAATTCACTCAAAAGGCGGGAATGCAGTAGCAGTTCTTTGCGATTGGTATCCCTTACCACCTTATACATTTTGTTGGAACGAGCTATGTCAGCAGCAAATTGATTCACCACCAGGTTGTTGCCATAGGTAATGGCAGAAGTTGGCAGTCCTTTTTCCACCAAAATCATTTGCAGCAACGACGAATCCAGAATAATGTCCCTATGATTTGAAAAATAAAGGTAACCCTTGCCCGGCTCAGGTTCCACGTCACAACTACTGGAAAAAACGTCTATGGTAGAATCAATGACCCGTTTGTTGAAACTATACATCCAGGTCATTTGAAAATCTTTTACCGTACTGATTTCCAATAATTTTTCGCGAGCCAGTTCTGCAGAAAGGGAGGGAAACACATAGCGGGCGGCCGGTACAAATAGAGGGTCCTCCGCAAGGCGTTTCATGGCCTGGGGAATCTCTGCGTCTACATAGGGGCGCAATTCATCTTTGAGGTTATTCATGGGCATTGGCTGCAATTATGCCGCAAATGACGTGCCAGCCGCTAATAGATGTCCCGCATAGTATGCGCAAAAGCCGTGCGCTGGTATGCCACTTCCCGGTTCACGGGGCCCCCGGCCCTGCTTACTAAACAGGCAAGAGCCGATGTATATCCTGCATACAGGTCCAGAAAACTGACCAGGAAATACTTCAGGTCCTTGTCCAGAGTAAAGGCGGAATACAGCAGGTCAAACATTTCTTCGGGCTTGAAATCTTCTACCATGTACATACCCCGTTCGCCCTGCAGATTGTAGTTGATGGCAATTTCATTACAGACTATCACGGGATTGGAATACATATACAAATGGAGTTCAGGCGCATTATGCTCGGGAATGTCCCGGCCGGATTCCATACTGACGGCCATAGTGGACGCACGGGAAAACAGCAGCATACCCACATCGGGTTTGGGAATGTCAGGATCTTTCATATACTGACGTATGGCCAGATCGGCACAGGCATAAGCCAACTTGGCCGACTGGCTCATACGTTCAAAATCCACGTAAGGGGTACCCGTGGACTTGAACACCTCATCCAGAGGGTAGCTGATACTGTCATCACCCGCTATCCGCTCCAGGTCGGCCACATGCTTGCCGTTGAGGAAAATGGTATGATTAATGATTCTGCAGTATGATTCTATCTGCATAATATTAAATTTTTTTAAACAGACCTGCCGCGTTGGTTCCTCCAAAACAAGCGGATATCTTGAGGAAATACGGTTTATTCTTGAACGATTGCAACTGATTCACCGCTACGGTCATCTTGCCAGAAACGCCCAACTGCTCGCAGCCCAGTGTGGGCAGGATCAGATTGTCTTCCATGGCCCGGCAGGAAATCAGTGAAGACACCAGCCCCGAAGCCGCCGCCATATACCCGAAGTTGGCCGTATAGGAATTGACCGGAATCTTTGATAAACCGGTCTTCTCAATGGCCAGAGATTCCTTGTTGTCGTTCTCAGGCACAGCGTCGCCTTCCGCATTAATAAAAGCCAGTTGTCTGGGATTCACCCCCCGCATGGTCTTCTCAATGACCCGGGCCAGCGCGTCGGGGTTGGGTTTATCAAACACATTCCGGGCATCATTGGACAGATAACCGCCCATAAAACCCATAGTGGCGGGTTTCAGATACAATCCCTTGTCCTGCGCAAAGGCGGCCTCGCTGGCATAAATGGCACAAGCCACCGCTTCGCCCAGATTCACGCCATTAGCCCTTTTGTCGTAGGGACGAACCGGCTGGTCGGATAATAGTTTGAACGCATTGATTTCGGACAGAAGGAAGGAAGATACCTGGCTTTCCGCCAGCACTACGGCATAGTCAAATAAATTGTCCACTTCCAACAGGCGGTAGGCCATAATCTGGGCCTGCAACCCCGATATGCCCGAATTCACGAGGATGTAAGGCGTACACTGCGACCCGAACTTCTCTGCGAAGCGATTTACTACATACCAAGGGTAAAGATTGATGTCCAAGACATCTTCCGATGCCTTTACCATACCAATGTTCCCTTTATTGGTGGCCACAATCACGGCTAACTTGCGGGCCTGCAGCCCGCTTTTGTAATTGAGCGGTAAATAATAATAATTGGATGAGGCCGAGGCATAAGCCGCCGTGAGCATTTGGCTCATAGGCGTCATGAGGTGAGTACGGGCGCCCGTAATCATAACCGCTAGTTCTTCAATACGAAGAGGATCAACAAGTGAGGCTCGGAAAGGAAAGGGAGATTCTTTAACTCCGGCCTTATAATCCGTGATGCCGGTACGCATCGCGCGGACTGCATGGTAATTTTCTTCAGTTGTAGTACCAAACGGGGAAACGATACTATCTGCTACTTTATATATCATTAACTAAAACGTTCACTATATTTTGGACACATACACGACTGCAAATGTAGTTACATTTTCCAATTAATACTATTTTTGCGGGAAATATGACTTCCTACTTATGAACATTCGCCTTTTCTTCGCTTTTTGTTGTATATTATTCGTATACAGCACTTTACCCTCCTCTGGGCAATCTTCCGTAAAGCCCAATCAGGACGCCAGAAAAAAGGTGGGACTGGTGCTCAGCGGAGGCGGAGCCAAAGGCGTGGCACACATTGGCATATTGAAGGCGCTGGAAGAATACGGCATTCCCATTGACTACGTGGCCGGCACCAGTATGGGAGCCATAGTGGGCGGGCTCTATTCCATTGGCTACAGTCCGGCGGCCCTGGACAGTATCATGCGCGTGCAGGACTGGGTCGCATTGCTTGGAGACCGCCTGTCAAGGGAAAATATGTTCCTGGCAGAAAAGGAAATATCGGACAAAGCCTTGTTCACCCTGCCTTTTGATGAAAAGAATTTCCGGCTTTCCACCGGGTTGCTGTCGGGAGCCGCTGTTATGAATATGTTGACCGAGTATACTATTGGCTACCATAACATGAAAAGCTTTGACGACCTGCCTATTCCCTTTGCCTGCGTGGCTTACGACCTGATTACGGGCGACGAGGTGGTCATGCGCGAGGGGAACCTGGCCCAGGCCATCCGTGCCAGTATGTCCATTCCGGGAGCTTTTGCCACCGTAGAACGCGACAACCGTATGCTGGTTGACGGAGGCATAATCAACAATTTTCCCGTGGACGTCATCCGCCAAATGGGCGCCGACATTGTCATTGGAGTGGACGTGGGGATGATAAAGGACTCTGCCTTGATTTCCGTAAACGGGGATATGTCGGAGAGTGAACTCAACTCGCTCTCCACTCTTATTTCCTCGCTGATGGAACGTATGGGAAACGTAAAATTTGAACAAAACAAAGCCCTTACGGATTTATACATTCACCCCAATGTGGACGGTTACTCCACGGCCAGTTTCACTTCCACCGCCATTGACTCGCTGCTGGTGCGCGGACAGCAGGCAGCACAGGAACGTCTGGAAGATATCATTGCCTTTAAAGAACGGATAGGACTTCCGCCGGACTTCCATTACACCCTCCCAGGGAACCGGATGCCCCACAAGGACATGCCGCTGCCACAATTCCTGCGCGTGGCAAGAATCCGCTTTACCGGACTCACCTCGCTTAATTCCAATAACTTGTTGCGTATGTTGCGATTCAGAGAAAACGAGAATGTCACTGTAGAAGAAATTCATGAGGCCGTAAACCGCCTCAAAGGTACCGGTCTCTTCTCTGCACTCAATTATACCATGACCCGTAATGTGAATCAGTCTAATGCCTATGACCTGATATTTGAGTGTAAAGAACGGGCACGCAGTTCGTTCAGTCTGGGCGTGCGCTTTGACTCGCAGGATATAGCCTCGGGCTTTGTAAATCTGGCCTTTGCCCCGCAGGAGCTCAACGGAGCCGTAATTGACCTCAGAGGGCGACTGTCTTCCAACCCCTACGCCAGCCTGGGACTCTATTATCAGGACGCGTGGGTGGGCAAATTCGGTGTATCGTACCGTTACCGCTACGGAGATATGGATGTCTATACCTCACGCGACACGGCGGTTACTCACGCCGCATTCCATCTGCACAGCATCAATCTGGATATGGCCGACTTTTACTTCCGCAATTTCAACATATATTTGGGTACACGCTACGAACTTTACCGTCCCGTCACCTATATGCTGACTCAAGACTGGGGCAGTCGCAAATCTCGCAATGAAAATCTGTTTATCTATCAGGCCGGCGTAAGGTACGACAGTTTTGACGAAGCCAGTTTCCCCACAAGGGGCATACGTTTTAAAGGACAATACACGCTGTTCACCGATGACTTTTCAAATTACAAGAAAGATGCTCCTTTCTATGCTCTGTCCACCTCACTCTACGGGGCGGTTTCCGTTGGACAACGGCTGACCTTTGTTCCCGGAATTTACGGCAGGTTTGTGTTTGGAGAACAATTGAACCCACTGTACCAGAACTATGTGGGAGGCAACATGTCCGGACGCTATTTGGAACATCAGATGCCTTTCTACGGATTCACCCCCACCGCCATTACCGACAAGAAATTTGCGGCCATCTATCTGGAGGCCCGCTACCGTTTTGGCAACTCTCACTATATCTGGATAAAAGGCAACGTGGCCCGGACAAACCGGACGGTCATTGATATGATTGAATGGGAGAAAGGGTCCTATATGACCGGAGCCGCCCTGGGCTATTCCTACAACACGCCGCTGGGACCGCTTGATATGATGGTCACCTACGGATTGCACAAGGGCTCCAAATTCGGGTTCTACATAAATCTGGGCAAGTACTTTTAGGCAGCCACACGGCTGACAAGCACCTTGTCTATCCGGGCCACGTCCATATCCACCACTTCAAACAGCAGGCCCTGCCATTCCATTTTTTCTCCGGTAATGGGCACGTGTTCCAATTTGTCCAAAATCAGGCCGCTCAGCGTGTTGTAGTCGTTTTGGGCCGCAAGTTCTTCCATATCAAGATGTTCCAGAAATGTATAGAAGTCGCACTGGCCGTCGACCAGCCACGATCCGTCCTCGCGGTCCACAATGTCGTGGTCCTCTTTATTCTCGGGCAATTCTCCAATAAGCGCTTCCATCACGTCAGAATGGGTGACCATTCCCTGGATGCCGCCAAACTCGTCAATAATCAGGGCGTATTTGCTGTATTGGTTGCGTAATTGTTCCAGTGCGGCGTATACACTCACATTTTCGGGCAGGAACATAGGGCGCTGCACCACCGAGGCCAGCTTGAACTGCGGATGGCCCATGCGGTCAAATAAATCTTTCATGAACACTACCCCGCGGATATCGTCCAACTGCTGGTTGGCCACCGGATAGATGCCGTGCGGATTGTCCTTCACAATCTGCAGGTTTTCCGCATTGGATTCCGTCAAGTCAAGCCAGACCAATTCGCTGCGGTGTGTCATAATGGTATCCACGCTGCGGTCCCCCAGATTGAAAATACGGCCCACCAGTTCTTGTTCCACTTCATCTATCTCGCCGTCTTCCATGCCTTCTTCCACCAGGTCAATCACTTCTTTTTCAGTAACTTTTGTATCGGCCAGATTGCCCATGCCCATCAGGTGCATCAGTCCCTTGGTACTCTGTGCCAGCACCCAGACAAAAGGCATGGCCAGGGTACGCATAAACTTCATGAAACCCGCCATGGCCCGGGCCACCTTGTCCGGCACCGCCATCCCTATGCGCTTGGGCACCAATTCTCCAATGACAAGTGTCACGTAAGTGACAGCCACCACAATAAGTACTTTGGCTACCCAATGGGCCGAGGCGGAGAGCCAGCCCCACTGCGAAAGCCATTGCGCAAAAGCGGCACCAAACGACTCGCCAGAAATCAAACCGGTCAGAATGGAGATCAGCGTGATGCCTATCTGAATGGTGGAGAGAAACCGCTCATCTGCCTGTGCGCGGTATTTGCGGGATGACACAAAGACCATTTCCGTCATGGACAGCATACCATTTAGCAGAATAAGCAGCAGAATAACAACTATTTCCATATAAGTTTATACAAAATGTAACCAAACACCAGCACCCCTATGCCAATGCAAACATACGAAATTTGAGTGGCATAATGAGAAACCGTAGCCGACAGTTCTTCCATAGGCACGGCCCGATGCAGGTAGTAACCCAAGGCCGCCAGCACGGAATTCCAGATACCCGCTCCCAAACAAGTAAACCCTATAAAGCGTCCTATAGGCATCCGCGCCAACCCGGCGGGAATGGAAATAACTTGCCGCACGGCGGGCACAAGACGGCCCACAAAGGTAGAGACGTTGCCGTATTTGACAAAATAGGCCTCGGCTTTCTCTATTTTTTCCTGACTCAGCAGGCAGGCGTGGCCAAAGCGCGAGTTGACAAATTTATACACCAACGCCCTGCCTATCCATACCGACAGGCCGTAATTGACGAGGGCTCCCAACAGGGCCCCGAGGGTGGCTGAAAGGATAACGCCCCAGATATTGAGCTGCCCGGCCGCCGCCATATAGGCTGCAGGGGGCACCACTATTTCTGAAGGAAAGGGAATAAACGAACTTTCTATGGTCATCAGCAGGGTGACGGTCCAGTAATTCAAATGCTCCAGGCACCACTGTATAAAAGGAAGAGATTCCATATTATTCTCTGAATATTAATTAATAATGATTTTCAGCACCTATAGATTGAGTGTCTCACCTTCACTTATGGCCACAATTACCGCACCGGTCTGGTCTCCCCAGACATTGACCGCGCTACGGATCATATCCAGCGGCTGCTGCACCACCAGAATAAGGCCAATCCCTTCCAGCGGCAACCCCACGGCTTCCAGCACCACAGCCAGCATTACCAATCCGGCCAGCGGAATACCGGCCGAGCCAACGGCGGCAAACAGACTGGTGACAATAATGATGATTTCCTGCACCAGCGTAAGTTCCACTCCGTACACCTGCGCAATGAAGATGGCCGTCACACATTCAAAGAGTGCCGTCCCGTTCATATTAATGGTATTGCCCAACGGCAGACAGAAACCGGCAATCTTGCGCGACACCCCCGTCTTTTCCTGAATGTCCTGCAGGGAAATGGGCAGACTGGCGGCACTGCTGGCCGTGGTAAAGGCGGTTAGCAACGCCGTGCCCATCTGTTTCATAAATTTGAATGGATTCTTTCTTATAAGCACCGCAAAAATGCCCGGCAGCACCAGAGCCCCCTGAATCACACAGCCACCGGCAATCAGTGCGGCATAAATACCCAGGCTCCCGAAAATGGCGGCCATTGCGGCCGGGTCCCCCGCATACCGACCAATCATGGAAGACACTACCCCAAAAAGGCCGATGGGAGCAAAACGGATGACCAGTAAGGTTATTTTGATCATCACTTCATACACGGCGTTGAACAGATCCGTCAGCGTGGCACGCGTCTTTTCCGAAGAATGGTTGATATACAGTCCAAATAGGATAGCAAAAAAGATAACCGGCAACATAGTGCCCTCGGCCATGGCTTTCACAATATTTTCCGGGACTATGGCCAACATCTGGTCCACAAAGGACACCTGCGCGGCCTCAATGGAAGTGACGGTTTCTTGCAGTTGCATATCCAACCCCACCCCGGGATGAAAGCTATTGACCAGCAACAGACCTATCACACAGGCTATGAGTGTGGTGGCAATATAATAGGCAAACGTTTTTCCGGCAATTCGGCCAAAATCGGAGGCTTTGCCAATACTGGCCACACCCATTACCAGCGCACTGAAGACCAAAGGGATAACTACCATTTTAAGACCTCTCAGGAAAAGGTCTCCCGCCCATTTTACATATCCGGTGTACTCGTGCCCAAACAGACCAAATAGAATACCTGCACAAATACCAATGAGAATCTGCCAGTGAAGCGCCAGCTTAAATCGTTTAGCCATAAACAAAAAACCCGCTGTAACGGTTATTTTGGTTACAGCGGGTACTAAGTTAGGGAAAAATTAGGCAATAAAGCCAATGATTTCGTTCTTCTCAACAAGCGCTCCCTGTTTGGCGTTGATTACCACCAATTTACCGGAAGCTTGGGCTACAATGGGTTCCATGCCGTAATAGGCCTGGATATAGCCGACGTGGCTACCTTCTTTTACTGAAGTTCCCACGACAGGTGCAGTCGACTGACCCACCACGTCGTATTGCCATACCACCTGGCCTTTGGCGGCTGCCTGAAGCGGTTTGGCGTTGGGATATTGTTCCAGTACTTTGTTGACGTCAAATTTGGGCATTTCCACAACGGGACGTTCCGTGATAATAGGGGCACCGGCTTGGGCGCGGGCGTCTTCCAAATCTTTCTGGAAACGTTCTTTGGCAATGCCGCTCTTGTAGTCGCGGTATTGACGGTCGTGCATGGCCAGTTCAAAGAGTTCTTCATCGTCCTGTCCAAAGTCCCAGTTGTTTTCTTTCATTTCTTTGCGATAACCTTCCAATGCATCGGGATATTCGTTCTGCGGGTTGCCGGTAAAGAATTCTTTGCCTTGCGATTTGACCAGTTCCACAATTTCCGGAGCCAAAGGACCGGGCAGACGGCCACAGTTACCCAGAATCATATCCCAGGCGTTCTTATCTATGGTCTTCCAGCGTTCTTCGCCTTTGAGCAGGTGCATCAGGTTCATGAGGGCGATATTCTTGACATACTGGCTGAAGGGAGTTACCAACGGAGGATATCCCAGTCTGGGCCATACGTATTCCACTTCCTGGAACAACATGGTAACCAGACCGTCAATGGTGATTTCTTTCTTGCCCTGGGCACGCAGGGACATATTGATGGCATTGTGGAACCCTTTGAGGTCGGCCATCATGGAACCCATCATACCACCGGGGAGGCCGCAACCTACCAGCAGGGAGGTCATCGTCTTGTTACCGCCGTCAATGAAGTATCCCAGATAGTCATCTATAAAGGACTGAGTCATGGCGCGGGCTTCCATATATGCCTTCATATTGATGTCTTTCACCTTGAAGCCTGCGTCACGCAACATAGCCTGAATGGTAATTACGTCGGGATGCACCTTGCCCCAGCTGAGGGGTTCCATAGCAACGTCCAGCACGTCCGCACCGGCACGGGCCACTTCCAGCATGGAAGCTACCGAGAAACCGGGGCCGGTATGACCGTGGTACTGTACTTTGATATGAGGGTATTTTTTCTTGATCTGGTAAACCAGTTGTCCAAGCATTACGGGACGGCCGACACCGGCCATATCCTTAAGGGCAATTTCGTCGGTACCAAAGCCTACCAGGTCATCCACAGCCTTCATAAAGTATTCTACCGTATTGATGGGAGAATGGGTGATACTCAGGGCGGCCTGCGAAATCATTCCGGCTTCCTTGGCGTATTTGACGGACAGTTCCAGGTTACGGGTATCGTTCAAGCCGCAGAAAGAACGGGCAATGTCAGTGCCCTGGGCTTTTTTGACTTTAAACATCAGGCGACGTACGTCAGCCGGTACGGGGAACATACGCAACCCGTTGAGGCCGCGTTCCAGCATTTGGGTCTGGATTCCGGCGGCGCGTAGGGGTTTGGTCCACTCGCGCACGGCTACGTTGGGGTTTTCACCAAAAAGTAAATTAACTTGTTCAAAAGCACCGCCGTTGGTTTCCACGCGGTCAAAGCATCCCATATCTACAATCAGGGGAGCAATCTGTTTCAACTGGTGCACCATGGGGACATACTTGCCCGATGATTGCCACATGTCCCGGTACACGAGACAGAATTTAATCTCTCTATTATTTGCCATTATCTATATAATTAAGTACTTGAAAATTCAAAAAAATCGCGCAAAAGTAGTTAATATCTTTTACATATTGGCAATTGTGTCTGCAAAAAGCGTGCTCATTTTGTCCGCAGCGGCGTCGGCCTGGACTATGACATCGGCCCCGTCATTGACAAAATTGTCATCCATATCGCTTACCGAGTTGGTGATGACAGACATGCCAAAGACGCGCATGCCGCAGTGATGCGCTACAATAACTTCCGGTACGGTGGACATTCCGGTGGCATCGGCCCCCAAAGTTTTGAGGTAGCGGTACTCGGCCGGGGTTTCAAAGGTGGGGCCGGTACTTCCTATATATACACCGTGTTGCAGTTTGAAGCCGTGTATGCTGGCCACGTCCTCGCATATCTTGCGCAGTTCGCGGTCATAGGTTCGGGTCATATCCGGGAAACGAGGGCCGAAGTCGGGATTGTTCTGCCCCAACAACGGGTTGGGCAACAGACTGATATGGTCGGTGATAATCATCAGGTCACCCACCTTGAATTTGGGATTGACCCCGCCCGCGGCATTGGAAACAAACAGCGCTTCCACGCCCATCAGTTTGAACACGCGTACCGGGAAAGTCACGCGTTCCATGGGATAACCCTCGTAATAATGAAAACGTCCCTGCATGCATACCACGTCCTTCCCGCCCAGATGCCCCAGCAACAGGTTGCCCTTGTGTCCGGGGGCCGTAGAGGTGAGAAAATTGGGAATCTCCGTGTAAGGAATGATGACAGGATCTTCAATGATGTCTGCCAGTTTGCCAAGACCGCTGCCCAACACAATGGCCACGCGCGGTTTGTACTTTGTACGACTCAGAATATAGTCGGCCGCTTCTTGATAAGTTTCAGTAGGAATCATCAGATAGTATTATTTTTTTTTCTTGTAATCAACCACCGTTTTAGCCACTTCTTCCACCTTGCGGTAGATTTCCCCGGCTCCAGGAATGGTGTGGTTTTCCATAATGATTTTGCCGTTGCAGATGACCGTGTCCACCGAATTGCCGTTGGCCGCATAGACCAGATTGGCCAGAAAGTAGTGGTTAGGCACAAAGGCGGGACTATCCATTTCCACAAGGGCCACGTCGGCCAGGTAACCGGGTTCCACGCGGCCGGCGTGCAGGCGCAAGGCTTTGGCGCCGTTTTCCGAGGCCACCGCCATCAATTCCTTGAGTGGGATGGCCGAAGGGTCGTTGCGCCAAACTTTCTGCAGCAGGGCCATAGTCTTCATGCTGTCAATCATGTCCAGGTTGTTGGAACTGGCACAGCCGTCCGTACCCAGGCAGACATTGGCGCCGGCGTCTCGCAACTCGTTGTATTTGAATTTGTAGCCCGAGGCAAGTTTGAGGTTGGAGTTGGGATTGTGGACCGTGTGCACGCCATGGTCACCCAGTAACTTAATGTCATCGGCACTCAGCCACAGCGAGTGGGCGGCTATCAGGTTGGGGCCAAGCAGGCCCAATTTGTTGAGGTATTCGGTGGGGCTCATGCCGTAGTCATGCTCGGACTGGTCCATCTCGGCACGGGTCTCGGCCAGATGGGTGTGGATAAGCAGGTTGTTGTCCCTGGCATAGCTGTTCACGTAGCGCAGGGCCTTCTCACTGACAGTGTATATGGCGTGCGGGCTTAGCGCAAAAGAAGTCAGCGGGCTCCACGAAGCGCTCTGGCGGTGCATATTGATAAGGTCCGTCTTGTTCTTTTCAAGCTGGGTATCGTCTTTCATGTCAAGCCAGCAGAAGGACTGTACCGAGCGCATTCCCATTTCCTCGGCCGCACGGCGTGTGCCTTCTATGTGCCAGTACATATCGTTGAACGTGGTGGTGCCGGTCTGGATCATTTCCAGGCAAGCCATCTTGGCGCCCCAGTAGACCATTTCATCATTCAGTTTGGCTTCGTAGGGCCAGATGCGTTCTTTGAGCCAGCGGTCCAGGGGAACGTCCTCACCCACCCCTCTGAAAAGGGTCATGGCCGAGTGGGCGTGCGCGTTTACAAAGCCCGGAATAATGGCCTTGTGAGCTCCGTCTATCACTTTGCCGCAATCATTTACCGCGTCCAGTGCAGACAGCACTCCGGCATCTTCCACGGCCTTTATGAGGTTTCCTTCTATCAGTACATCCTTGCGAACCTTGTTCCACAGAATGTTTTTTATCAGAATCTTGTGTTCCATATGCAAATATAGCAAATACGCGCGTTTAGGCAAATCAATACTCCCAACGCACGTTGTCTATCCACAGCGCGTTACCCTGGTGGGTATAAAATGCCGGGAAATGGCCCGATGAAAACATTACCATAACGTGTGTGGGGGCTTCCCCCGGAGCGGCATAACCTTGTTCCAGCACCTCCACCAGTTTGCCACGACTGTTAACGCAGCGGTAGACATCATATTGGGGAAACCAGCTGTTGTATGTTTCCCATCCCTTCAGACCGGTTACGTCCCCGTAATGAATCTCCAGACGGTAATCATTTTTCCAGGGGAACGACGTTTCAAAGCGCACAAAGCCGGTCCCTACCCTTTGGGCAATTATGTTACCGTTCTCGTCTTCCCGGCGTTTCTGCAGAAAGACGTACACCTGGGGGGCGTCGTGCCCGTCAATGGTGGAACTGCCCATTCCCAGGGCCTTGGTCAAGGTTTGTTCCGGAGAAACGTTGGCCTTCACGTCAAACACCAGAGCCTTGGGGCTTTTGGAAAAGGGAATGCCGTAGCTTACACATCCGTACGGGTCATTGGCACTGCGCACCGGTTCAAATACCCGGCCCAGGAACAGAGAACCAGAAATGGCCACTTTTAAGTCAATCAAACCTATAACGCGGACTGTCTCCATTTTGGATTCCAGACGGGCGCAATAGTCCCGGGTGCCGGGAGTGCGCAACTCGGGATACAGGGTGTTGGCCGCCTTGACCACCCCCACCACGTTGGCATAGGCGTTGGATACTCCCCAAACGGTTTGGTCAAAGTCATACGCATTGTTGCCGTACAATGTGTCCAAGGGACCCAGCGCATAGATTTGCTTTGTCTGCCCGCCCAATAGTATTGATTCCTTAATAAAACGAACAGCCCACGTATCCATGTCCCCAAAAGGAATCTTTTCTGTCCATGCGGTCCCCTGCGGGAAAACCTCCTGCGGGAAAACAGTAAAAAAAAGAAAGAGGTAACAAGTTATTAAGTGTTTCATTTTACAAAAATACGCTTTCTTCAATGGAAACGATACTTATTTTACACACTTTGTGCCACGCCAAAAAATATATTACCTTTGTTTTCAATGAACTCAACATTGCTCCATAATGGGGAGTTACTCCCCCTGGTAGAAGACTTCTACACCATCCAGGGCGAGGGCTTCCACGCCGGAAAACCGGCCTACTTTATCCGTCTGGGAGGTTGTGACGTAGGTTGCAGTTGGTGTGACTCAAAAAACAGCTGGAACCCGCAGTTGTTCCCCCCCGTGCCCATAGAAGATATTGTGCAACGCGCCGCCCGCCACCCCGCCAAAGCCATAGTGCTTACAGGAGGCGAGCCGTTGAGCTACCCCCTGGGACCTTTTTGCAAAGAACTGAAAAAACAGGGTCTGGAAATTTTTCTGGAGACCTCCGGATCGCAGCCGCTCAGCGGCCAGATGGACTGGATATGCCTCTCGCCTAAACAGAATAAACCACCCCTTCCGGAAATCTATTCCCTGGCCGACGAACTAAAAGTCATCATCACGGGCCCGCTTGATTTGGAATGGGCCGAGTACAACCGCCGCCGCGTACGCCCCGACTGCAAATTGTACCTGCAGCCCGAGTGGAGCCGCCGCGAGAGCGTGCTACCCCAGATAATAGGCTACGCCAAAGCCAATCCCTGCTGGAACATTTCGCTCCAGATTCATAAATATATGCACATTCCGTAAACCAAACACAAACCTACTTATATATTAATCATCAACATTTTATGAAACGTTTTGCATTGTCTATCGCTCTGGCGTGCCTGTTTGCAGGTGCGGCGGCAGCCCAAGGGCCACAGCCCCAGCCGGATGAAAAATCCGGATTCAAATTTACCGTAGTAAAGGAAAATCCCATTACCCCCGTCAAGAACCAAAGCAGCAGCGGTACCTGCTGGTGCTTCTCTTCTCTGGGCTTTATGGAATCGGAATTGCTGCGTATGGGCAAGGGCGAATACGATCTGTCAGAAATGTATGTAGTATCCAAGACCTATACCGACAAAGCCGACAAATACGTGCGTCTGGACGGTTTTCTAAACTTTGGCCAGGGCGGCGGCTTTGACGACTACCTGTACGTAATCAAAAAATACGGCATTGTTCCGGAAGAAGTGATGAAAGGCCTCAACTACGGAGAAGACCTTCACCGCCACGGAGAAATGGAAGCCGTGCTCAAAGGCATCATTGATGCGGTAAAGAAAAACCCCAACCGCAAACTCTCCACCGCCTGGAAAAACGCTTTCCAGGGTGCCTTGGACGCATACCTGGGCCCCGTTCCCGAAACCTTTACATACAAAGACGTTTCCTACACCCCCGCTTCCTTTGCAAACAGCCTGGGATTCAATCCCGACGACTACGTAGGCATCACTTCCTACACCCATCATCCCTTCTACACCCAGTTTGCGCTGGAAATCCCCGACAACTGGCTCTGGGGCACCGTATACAACGTTCCCATGGAAGAAATGATGGCCACCATTGACAATGCCATCCTCAACGGCTACACCGTACTCTGGGCATCCGACGTTTCCGAGGACGGTTTCGGCCGCAGCGGTATTGCCATGTACCCCACTTCCAACCCGGACGAAATGACCGGTAGCGACCAGGCCCGCTGGCTGCAAATGTCCGCCACGGAACGCAGCAACGCTCTGCGCAATATGAATGCCCCCGTAGCCGAAATCAAGGAAGTGACCCAGCAGATGCGTCAAGACGCCTACGACAACAAACAGACCACCGACGACCACGGCATGCTTATCTACGGTATTGCCAAAGACCAGAACGGCACCAAATACTATATGGTAAAGAACTCCTGGGGTGACACCGGTCCCTACAAAGGATTGTGGTATGTATCGGAAAAATTCGTGCAATACAAGACCATGGACATTCAGGTCAACAAAAATTCCATTTCCAAAGACTTGCGTAAAAAACTGGAAATTAAGTAATTCATATGAAACGCATTGTTTTTTTACTGGCCGGCTGCCTGTTGACCCTCTCGGTGGCCGCACAGGACTATCAGTTTACCACCGTGGTATCGCACAAGACCACCACGGTGAAGGACCAGGCCCAGACCGGCACCTGCTGGTGTTTTGGAACCGTCTCTTTTCTGGAAAGCGAACTGCTCCGTATGGGCAAGGGTGAATATGACTTGTCCGAGATGTACACCGTCCGCAAAACCTACGAACGCCGCTTCTTTGACAATTACCTGCGCCGAGGCCGGGGCAACCTGGGACCGGGCAGTGTCTGCCACACCGTCACCAACACCAGCGCCGAATTCGGCCTGATGCCGGAAAGCGCCTACCACGGCATCAACTACGATTCCAAGGGACACAACCATTCCGAACTGAGCAACTATGTGGACGCCATTGCGGCCGTTCCCGTAAAAGCCAAAAAGCTGACCCCGGAATCAAAGGAAGTACTGTCCGCCGTACTGGACGCCTATCTGGGCGCCGAACCGGCTACATTCACATACAACGGCAAGGAATACACCCCGCAGAGTTTTATGGCTTCTCTGGGGCTGAATATGGACGACTATGTGGAAATTACCAGTTTCACGCACCACCCGTTCTACACTCGGATTCCCGTTGAAATCCCCGACAACTGGGAACATTCCCTATATTACAACCTCCCGCTGGATGAATTTATGGCCGTTACCGATTACGCCTTGCAAAACGGATTCACCATTGGATGGGACGGAGACGTGTCCGGTGGCTTCTCACAGGAAAAAGGGGTAGCCGTAATGGCCAGCCCCAATCCGGAAGAAGGTGAACTCCAGGTGACGCAGCCCATCCGCCAGACACTGTATGAGACCTTTGACACCACTGATGACCACATCATGCACGCCACCGGTATTGTAAAAGACCAATACGGTGTCAAGTACTACATCATCAAGAATTCGTGGGGAGAAACCGGTAAATACAACGGCTTTGTATATATGTCAGAGAACTTCTTCAAAGCCAAATGCATTGCCATAATGGTACACAAAGACGCCGTACCCAAAGACATCCGCATGAAATTGGGATTCTAGCGGGAGTGGCCGTTATCCATTACATGGAAACCTGTGCCCTTATCCGGCACAGGTTTTTTTTGTATATTTACCCTATGAATAGATCTTTCACTCTATTATTTATTCTTTGTCTGTTTTCAGCCACTAAGGCGCCGGCACAACCCACCCGTTTGACGGATTACGTGAACCCTTTTGTGGGCACCGATTTTACCGGCCACACCTACCCGGGAGCCGCCGCCCCCTTTGGCATGGTCCAACTGAGTCCCGACACGCGCCTGGACGGTTGGGAGGGTTGCTCGGGCTACCACTACCGTGACAGCCTCATTTACGGATTCAGCCACACCCATCTTAGCGGGACCGGAGTCTCTGACTACGGAGACGTATTATTCATGCCGGTGGTTGACTACCAAAAAGACTTCCTGGACCACGACGCCTACCGTTCTCCTTTCCGCCACGAGGACGAACAGGCCTCGCCGGGATATTACCGCGTATTCCTCCAAAAACCGCAAGTAACCGCCACGCTCACAGCCGGAGAGCGAATGGGCATGCACCGCTACACCTACCCAAAAAACACGGTTCCGCAACTGATTATTGACTTACAGCACCGGGACCAGGTGCTGGAATCTTCCCTCACCCTGGAATCGCCCACCCTCCTCAGTGGTATGCGCCGCTCGGTCGCCTGGTCAAAAGACCAGTCCGTCTATTTTTATGCCGAGTTCTCCCTGCCTGTGCAAACCTTCACCGCTTTTGGCGACCGGGGCGCACTGCTCACATTTGCAAAGAGCCGCAAGGGACAGACCCTGCAGGTCAAAGTAGGCATTTCCTCCGTATCGGTGGCAGGTGCCAAAGCAAACCTATATGCCGAGAAGGCTCCCGCCGACTGGAATTTTGAAGCCTTGCGGCAAACCACTCAGAACCGATGGGAGCGGTACCTCGGCAAAATTGACGTGCGCGGCTCAAATGCCTCTGACAAACAATTCCGCACCTTCTACACCGCCCTCTACCACACCGCACTGGCCCCCAACCTCTACTCGGACGTTGACGGAGCATACCGCGGCATGGACCGCCAGGTGCACCGGGCGGACAGCTTTGACCGCTATACGGTATTCTCGCTCTGGGACACCTTCCGGGCACTTCACCCTCTGTTTGCCCTCATAGAACGGGAACGCACGGTGGACTTCATCAAAACCTTTGAGAGCATTTACGACCAAGCCGGCAAACTCCCCGTATGGGAACTGGCCGGTTACGAGACAGACTGTATGATTGGATACCACAGCGTGTCGGTCATTGCTGACGCACTGGCCAAAGGAATTGACAACTTTCCGGTGGAGAAAATGCTGGAAGCCATGGTGGCCTCGGCCAATAAAAAGGAGTACGGTATTGACGCGTTCCGCGCCTATGGTTTTGTCCCGGCTGAAATAGAGCACGAGTCGGTTTCTAAAACGCTGGAATATGCCTATGACGACTGGTGCATTGCCCAAACAGCCCGCTACCTGTACCGCAAGACCGGACGGGCGCTGTACGACAGCCTTGCCGGACAATACGATCGCAGCGCGCTGTATTACAGAAACCTGGTGGACCCCGAGACGCATTTTATGCGGGCCCGTATGGACGGCCGCTGGTATACTCCCTTCCGCCCGGAAGAAGTGAACAATCATTATACCGAGGCCAATTCGTGGCAATACAGCTTCTTTGCTCCACAAGACATTGAGGGGCATATTGCCCTGCTGGGCGGTGACGGTGCGTATTGCCGGATGATTGACAAACTTTTTGAAGCATCGGACAAAACATCGGGGCGCGTTCAGTTGGATATCACCGGACAAATAGGCCAGTACGCCCACGGTAACGAGCCCAGCCACCATGTTGCCTACCTGTACGCCTACGCCGGACAAAGCTGGAAAACGCAGCAACGGGTGCGGCAAATAATGACGCATCTGTACAGCGATACCCCGGACGGGCTGTGCGGCAACGAGGACTGCGGCCAGATGTCGGCCTGGTATGTGCTCAGCGCCATAGGATTGTATACCGTTACGCCGGGTAGCAGTACCCTGGTGTTTGGATCACCCCTTTTTGACCACGTGGTCATTCACTTGGAAAACGGGCGGGAATTCACCCTGAGTACCACGGCAGACGGTTCGGTGGACGCGTGCCCCTACATTCAGAGCGTGAGCCTCAACGGTAAAAACCACACCCGCTCGTGGATAGATTTTGCCCGGATGCTGGAAGGCGGCACGCTCTCCTTCCGCCTGGGGCCCAATCCCAATTATTCGTTTGGCAGTGCCCCTGAAGACCGTCCCCACTCGGCCCTTGGCAGAAACGACCTGGTTATCAGCCCCTGGTTCCGGACGGACTGCCTTTCTATATACGACTCAGTAACAGTGGCACTGACCGCCGCCGACCCTGCCCACACCCTGTACCTGAAGGTGGGTGATGCCCCCTACCGGCCGTACACCGGCGCGGTGACCTTTACAGAGCCGGTCACCCTTTGGGCCTACGCCGCTACGGCAGACGGAGCCCGGAGTTTCCCCGTTTCCTCTACCCTGTACAAAGTAAACACTTTGGTGTCCATCAAATTGTTGAGCCAATACAGTGAGCCCTATTCCGCCGGAGGGCCGGAGGGACTGATTGACCGCAGGCGGGGCACCCCGGCGTGGCGGACCGGAGGCTGGCAAGGGTATCAGGGGACCGACTTTACGGCCATTTTGGACTTGAAGTCCGTGCAACCCGTATCGCACCTAAGCGCCGGTTTCTGCCAGGAAATCAAATCCTGGATATGGATGCCACGCTACGTGGAATACTCGCTCTCTACAGACGGAGAGACGTTCACTCCGGCCGGTCGCATAGACAATACTGTTGACATCAAAGACTATACGCCGCAGGTTAAGGACTTTGCGCTGGACCTTCCGGTGCCCGCCAACTGCCGCTACGTGAAAATTCACGCCAAAAATTTTGGAACCATTCCCTCCTGGCACCTTGGCGCCGGGGGCGAGGGTTATATTTTTGTAGATGAAGTAGAAGTGAAGTAATTTATAAATTATGAAAAGCATACACCGTTATGTGGCCGGCCTTATAGCCGGGGGTGCCTTGCTGGCCTCGGCCATACTGTGCTGCTCCTTTGATTGGCCTGTCCAATCCAACGATTCCCTGCGCAAGGAGATGCTGTCATACGCCACCTCCTTTCTCAATGACTGCCAAGGCCAAAAAGCCGCGAAACCGTTGCGCCGGTTTTTGAAACGACAACAACGCGAGGCGAATCCCTACGCCTGGATAGAGGCTACTCATAATGTAGTCAATGAATTAAAACGTATGTACCCGCCCTCTCTCGGGAACCGGAACATCCGCTCCGGAATGCTGCAACTGCTGGATTACCCGCTGCACATTAACAATACGGCCCCCGACGCGACACCGGAAGAGTTGGATGCCTACTACCGGAGTACTCGGCAGTACCTGAACTCGGCCCGCCGCACCGTGCTTGACCAACTGGAAAAAGCCGGCACAAGTGAAACCAAAGTCTGGAAAGTCTACAACAGCGGTTTTGTAATCAGACGCAACCAAATCAACATGGGTATTGATATATCGGACAGGCCCGCCATGTCAAAAGGATATGCCACCTGGACGGCAAGTGACTATGAACGGTTTGCCAGGTGCCTTGACGTGCTCTTTATGACCCATCCGCACGACGACCACTACGCCCTTCCCCTGATCAAGGCCATGATCGCAGCCGGCAAACCCGTAGTGATGCCCTGGCCGCTGACCGTCCCGGAAAACCATCCCTACGCGGACACCATCAGCCAAATCACTTCCTTGCCGGGAGCGGACACCCTGCTGCACGTCCTGGACCATGAACAGACCACCCCGGTACGCATAGCCGGCATCAACATTGCCTCTTACCCCGGCAACCAGGGCCAAGGCATCCCCTGCAATGTCTACTGGATGGATCTGGACGGATTCCGCGTCATCCACAACGGAGACAACTACGACCGCAAGGCCGAGGCCATGCTGTCCACCCTCCCCGCCGCCCACCTGATCCTGGGCGCCAGCTGGAACGATATGCAAGAACTACTGGCCGAGGCAATGAAAGCCCCCGGTGCCGAATCCATCTCTCAAGTATTTGTTCCCGCCCACGAGAACGAACTGGGCCACGGCGTGAGCCACCGGGAATCGTACCGTGAACTCTTCACGCGCCCGGACCGCCTCAACAACCCCGACTTCCGCTATCCTGCCATTTTGCTGCTGGACTGCGGGGAAGCGTTTACTGTGGAAGGCAAATAACGGGGAATTTGCTTGCTGGCCAATCTGTGGACTGAATTATGCCGGGTGTCAACCTATTTCAGAAATAAAACAACCGTAGTCAACTATTAACCGGAATAACATAACCCGAGTCAACCTTTTTTAGGAATAAACCTATTAAGAATTATTAGAAGGCAGGTATATTCTAGGGAGCACCGAGTAAGATATAGGCTGTGACGTTGACCTTGAGCAAAAATACAGGGTTTTTCTGCAAGGTCGGGGGCTTTAGAGGGTTACCTTGCCAAAAATACCGGCACTTATTAGCAAGGTCTGTATATAAACTTCTAGGTGTATTTTGCAAACAACTATAATATAGATAATTACGAGAAAGTGCGGTTTTACGGAAGAAGTACCTTGCTAAAAAATACAGGGTTTTTCAGCAAGGTCAGTACCTTTTGAGGGGCACCTTGCCAAAAAACCCTATGTTTTCCGGATAGGTACCTTCTTATGTCGTTTTTTACACATAAACGGAGATATGGATTCATACTATGGGTCCGGCCGTCTCCCGCCGGGAATAAGTGGCACGGGCTCCGGAGGGCCCGCCACTTATTTCCCGGCGAGGACGGCGGGTCCAACTCAAGACATTTTCGGGAATTTTTGGACTATTGACGATGACTGTTGACGTTAATCGGGATTTTCGTAGATAGTCGGCAACTTTTTGGGCCCACTGTGTACGTTTTTAGCGATAAACGTAGATAGTCGAAATTACCATAAACATATAACCGCTGACATACAGAAACTTAGCTATTTTCTTGAAAAGTTGAAAAGCAGACTGTTTACGCAAAACGGGGGTAAACGTATACAGTCGGCTACTTTGGAAGCCCACTATATACGTTTTTGGCGATAAACGTAGATAGTCTGAGTGAGTAGTAGGGATGTTAGGCAATATCCCGGGATTTCCGCCCGAAGTAGCCGTTTAAGTATCTAAAATAAGGGCCGCCCGTCTCCCGCCGGGAATAAGTGGCACGGGCTCCGGAGGGCCCGCCACTTATTTCCCGGCGAGGACGGCGGGGAGTATATCTTTGGGCGTTCGCAGTGGATTTGTTACACATCACACCCGGAAAACGGACAAAACATATCCTTTGTAACTTCGGATGTGTTGATTGAATGAGTTAAACCAAAACATCACATATGAAGAATACGGGGGGTTACTTCTCCAGGGGATGTAGGCACCCAAGAGACCTAAACTGTGCCGACATCCCCGCCATAAACACGGTACTATTGATGTCCGGGGAGATGTAGTGACCCTAAATACCAAAAACCTCACTACATCCCGCACATATCTGCAAGTTTTGCTGATTCTCCCGGGGACGTAGTGACCCTGAAATCCCAAAACCTCACTACATCCCGCCCCGTGTAAGAGCCCTACCCGCGCAGGCAGCAGCAGCCCCCGCGCAGCTGAAGGCGGCGGGAGTGTGAATTGTCATGGAGCAAGGGGGTTACGGATGGCTGTACCGGCGTGGCAAAGTTTACTTTGACGCGGCGGTGCAGACGCCCGTAATGGCGCGACACCCGACGTTAGACGGGGCACCGCAACGCGGGGACCCGGCTAAAAGGAGCGGTTCGAGCGCCAACCCGCAGCGAATGACAATTCACAACGACCTCCCCTGCCGCCGATGCTGCGCGTGGGCTGCTGCCGCCGGCGCGGGCAAAGCTGCATAAAAAGCGGAATTAGTAGCCACTACAATAAAATAAATTTGCTCTATAAAATAGAATACTCTATATTTGCAATAAATCTAAATAAATAATTAACAAGCATAACAATTAACATTATGGAAGACAAAACATTAACCGAAAAAGAAAGTCTGGATTTGATTGCAAAGATGATTCAAAACACCCAAAACAAACTTCAAAAAGGCGACGGACTTCCCATGCTGGTATGGGGATATGTCACCTTAGCCGTAACCCTGGCCGTTGGATGCGGCATCTACTTTACCGGAAGCAACGACTGGCATAACCTCTGGTTTGCCATTCCCGTCATTGGACTGCCCTTCATACTTTTCTTCAATAAAAAACAACCCAAAAGCATACGCACTTACATAGATAAAGTCATCAGCTCCATATGGATGATAGTAAGCGCAGCCTGCATCCTGTTTGCCGTAGCCACCTTCCTGTCAAAATACCCCGTACCCATCCTGACCATAGAACTGATACTGGTGGGAACCGCCCTGGCCTTCACCGGACGAGTCGTCAAATTCAACGCCATGTTCCTTGGCGGCATTATCTCCCTCCTGCTGGCTATGACCCTGCTCTTTGTACGTCAGAGTCTCTACTACTCCCTGGCCATTTTTGCCATTGCCTTCATAGTCAACTGCATCATACCCGGACACATACTCAACTGCAAAGCCAGAAAACAATGCGACAAGAACTAGACCCGCTGCTGATGTCAGAACTGAGGCTGGCCGTAATGTCCATCCTCATTGGCGTAGAAGAGGCGGAATTCACCTACCTTCAGAAAGAGACCCGCTCCACCCCCGGTAACCTGGGGGCACAGTTGGACAAGCTCTCGGCCGCGGGCTACCTGGCCCTGGAAAAAACCTTTAAAGGAAAACGGCCCTGTACCACCGCCCACATAACAGCAGAGGGTACAGAGGCGTTCCGTAAACACGTGGAAGCGCTCAAAAGTTACTTTGAACCTACTCCACCCAGCGGATCTTAGACGCGTCCCGCGGTTTGGCCTCGGGAGACTCGTCCGGATAGCCGAAACCTATGGCCAGTACAATTTTGTAACCATCCGGAATATCCAGGCGGGCAAGGTAATCGGTTGCCAGCGGGCCATTGAGAAAGCCCACGGGACCTCCCAGGCAGACCGAGCCAATCCCCATAGACTGCGCGGCAAGCAACATATTGCCGGCCAACAGGCCGCAGTCAATCAACGACTCCCCGTTTTTGGTGGCAATAAAGGCCACGGTGGGCGCATTGCGGAACATGTTTTTGAAACCCGGTTCCTGCACCATTTGCGCCCCCCGTGGGTCCTTTTTCATATCTTCCACATACAAGGCCGTAATGCCGTTAATGAATTCCGGACTGCTTGTCAGACGCACGGCCCAGTTCTGGGCGTTCATACCGTTGGCGGCATTGATACCGCATAAGGCAATTTGATCCATTTTTTCTTTTTCCACCGGGGTATCCTTATAGGCACGGATACTGCGACGAGCCATTATGTCGCTGATGGTAGAAGACTGTGCCGGGGCCGTCTGCTGCGGCGCATCGTTGTAGCAACTGCTCAACAGGCAGAGCATGGCAGCCATAACAAAGAACTTTTTCATCATACAAATTGATTAATAGGTTTATTTATTTTGTCTGTAAAGATAACACACAAAGTTTAAGTATCTTTGGGCGGAACAAAAAATTGCAGTCAATAACTATATGAAACGCATAATACGTCACATTCCAAATACCATCACAAGCGCCAATCTGTTTTCCGGAGCGGTGGGTCTTACCTTTGCCTTTAACGGACAGCTGACCGCCGCCTTTATCTGTATGGTTTGCAGTGCCGTATTTGATTTTCTGGACGGCTTCAGCGCCCGCCTGCTCAAAGCCTATTCGCCGTTGGGAAAAGAGTTGGACTCCCTTGCTGACCTGGTAAGCTTTGGAATGGTGCCGGCCACTATGCTGTACATCGTCTACGCACCGGCGGCCCCGAGGCCCTGGTTTGCCTTTGTGCCGTTTCTGGTGGCGGTATTCTCGGCCGTAAGACTGGCTAAATTTAATCTGGACTCGCGGCAGGCCACCGGGTTCATTGGGCTGGCCACGCCGGCCAATGCCTTGCTGATTGCCGGGATGGTGCTCTACAGCAATCAGTCGGAATCGTGGCATTACCTGATGACCACCCCCTGGATGATACCCTGCGTCACCCTGGTGCTGTCCATGCTGCTGATTAGTGAACTGCCCATGTTTTCCCTTAAAATCAAGTCGTTCACCTATAAAGAAAACAGACAGCGCATCTTCTTTGCTGTCTGTGTAATTGCGTTATGTGTTGCCGCCCTGTGCCTGCACTGGCACTGGAGCCTGCTGCTGTTACTTTGTATGTGCACCTATTTGGTAGTCAACGCAGTAGTAAGGGTGTAAAATAAGGTGTCGTCCCCCGGGGCGTAATAATCTTTGATGCGCGCCTCTTCCACAAAACCGCAGGAAAGGTAAAACCGCTGGGTGGGTGCGTATTTTTCCCTGCCGGCCGTCTGCACCACCAACTTACATCCGCCCTCCCGCTGCATGGCCTCCATCACCTTTTCCACCAGTTGTTTGCCTAAACCGGCGTGCTGGTACAACGGATCCACGCACAACCAGTAGATTTCATAGGTGGTGAGCGTACAAGCCGCCTTAACGTAGCACACGTACCCCCTCAACTGGTCCTGTTCACACGCAAAAAAGAACCGGTAATCCACCGCCTCCGACCCCAGACGGAGCGTCTTTTCTATCTGTTCCACGGCCACGTCCACTTCATCGGGAGCGGCCTCAAAAAAACCGGTGGCATGCAACATCCGGGCAACATGCTCCCTGTCTGCAGGCACGGGAGTTGTTCTAAAGCATAGCATATTCCACAATTTTTTCAAATACGTATTCCATGGTATATCCTTGTTGCCGGGCCATCTCCAGAAAGCTGGAATCATCCGACACACAAGGATTTGTATTAATGTCAATCACATACAGTTTTCCGGCACCGTCCATTCTGAAGTCAATGCGCGCGTAGCCGTTGTCCATAGACAACGCCGTGCAACACGTGGCGGTCAGTTTCTTCAACTGTTGCACCACCGGCTCTTCTATGTCAAAACAGCGGACCCGCTGACCGTAGGCCAACGAATTTTCTTCCCATTTGGTCTGATAGGTAATAATCTTGTGGCCTTCAAAAGCGTCATCAAAACGGCTTTCCATGGGAGGCAGCACCTCGGCACCCAGAAAGGCGCAACTGAATTCACGCCCCTCAATGTATTGCTCGGCCATCCAGTCCAGGCCGGTTTCACTTCTCTTAATGGCCAGCGCCCTTTGTAAGGCCCAATACGAGTCGTAACGGGCAATGCAAGAGTCGTCCAACCCAATGGAAGCGTGTTCGGTCTGTGCCTTGAGAATATACTCGGTCCCGGGCACAAAATCCGAGGCGGTAGTTCCGTCACCGGCCGGAGTGGCAATGTGCTTGTCCTCCAGCACCTGTTTGGTAAGTAGCTTGTCTGCGGTCACCACCTGCGAATAGACGCGGCAACCGGTATAATGATACTTGAGAGCTTCCAGCAGATGGACCGCCACCACGGAAAGCGCGCCGCGGTCACACACCGATTCCACCAGATTAAATACCACATCGGGGGCAAATTCCCGTAAATCGGCCGTCACCCGTTCCAGGTCGGGAACAAATTCAATCTGACAGACGGTATGGCGAGGCTCCAGATGAGCGGCCACGTACTGCGCCTCCAACGCATTGTCTTTGGCGTCGGCCGAGGTGGTGTCAGACAAGTGGTCTTTTAAAATAGCAATTCTCATGGCGGGCGGCATTAACGTTACGGGTAGCGTGCAGGTGCACGGCGTTTTGGTTTGCGGCGGGGTTCATGCGCTCACAAGCCTCGGCCACAATGTGTCCGATCAGTTCCTCGTAGGGAAAGCCCAGATGGCGGCACATAATACACAGGTCCGAGTAGGACGGATTGAGTCCGGCAAGAGGGTTCACTTCCAGAAAGCAAGGCTCACCTTCCGCATTCATGCGGACGTCCACCCGGCCGGCATCGCGGCAATGAATGGCACGCCAGGCTTTGAGGGCCAGACGGGCCACCTCGGGCTCGTCCACCAGGGTGTAACGCATACGGTCCTCGTACTGTTGTTTGTTGTCGTAGGTATAGGCATGCTGGTCGGCCGATTCGGTCATGGTGATTTCCATTACCCCCAATACACGGGCATCGTCTCCGGTGCCGATGATGCCGACCGTGAATTCGCGGCCGCTGAGGAACTCTTCTACCAGCGCCGGCTGGTGGAAAGTATCCAGAATGTAGTTACAGCGTTCCTGCAGGTCTTCTTCCGTTTCCACGCGGGATAGATAAGAAATTCCCTTGCTTGTGCCCTCCGCTACGGGCTTTACAAACAAGGGAAAAGGAATGTGTACTTTCTTCACATCGGCACGCTTTCGGACCACGTGAAAATCGGCCGTCTTGACGCGGTAAGTGCGCATGATGGCGTTGGTAATTCCTTTATCCAAAGCGGTAGCCAGAATTTCTGTGGGAGAGAAAGTGTACGGAATTTTATAGGCATCCAGCAAGGCCGGAATCTGAGCTTCGCGGCCAATGCCGTTGAGTCCTTCCGCTATGTTGAACACCAGATCCCAGCGTTCACCGTCCAAAAGACGTTTCATCAATTGTTCAAGACAACCAATCCGTTCTACTGTGTGCCCCTCGTTAAGGAGCACGCGCTCAATAGAGTCGATAGTCTCTTCGCAATCAAATTCGGCAACTTGTTCTGCCGAGTAACCTTGAGCCACATAGTAGCTCTTGAGATTGAATGTTATTCCTATGTGCATGATTTCAAGGTAAAGAACTTTACCTCAGTAAGTTGAATATGAATTTTTACTTCAATATATAAGAATGTTTAACGCCACAAATGTGCGTAAAAAACACATTGGTTGTTACTGCAAATCAAACTATTTGGCGTCAAGCGCAATTATTTTCCAAGAACCTCAATGTCAATGGATTAAACACTTTCCATTCGTCCAAGTTGCAAATGTGGCCAGCACGTGGAATAACCTCCAGCCGGGAATAACGGTTTTGGGTTTTCAGCAGTTTGCGCACCTGCGATAGAAAAATATAGTCGTGCTCACCCATCACATAGAGTGTAGGGATAGGCAGCTCGGTTTCCCAGAAATAGGACAAGGCCATACTCAGGCCGGTTGTAATGGTCATCCAACTCAAAAAACCATCCCGGGTAAGGCGACGAGACGAGGTGATAAACATACTGCGGCTGTGACGCTGCTCTTTTTTGGGCATCAGAATATGCGCATACATTTTGTATAACAGCTTATAGGGAATAAGGTTCTTGCTGCGCTGCGCCACCCAGATGAGAAATTTGGAGCGGGTATTGAATTTGACCACGGCTCCGGCCAACACCATACACTGTACCATTGAGGGTTTCATTTCGGCAAGGGCGCGTGCCACAATGGTACCCAGTGATACGCCGATAAAGCCCGCGCGGGTAATGTGCAGATGCTCCAGCACCTCCATTACCTCGCGGGTGATTTCTTCCAATGTATATTTACGGTAGCCACGGTCCACCAACACTTCCTCAGACTCGCCGTGACCCCGCAAATCTATGAATAACAGGTTGTAATATTTGGAAAATTCCCTGAGTTGACGGTGCCAAATTTTGGAATCACCCCCCACGCCGTGTAAAAACACAAGCCAGCGGAAATTAGCCGTCAACGTCCTGGTTCTGTAATGCAACATTATCCTTTAGCTGCCAGTGCAGCACCTTTGCGCTTACGCTCAATTTCGTCAAGATACACTTTGCGCAGACGTATAGATTTGGGAGTAACTTCCACCAGTTCATCAACCTGAATGTATTCCAGGGCTTCTTCCAGAGAGAATACCACCGGAGGAGCCAGCATGGCTTTTTCATCGGTACCGGAAGCACGCACGTTGGTCAGTTTCTTGGTTTTGCAGACGTTAATGGTAAGGTCTTCGGCACGGGTGTGTGCCCCCACCACCTGACCGGCATATACTTGTTCACCGGGAACCACAAAGAATTTCCCCTTGTCCTGCAGTTTATCCAAAGCATAAGCCACCGCCATACCGGTTTCCATGGCCACCAGCGACCCGCTGTTGCGGCGTTCTATTTCACCGCGGAACGGTTCGTAGCCTTTCAGACGGGAAGCCACCACGGCTTCTCCCTGAGTGGCGGTCATCAAATTGCTGCGGAAGCCTATCAGGCCGCGGGAAGGAATGTCAAAATCAAGATGGGTGCGCTCGCCGCGATTTTCCATATGCAACAACACGGCCTTGCGACGGGTGGCCATTTCAATGGCTTTGCCCACCATTTCCTCGGGAAGGTCAATGGTCAAATTTTCCACAGGTTCGCAACGTACGCCGTTGATGTTCTTATCCAATACCTTGGGTTGGCCCACCTGTAATTCAAATCCCTCGCGACGCATAGTCTCAATAAGAATGGACAAATGCAGTACGCCTCGGCCGTACACTACAAAAGAGTCGGCGCTCATGCCGGGTTTCACCTTCAGAGCCAGGTTTTTTTCCAGTTCCTTGTCCAGACGTTCTTTCAAGTGTTTGGATGAAAAATACTTCCCTTCTTTTCCAAAGAACGGTGAATCGTTGATGGTAAAGAGCATGCTCATAGTGGGTTCGTCCACGGAAATGGGAGGAAGGGCTTCGGGGTTCTCGGCATCGGCAATGGTATCTCCAATGTCAAAATGCTCAATGCCCACCACGGCGCAAATATCTCCGGAAAAGACTTCTTCAGAGTGTTTCTTGCCCAAACCTTCAAAAACCATGAGGTCTTTGACTTTCTGTTTTTCAAAGGTGCCTTCCTTGCGGCAGAGCGAGACCATCATGCCCGGATGCAGTTCACCGCGGGTAAGTTTGCCAATGGCTATACGTCCTACATAGGGCGAGTATTCCAGAGAGGAAATCAACAGCTGGGGCGTACCGTCACACTGTTTGGCCGCAGGAATCTCGGAAAGAATCACGTCCAGCAGGTATGAAATGTCCTGAGTCGGCTGACGCCAGTCGGCAGCCATCCAGCCCTGTTTGGAACTGCCGTATACGGTTTTAAAATCAAGTTGTTCTTCAGTGGCGTTGAGTGAGAACATCAGTTCAAACACGTCATCGTTCACCTCGTTGGGACGGCAGTTGGGTTTGTCTACCTTATTGATTACCACCACAGGCTTTTTGCCCATCCTGATGGCTTTTTCCAGCACAAAACGTGTCTGTGGCATGGTGCCTTCAAAGGCGTCCACCAGCAGCAACACTCCGTCGGCCATATTCAATACCCGCTCCACTTCTCCTCCGAAGTCCGAGTGACCCGGAGTGTCTATAATGTTAATTTTAGTGTTTTTGTAGGGAATGGATACGTTTTTTGACAGAATGGTTATACCTCTCTCCCGTTCCAGATCATTGCTGTCTAGAATCAATTCGCCCAATTTTTCATTGTCGCGACGTAGCATTGCCTGATAAATCATACGGTCAACCAATGTGGTCTTTCCGTGGTCCACGTGCGCAATGATGGCTATGTTTCTAATTTCTTGCATAATATAAATATATTATAGCCTAAATGGCTATATTTTAAGCCGGCAAATGTAGTTATATCTTTTTGTAATGACAAACTAAAGGTGCGGACTTATCTGAGTGCCAATTATGCAAGCCGTTGCCGAGGCGTTTGGTGTTCCGGCTGCACCGGGTGCAAGGACCGGTTTTGGTCCGCGAACGGTCCGGAAATGCCGGCTCGGCAAAAAAGGTGACTAATCCATTGGATCAATTAAATAATTCTTTAAGAGTAGCCAGTTTATTTTCAGCCAACACATTCACCGCCTCAAAATCGGCGGCCTCTTTCAGCGGACAGCGCACCCCAAAATAAAACTTGATTTTGGGTTCCGTCCCGGAAGGACGTATGGTAACCAACGTGTTGTCGGCACATACAAATTGCAGCACGTCCGATTTGGGAAGGTTTATGACATACCGCAGATCGCTCACCAGATCCACGGTCTCACTATTTTGATAATCGTGCACCAGTACCACCGGCGACCCGCCAAGGGTCTGGGGCGGACGCTGACGGTAGCCCTCCATAAGGGCCTTCATCTGTTCCATACCGTCTTTGCCTTTCATGGCCTTGGACATGAGGCTTTCCTTGAAAAAGCCGAACTGGGTGTAGATGTCCACCAGCAACTGATAGAGTGATTTCCCCTGTGCGGCGGCCCAGCAGGCCACCTCGGCCACTAGGGCGCAGGCCACTACGGCGTCCTTGTCACGTACAAACGATCCCACGTTGTAGCCGTAACTTTCCTCACCGCCGCTAATGAACACTTTCCTACCTTCCTGCTCACGCACCACCTGGGCAATGAATTTGAAGCCGGTAAGCACGTTGTAGCATTCCACCCCGAAGTGATCCGCCAGTAAGCGCAACAGGTCCGTAGTCACAATGGTTTTGACCACAAATTCGTTGCCTTTCAGACGCCCCAGTTCTTTCCACCGCGACAACAGATAGTAGGTCAGCAAGGACGCCGTCTGGTTTCCGTTGAGCAATTCCATTTCTCCCTGCAGGTTGCGCACGGCAATGCCCACACGGTCGGCATCGGGATCGGTTGCCATCACTAGGTCGGCTCCCGTTTCCCGAGCCTTACGCACGGCCATCTCAAGCGCAGCGGGTTCTTCCGGATTGGGGGAAGGCACGGTGGGAAAAGCTCCGTCATTCACATCCTGTTCACTCACGTGGAGGATATGGGTAAAGCCCATACGACGCAAGGCTTCGGGCACCAGACGTACCCCGGTTCCGTGAAGCGGTGTGTACACCATTTTCAGGTCTTTATGAGATTCAATGGCCTCGGGACTCAGGCGTAGCAGACTCAGTATGGAGGTAAGGTATTGATCATCCATTTCCTTGCCCATCATAGTGATTTTGCCTTTGCCACCTTCCATCCGCGCCTGCGAGGGGTCGGTTATCTTCTGTACCTCCAGAATAATGTTTTGATCGTGCGGGGCAATCACCTGGGCCCCGTCATTCCAGTAGACCTTGTAACCGTTGTATTCCTTGGGATTGTGGCTGGCCGTAATCATCACCCCCACATGGCAATGCAACTGGCGCACGGCAAAACTGAGTTCGGGCGTGGGACGCAAGGCGTCAAACAGATATACGTCAAAATCATTGGCCGCCAACACTTGCGCGGTAATGTGCGCAAAGTCGGCCGAGGAATGCCGACAGTCGTAGGAAATGGCCGCCCGGTAAGGCCCGCTCTGTGCCCGCTTCACGTAGTGGGCCAGACCCTGAGTGGCCATAGCCACCGTATAGCGGTTTATCCGGTTGGTTCCCGCGCCCATAAGGCCCCGCAATCCTCCGGTGCCGAATTCCAGATTTTTGTAAAAACTGTCTTCCAGGGCCACCGGGTCGGTGTCTATCATTTGCTGTACCTCACGGCGGGTGGCTTCATCAAACTGGGGAGCCAGCCACTGCCGGGCTCTTTCTATAACTGTACGTTCCATAAAAATATTTCCATAGCTTCTTCCCACGTGGGAATGGGCTCATTAATCAATGACACAAGAGATTGATTACTCATTACGCTGTAAAGGGGACGCGGAGCTCCGGCTACAGGTTCCCGCAGCGGCAGAACCTCCACCGGTTCTCGTTTGCTCTTCCACGCGGGGCATTTGCCTCGGCATATGGCATCACGCACTTTTTGGGCAAACTCCAGACGGCTGCAGCCTCCGGTTCCACAACCGTGATACAATCCGCTTTGCACCCCGACCTCCATCATCCGTGACAACGCCCGTGCCAGATGGGGGGCGTAAGTGGGGGCATTGCGCTGCAGAGCTTCCACACACAGCGGTGTCTCTTTGGTAGCCAGCAATTTGGGAATGGAAGCCAGAAAATTGCGCGAGGCGGGAGACTCCGAGTAGAGCCAGCTGGTGCGCACCACCACGCCACGCGCATAGGCCAGCACGGCGTGTTCGCCCGTCATTTTGGACTTGCCGTACACACCCTGGGGATTGACCGCATCTACGGGTTCGTAGGGGGTGCGGCGCAAGTGGTCGGCCTGTCCGGAATCTTGCCCGTCAAAAACGTAGTCGGTGGAGAGGTGTATCAGTACCGTGCCGGTTTTTGCGCAGGCTTCCGCCAGATACTGCGGAGCGGCACCGTTAAGGGTGTATGCCTGCTGCGGTTGTTCCTCGGCCAGATTCACATTGGTAAAAGCCGCCGTGTTGACCAAAAAGGCGGGACGCTGTGCCAGCAGACAGGCCGTCACCTGTTCCTTTTGGGTAATGTCCAGCTGACTGTGGGACAGGAATATCCATTCCGTATAGGAAGGACGCTCCCGTAGGGAAAAATCTTTGAGCGCAGTACCTAAACAGCCGCCGGAACCGGTGACCAATATTTTTGTCATCATAAACACAAATATACGGAAAATTACGGGATGATTACAGTGGTTTGTCGGTCACCCGCCGCAAAGGTAAATTCCCCCGGCTCAAACCGCCACTGCCCGTCTTGTCCCACAAACCGTAACGCGTCCTTTGATACAAACAGGTTTACCGTTGCCGTCTGTCCGGCCTCGAGCGCCACCCGCTTGAAGTCCTTTAATTCCTTAACCGGCCGGGTCATAGACGCATAATTGTCCGTCACAAAGAGCAGGACCGCCTCTTCTCCCGCCCGGGAGCCGGTGTTGGTCACTTCTACCGATACCGGAATCACGCCCTGCGCATCCGGAGTCCCCACCTTGAGTTGGTCGTAGCGGAACGACGTGTACGACAGCCCGTAACCGAACTCATACAAGGGCATGGGATTCTCCCCCACAATGGGATGGAAGTACAGCGACGGCGTATGATTGTATACGGCCAGAATGTTGCCCGCAGAACGGGGAAAGGTCACGGGTAGTTTGCCCGACGGATTCACTTTTCCATACAGAATCTCGGCCACGGCCTGCCCGCCCTTCATACCCGGTTCCCAGGCTTCGACCAGGGCATCGGCCTTTTGGGCTATCCATTCCACGGCCAGCGGATGGCCGTTGTTCAGCACCACAATGCAGGGCTTGCCGCTGTCCAGTACCCGGCGCACCAGGTCTTCCTGCAAACCCGGAAGGTTCATATTGCCACGTTCCACGTCCTCTCCGGAGGTTTTGTTATTCCAGTCCTTGCGATTCACATACTCGCCCACAAATAGGATGTTAAGGTCCGCCCCGCGGGCCAGTTCACCGGCACGCGCCACCCTGGCGGGGTCCATTTTCCAAATGGATTCGCCCTGGTCCAGAAAGGTGAATTGCGTTTGGGGAGCCACACCGCGCAAGCCTTCCAGAAAGGTCACCACCTGGTCGTCGGGCTGCGGGAACGTCCAGTCCCCCATCACACCCTGCGCATCGGCATTGGGACCGGTCACAAATACTTTTTTGTACTTTCCGCCGTCGGTCAGAGGCAGAATCCCGTTGTTTTCCAGTAGCACCACGCCGCGACGGGCCGCCTCCAGGGCGGTATTCACATGGGAGGCCGAGGCCAGCACATCGGCAGCCTTTTCCACCTCAAAGAACGGATTTTCAAACAAACCCAGTCTGAACTTGATGTCCAGGATACGGCGGCACGAGGCGTCCACCGTTTCTTCGCTCACCACGCCTTCGGCCACCAGTTCCATCATGGCCGGCACAAACTCGGGACCGTGCATATGCATATCCATACCGGCATTGACCGCCAGACCAAACGCATCCTTGTTGGAGGTGGCCACGCGATGCACGTCGTACGCGTGTTCCATATCCATCCAGTCGCTGACAATAAAACCCTTGAACTGCATTTCTTTGCGCAACACTTCCTGCATCAGCCAGGCATTGATGTGACAGGGAACCCCGTTCAGTTCGTTGTGCGCCATCATAAAGCTGAGCGCCCCGGCCTTGACGCAGGCTTCAAAGGGCGGAAAGAACACTTCACGCAGGGTGCGCTCCGACAGGTCTGCCGGTGCCCCGTTGGTGCCGTTAAGTGGTTGTGAACCGCCCACAAAATGTTTGACGCAGGAGAGCACCAAATCCTTTTCCAGACCTTCATCTCCCTGAAAACCGCGCACCGCGGCCGCTCCCATACGGGAAACCACAAGCGGATCCTCCCCAAAGGTTTCTCCCACCCGCCCCCAGCGCGGGTCGCGGGCTACTTCCACATTGGGGGCAAACGTCCAGTGCATCCCAATGGCACGCATTTCCTGGGCGGTCTGCCGCGAAGAAACGTACACCCACTCCGGATCAAATGTAGAAGCCATGGTGATGGAAGTAGGGTACACGGTGGCCCCGCTCACCAGTCCCACTCCGTGGACCGCATCTATCCCCATCAGCAGCGGAATACGCAATCGCGACTCCATGGCCAGTTGTTGCAGGTCGTTGGCCTCACCCACCGTCACCACGTGCAGAAAAGAGCCTATCTTCCCGTCACGTGCCAATTGGGCAATGTCTTCTTTGGTATAACCGGGATAAAACGCCGCCGCCGTATTGCGCTTCAGTTCTTCTTCGGTCAATCCGGCCTGGGACTCGTCAATATGGTTCAATCCCACGCATTGGTTCATCTGGCCAATCTTTTCTTCCAGCGTCATCCGCCGCATCAGGTCTTCCACACGGTCCTCCACGGTTGCCGAGGCGTCCAGATAAATCATTTTGTCTTGAGAAGGGCCGGCACACGAAGCCGTCAGGCATAGCACCGCCATCAGAAATAAGGTGGGAGTTTTCATTTGTAGATAGTTTATAGCCCAAAAATATGTAAATTTACGCTATGAGTCAAATTAAACCGCTTTTTATCTGTCTTGCCGTATTATTACTGGGTTACAGCTGCCGGAACCACCCCGTGGACACGTCTCATTTTGTCAAGGTGGAAGACGGCCGTTTTGTCCGTGACGGTAAACCTTATTACTATGTGGGCATGAATTTCTGGTACGCCGGCATCCTGGCCTCGGAAGGCGAAAACGGCAACCGCACGCGGCTGCTCAAAGAGCTGGATTATCTCAAAGAGGCGGGCGTCAACAACCTGCGCGTGATGGTGGGCGCCGACGGTCCCACCCATGTGTCCAAAGTGGAACCCAGCCTGCAAACGGCCCCCGGCGTATACAACGACACCCTGCTTGCCGGACTGGATTACCTGCTGCAGGAATTAGGCAAACGCAACATGGTGGCCGTCCTCTACTTCAACAATACCTGGGAATGGACGGGCGGCTACTCACAATACCTGGAATGGGCCGGTTACGGCAACGCTCCGGTACCCGCCGTAGACGGCTACGACGCCTTTGCCGCCTACGTAAGCCAGTATATGAGTTGCGCCCCCTGCGCGGAACTATTTATGGACCATATTACCCATATCATTACCCGGACCAACAGCCTTACCGGGGTCAAGTACACGGAAGACCCCGCCATTATGGCCTGGCAGATAGGCAACGAACCGCGTCCCATGGGAGCCAACAACACCCTCTTTGAGCACTTCACCACCTCTACGGCAAAACATATCAAATCGCTGGACCCCAACCATCTGGTTTCCATAGGATCGGAAGGGCTGGTGGGCACGGGCAACGACACCACCCTGTACCGGAACATCCACCGCTATCCCCAGGTTGACTATTTCACCTTCCACATCTGGCCCAAAAACTGGGAATGGATTAATCCGGAAGACGTGCCCGGGTCTGTAGAACAGGCCATTGCACTCACAAACGAGTACATAGACACGCACATAGCCCTGGCCATCCAGGCACACAAACCCATAGTACTGTCCGAGTTCGGGTACCCGCGCGACAACCACCTGTTCACCCCCGACGACCCGGTCACCGCCCGCAACACCTACTACCAAAACATTTTTGACCGTCTGTGCGCCTCGGCCAAAGAAAAGGGGGTACTGGCGGGCTGCAATATCTGGGCGTGGGGTGGCTTTGCCAATCCCGCGCACGTGTTCTGGCTCCGAGGGGACGACCTGACCGGAGACCCCAAACAGGAAGAGCAGGGTCTCAATTCGGTCTTTGCCGGCGACAACACCATGAACCTTATTCAAAAAACCACTTCAATATTGACCTATTAGACTATGAAAAAAACGGTGATGATTCTGGCGGTTGCCTGCCTGTTGGCTCCCACCGCAACGCGTGCCCAACGCTTTGAAAATGTGGCGCCCACCCCTCCCATGGGATGGAATTCGTGGAACAAATTCGGATGCGACGTCAATGAAAAGATGCTGCGCGAGACGGCCGATATGCTGGTGGAAAGCGGCATGCGCGACGCCGGCTACAAATACCTGGTCATTGACGACTGCTGGCACGGAGAACGCGACAGCCTGGGATTCATTCACGAGAATCCGGATCTCTTCACTTCCGGGATGAAAGCCCTGGCCGACTACATCCACGCCCGCGGCCTCAAATTCGGCATTTACTCCTCGGCCGGATTCAAAACCTGTGCGGGACGCCCTGCCGGACGCGGACACGAATACCAGGATGCACTGACCTATGCTTCATGGGACGTGGACTACCTTAAATACGACTGGTGCTACACACAAGGTCTCAAGGCCGAGGGGGCCTACATGACCATGCGCGACGCCCTGTATGCCGCCGGCCGGCCCATAGTGCTGAGCCTGTGCGAATGGGGCAGCAACAAGCCCTGGCTGTGGGGTGCCAAGATGGGACAGTTGTGGCGCACCACGGGCGACATCAGCGCCCAGTTTGCCGGTATGATGGACCACGGCACCTGGAAATCATTAGGTGTGCTGGCCATTCTGGACTTGCAGGACACCCTGCGCACCTATGCCGGTCCCAACAGCTGGAACGACCCGGATATGTTGGAAGTGGGCAATGGTATGAGCGTCAGTGAAGACCGCGCCCATTTTACCATGTGGTGTATGCTGGCCGCCCCCCTGATGGCCGGCAACGACCTGCGCTCCATGAGCAAGGAAACCCGGGAGATTCTTATGAACCCCGAAGTCATTGCCATTGACCAGGACCCCCTGGGCATACAAGCCCTCAAATACGCCATGAACGGAGAGGTGCACACCTGGGTTAAACCCCTGACCGACGGCAAATGGGCCTTCTGCTTCCTCAACCGGGGTGAGGCCGAGGTCCCGCTGGCAGTGAACTGGGCGTCCTTCAAGATTACGGATGACCTGAGCGGCAAAACCATTGACCTACAACAGGATTCCTACACCCTGCGGGATGTATGGGCCAAAAAGGACCTGGGCACCACGGATAAGGTCAGCAAAGTCAACCTGGGCGGGCACGACGTGTTCTGCGTGGTGCTTACACCCGCCAAACCCTGAGCGGCGAATCATTTGGTGGATACCGACATTTTGCCGGGTCCTGCCGTCTCACGGGTAGAGCCGTCTGGCGCGTAAAGCCGTCTGGCGGCGGGAATAAGTGACACCGGCTCCCCAGGAGAGCCGGCCACTTATTTCCCGTCAGGGACGGCAGGGTATCAACCCAAGACATTTTCCTGGAAATTTGGACTATTGACGATGACTGTTTACGTTAATCGCGATTTTCGTAGATAGTCGGCCACTTCTAGGGCCCACAGTGTACGTTTTTAGCGATAAACGTAGATAGTCGGAATTACCATAAAC
>CAZKPB010000014.1:0-67007 GCA_964554535.1 uncultured Muribaculaceae bacterium | reverse complement strand
CCCGGCGGGAGACGGCCGGACCCATAGTATAAATCCCTATCTCCGTTTATATGTAGAAAAGAACAAAAGAAGGTACCTATCCGGAAAACATAAGGTTTTTTGGCAAGGTGCTCCTCAAAAGGTACTGACCTTGCAAAAAAACCCTGCATTTTCAGCAAGGTCAGTTTATCGCAAAACCGTATATTTTCGTAATTTTCTATACTATAGCTGTTTATGAAATACGCATGAAAGTCTGTATACAGACCTTGCCAAAAAGTGCCGGGTAGATTGGCAAGGTGCCGCCCTCAAGCCCCCGACCTTGCACAAAAACCCTGTGTTTTTGCTCAAGGTCAGCTTCACAGCAAATATCACATCCGGTTCTCTCCAGAATTTCCCTGCCTTCTAATAGATCATGATAGGATTATTCCTGAAAAAGGTTGACTACGGTTGTTTTATTCCGTTCAGAGGTTGACTGTGTCATTTCTTGATTTGGTCGACTGTTTTCATTTTTGGTGTGTCAGGTAACCAACTTTTGGCTTTTTCTTATCTTTGTAACATGAGAAACGCATTATTTGCCGCAGTTTTTGTGCTGCTGAGTATACCTGTTTCCTGTGACTCCAAAAAGGCCCCCGTTCCTACACCCGGACCGGAAGTCAAGGAATGGATTCAGGGGGCTGATTTGTCCCTGCTGCCTTCTTATATGGATGCCAAAGCCGTCTATAAAGATATGTACGGCAAGCAGGCTTATCCCATATCCTATTTTAAGGAATTGGGCTTTAACTATATGAGGGTACGCCTGTTTGTGGACCCCGACCTTTCGAGCACCGCCTGTCAGGATTTGGAGTACGTCCTGAACCTGTTGACCGTAGCCAAGGACGCCCAAATGAAAACCCTTCTGGATTTTCACTATTCAGACACCTGGGCCGACCCCGGCAAGCAATACCTTCCCAAGGCCTGGCAAGGTCTTTCCACGCAGCAGCTGGCCGTCAAAATAGAAGAATACACCCGTGACGTGTTGCGTCAACTGGTCAAGAAAGACCTGGCTCCCGACATGATCCAGACCGGCAACGAAATCAGCAACGGTATGCTCTGGGATAACGCCCGGGTGAGTGTATGGAACACGGAATCTAAATGGAACACTCCCCAACGCTGGGCCG
The DNA here is from genome assembly GCA_964554535.1 of uncultured Muribaculaceae bacterium. GTDB lineage: Bacteria > Bacteroidota > Bacteroidia > Bacteroidales > UBA932 > DMER64. Next base: position 65,871 of record CAZKPB010000014.1, on the reverse strand, counting down.
CTTTTACCCAAATCCTGTCCAAAGCCGTGAAGGCCTGCCGAGACATCTGTCCCGATTCCCAAATACTGATGCACTATGATAACGGAGGAAGTCGCGAGGGAGCCGCTTTGTTTTTCAGCCAACTGGCCGTCGCCAAAGTGGATTACGATATCATCGGCCTGAGCTATTATCCTTTCTGGCACGGTCCCCTGTCTCAGTTGAAAGCCACACTGGACGACCTGGCCATCCGCTTCCCCGACACTCCGGTGAACATAGTTGAAGTGGCCTACCCGTACCACAATCTGGGCATTGACGCCAATGCCACTTATGAACTGGATTACCCCGCCACCGCCGAGGGGCAGAAACAATTTTTCAGTGCCTTTCTAAAGACCCTGCACGCCTGTCCCAATGTAAACGGCTATATGTACTGGTACCCGGAAGAGACGTACGTACCGGATAAGCCCATTCTGAAATTATACCGTGGCATTTTTGACAACGCCAACGGTCAGGCCCTACAGATTACCGAGGTGCTTGAGGATTAGTGTTTTGTAGTTGCTCCAGATATTCCCGCACCACCTTGAAGTCTTTCCGTACCCGGAATTGCCGAGGCATCCGCTTGCGGTAAGTTCCACCAAAGCTCTGAGGAAGGACGGGTGCCGTCGCCAGGTACACCGCCGTGGAAGCCCCTTCCTCGGCCGAGCTTAACAATGGACGGAAGACCCGGTTGACCACCGCATCCAGGGCATTGTTCATAGAAATCATAGGCGTGTCCACAGCCCCCGGGTCGGCCGAGACCACCTGCACTCCCTTGGCCTTGAGGTGCTGTGCCAGCAGCAGCGAGGCAAAGTACACCGCCCGCTTGCTGTCCCCGTAGCGGATGACCCGCCCGGCCCACGTATGCGGCACACGCGTGAGGAACGACGGCTTGAGCCGTCCAAACAAACCAAAGTACACGGTGCAGGAAACGGTAAAGATTATGCGGGCCCCGTACTCGGTACGAGCCCCACGCTCCAAGGCGTCTTCCAGCCGTTGCGTGAGGTACAGCCCTCCTGCACAATTCACCTGGGTAATCATTTCCAGACCGTCACCTGTCAAAAAAGTCTTTTTTGGAAGCACTCCGGCATTGTGAACCAACCGGTTGAGGGTGCCGCTTTCTTCCGGCAGCGAAGCTGTAAACGCGTCAATCCGCTCAAACGAGGCCAGGTTCAACTGCCGTAGCCAAATGAGCGGACGGTCCCCATCTGGCAAAGAGGCGGCCAGGTCCACCAGCTCATTATAAAAAGGAATGGCCTCCTCTATGCAGAGGCAGGCCATTACTAGGGAGTACCCTTCCCGTACCAAGGCGCGGCAGATCCATCTGCCCATTCCACCATCGGCTCCGGTAACAAGGGCGGTTTTCATTTACGCAGGATTAGGCTTTGTTGTCCGAACCCAATACGTCAATTACTTTGTGTTTGTATAATTCTTTGAGTTTTTCGCGGGCGGGTCCCAAATATTTGCGCGGGTCAAATTCGTCGGGTTTTTCCGTCAACACTTTGCGAATGGCAGCGGTCATAGCCAGACGGCCGTCCGAGTCAATGTTGATTTTGCATACGGCACTCTTGGCAGCGTCGCGGAGCTGTTCTTCGGGAATACCAATGGAGTCTTTCAATTTACCGCCAAAGTGATTGATCTCGGCCACGATGTCCTGGGGAACGCTGGACGATCCGTGAAGTACAATGGGGAATCCGGGGATGCGTTTTTCAATCTCGGCCAGGATGTCCAGACGAATCTGGGGTTTTTGTCCGGGTTTGAATTTGAAAGCGCCGTGGGAAGTACCAATGGAGATGGCCAGAGAATCCACGCCGGTGCGTTTTACAAAATCTTCCACTTCTTCCGGTTGGGTGTAGGTGTGCACCTCGGCTTTGACGTCGTCTTCCACGCCGGCCAGCACGCCCAGTTCGCCTTCTACGGTAACGTCATATTGATGGGCGTATTCAACCACTTTCTTGGTCAATGCCACGTTTTCATCATAAGTCAGGTGAGAACCGTCAATCATTACGGAAGAGAATCCGTATTCAATACAGTTTTTGCAAAGTTCAAAGCTGTCACCGTGGTCCAGATGCAATACAATGGGAATGTTGTAACCCAGTTCTTTGGCGTATTCCACGGCACCCTGAGCCATATAGCGCAGCAGCGTCTGGTTGGCATATTTGCGGGCACCGCTGGAAACTTGCAGAATCACAGGTGATTTTGTTTCCACACAAGCCTGAATAATGGCCTGCATCTGTTCCATATTGTTAAAATTGAAGGCAGGGATTGCATACCCGCCGGCTACGGCTTTCTTAAACAAATCACGCGTGTTTACCAAGCCTAAATCTTTGAATGATACCATAATTATTGAATTTAATCTTTGATGTTGATTTCGACGCGCAAAGATAGAAAAAAAGGGTGTAACTTTGGCATTATGAAAATTAATAACAAAGCCCTGATATTTTCCGCCCCTTCCGGCTCGGGCAAATCCACTGTGGTGAACCACCTTATGGAAATGTTTCCGCAACTTGATTTTTCCATTACCGCCACCACAAGGGAACCTCGCGGCAACGAGGAAAACGGGCGCGAGTATTATTTCATTTCCACTGAAGAATTCAAAGACCTCATAGCCAGGGACGCCTTTGTGGAATGGGAAGAAGTTTACCACGGTCGCTATTACGGCACCCTCAAGATAGAACTGGAACGCATCTGGAACGGCCACCACGTGGCGGTTTTTGATGTGGACGTCAAGGGCGGCATCAACCTCAAGAAAAAATTCGGCAAACAGGCTCTTTCCGTGTTCATTGCCCCTCCCTCCCTGGAAGTGCTGGAAGAACGGTTGCGTCGCCGCGGTACGGACACCCCGCAGGCCATTGCCGAGCGGGTGGCCAAGGCCGGCATTGAAATGCAGGATGCTCCGCATTTTGACGTGGTGCTGGTGAACGACAAACTGGAAGAAACCCTGGAACGCGCCACGGAGTTGGTAGCTTCATTTATATTATAGGAATAGTCAGAAAACATAATGAAACAACCTTCGTGCGGCCTCTACTTCGGCTCATTCAACCCCCTGCATATAGGCCATGTGGCCATTGCCAACTATTTGGCCTATTTTACGGACCTGGACAACGTACGCCTGATTCTCTCTCCTCAGAATCCCCTCAAAGTGCCCCAGACCGCCCGGCAAAGCGTTTTGGAACTTCGGCTGGAGCATATTCGCAAGGTAATGGAAGATAAACTGTTACCTGTAGAAGTATCTGACGTGGAATTTCATCTTCCCCAACCTCTTTATACCATCAACACCTTGCGTCACCTGCAGCGGACCATTCCGGACACCCGTTTTGTACCGGTATTCGGTGCGGACAATCTTTCCCAGATAGAACGCTGGTACCGGTGGGAAGAAATCTTTCGTGATTTTGAAATCTACATCTATCCCCGTCAGGGCGTGGATGCTGCGGCATTGTGTGAAAAATACAATGCGCGCCGGTATCCCTCGGCCGACGGCAGCGCTTTGGTGTCTCCCATGGGTTTGCGCCTGCTGGATGCCCCGCTGATTGGCGTTTCTTCCACCTTTGTGCGTGAAGGGCTGGCCTCGGGGAAAAATATGAACGGTTTCCTATGCTGACCAACCCGCAGTTTATCCGCATCAAGGGGCCCGATGTGGCTCCCTTTCTCCATTTTAGCCGAGACCCCCACTCGCACAAGGGAACCTACGGCCACGCCCTGCTGCTGGCCGGTAGCAAGGGAAAGACCGGAGCCGCCCTGCTTGCCGCCGCCGCGTGTCTGCGCAGCGGAGCGGGCCTGCTGACCGTCCACCTGCCTTCCCGCGGAGAGTTTCCCCTGCTGGTTTCTCTGCCCGAGGCCATGCAATCCCTTGACCCGGATCTCGATTGTCTTACCGTCTTGCCCGCCATTGCCCCGACGGTCAACGCCGTGGCCATAGGTCCGGGCATAGGCACCGACCCGCGTACCGCCACCGTGGTGGAAGCGCTCATAGATTGGCTGGCCCGTCAGGGAACCGCCTGCCGCGCCGTTTTTGATGCCGATGCGCTCAACATCCTCTCGGCCCGTCCGCAAGGGTTGTACCGGCTGCCCCATAATACCATCCTCACACCTCATCCCGGCGAGTTGGATCGTCTGGCAGCCGCCCTGGGTTACCCTTCCGCCGCTCAGGTCTGTGGCACTGACGGCAAGAAGATGCGGATAGAAAAAGCGCGTTTGCTGCAGGCACGCCGTATGGCGACCTCTTTGGGGGTGATTGTGGTCTTGAAGGGCCATCATACCGCTACGTGCACTCCCTGCGGCAAAATCCGTTTCAATACCACCGGCAATGCGGGCATGGCCACCGGCGGTTGCGGTGACGTGCTGACCGGTCTGCTGCTGGGTCTGTTGGCGCAACGTGGTGCCTTGTCCTGCGAACCCAAACAGGCGGCGGTGACGGCGGTATGGGCACACGGAAAAGCGGGCGACGTGGCCGCCGCCCGCACTTCTCAGGCTTTTCTGATGGCAGGGGATCTTATTCCAGATATCCCTCCAATTCCAGATATTTAATCAGCGTACTATACAGGTAAGTGAATAAGTTACCGGAAAAGGCGGGGTCTTTTTCGGCATCGGGCTGGTACCATTTGGCATTGGGTTGTTTCTCAATGCGGCGCGGGTTGTTTCCGGTAACGTTTCCGCCGCCGTTGGCGACCAGCGTGGAATGGCAGGAAAAATCAAAGGAAATTTCGTCATGGTAGGTGACGTAGATGTAGTCAAAACGGGCACTCAGGGTGGTGTGTCCCTCAATAATCCGTGTATGGTATCCGTCTAGGGAGAGGTCCAACTTTATGGAATCCAAGGTAAAGCGGCGAGTAATGACGTTTGCATCTTCATCTTCCGAATCCAGATATTGCTGACTGGCGGTTAATTTTTGCAGAATGCTTATCCGGTTGCCGTTCTGGGTGTATTGAGCCTCCTGTTCGTCTATGTAGGCTTTTCCGTTAGCGAAGGACAGAGAAAGGGTGTCGTCCCAAATGAGTTCATCATTGGACTGTTCAGGCTCTGAAGAAGAAAGCATATTGACGAAATATTCCGCGGTAAGCGTATCTTTCACAAACACGTCCCAGGTGCTGCCTTCCAGGGGCGGACTCTGCAGCACCACCGTACGGTGTTTGACGTCCTGTCCAATATAGAAGAGCACTTCCGTCTCCCGTGCGGTGGATCCGTTATAGGCTCCAACGGTCAGGGCAATGTCCCGGCTTTCGGCAGCGTCACCTGCGGCGGGGGTCACGGTGCACCAGGCGGCTCCGGATTGTGCGGTCCAGGCGGCGGTGGCACTCAGGGTAATGCCCCGGCTGGCGGCCTCGGCCCCGAAAAATAGGGTATCCACGGTGGTGACAGTGCCTTGTGCAATGGCGCGTTTTTGTGACAAGGTGGCGTTTTGGGTCACGTTGCCGGCGGTGAAGGTGAGCTGACTCTCGCGGGCGGCTCCCGTGTTAAGGGCGGCGGTGGCCGTGACGGTGACCGTTTGGTCTGCCTTGCCTGTAGCGGGGGTGACGGTGCACCAGGCGGGAATACCGCTCAGGCTCCAGTCCACGTTGGCCGTGACGGTGAACTCCTGCACACCGCCTTCGCTCTCAAAGGTGGCCTCGGCCGGGGTAACGGTCAACCGGGTCTCCATGTCAAAGGGTAACTGAGTGATTACAATGGGCAGGGTTACTTGGTTGGCGGTCAGGGTCAGATTAAAAATTCTTGGCGAATAGTCGCGGTTGGCGGGAAGAAAGAAGTTGAGAACGGCTGTCTCTGAAGGGGCACCGCTGCCGGGAGTAAGGGTGCTGCCGTCTAAGGATTCCCCGTTGTGCAGCAGGGTGGCGGACCAATATTTATTGGTGGTAAAAGTCACGGTGTATCTTCCGGCGGCGCAGGGAACGGTGCGTTGCTGGGTGGTGTCTCCGGTCAGGGAAAGGGTGACGGTGAAGGCGTCTGTATCGGCCAGTGAGTCGTGGTTGCAGGCACAGGCAAATACTAGCAAAGTGGCCGCTATGGCCCACTTGCAGGCTGTAATGAGATTTTTCATAGAGGGTATTATTTACCAGATAATTTATCCAGAGGGGAAATTACTGTAATTTCCTTTTGGCTTACCGGGTGTGTAAATACTATCCGGTAGGCGTGCAGGCTAATGCCGCCGCCCGGGTTGGAACGGGGTGCGCCGTATTTGAGGTCCCCTTTTATGGGACATCCAATGGCGGCCATCTGGCAGCGGATTTGATGGTGTCTTCCAGTAAGCAGTTCCACTTCCACCAGATGGTAGTGTTCGGTGCTTTCCAGAAAACGGTAACGCAGGGCGGCCTCCTTGGCATCGGGTCGGGGAGAGGGCCAGGCGTAAGACTTGTTTTGTTTCTCGTTGCGGGTAAGGTAATGCGTAAGGGTAGCGGCATCGGGACGGGGACGTTGGGTAAGCAGGGCGCGGTAGGTCTTGTGTACGTCTCCCTGGGCAAAGAGCCGGTTCATACGTTCCAGCGCTTTGGAGGTTTTGGCAAAAATGCAGAGGCCGCTCACCGGGCGGTCAATGCGGTGGGTGACCCCAAGAAACACGTTGCCCGGCTTGTGGTCGCGTTCTTTGAGAAAGTCTTTGAGCGCATCACTGAGCGGGGTGTCGCCGGTTTTGTCACCTTGTACTATTTCGCCGGCAAGTTTGTTGACAATCAGCAAATGGTTGTCTTCATACAGAATGCGTTCTGTCAAAGGGAGTGTTTCCATAGAATTAGTTAACATCAACGCAAATGTAGTTATTTTACGGAAATATAATTCCTGCCATCCTGTCAGTCAATTTCCCTTTGGCATAAGTCTTGAGAAATATCGGGCAGCTGCTAACTGCAGACATATATAAGAAGCAAACAATTTAGAAAAATATATTATGGGAAAAATTATTGGAATCGACTTAGGTACAACCAACTCTTGCGTTGCCGTTATGGAAGGCAATGAACCGGTGGTGATTATTAACAGTGAAGGTAAACGCACTACGCCTTCCGTAGTGGCTTTTGCAGACAACGGAGAACGTAAAATCGGCGACCCCGCCAAGCGTCAGGCCATCACAAACCCCAACAAAACTATTTATTCCATCAAGCGTTTCATGGGCGAAACCTATGATCAGGTGGCGCTTGAACGCGGTCGTATGTCGTATCATGTGGAACGCGGTGAAAACAACACTCCGCGAGTGAAGATTGACGACCGTATGTACACCCCGCAGGAAATCTCGGCCATGGTACTGCAAAAAATGAAAAAGACGGCCGAGGACTTTTTGGGTCAGGAAGTGACAGAGGCGGTCATCACCGTACCTGCGTACTTCAGCGACTCGCAGCGTCAGGCCACCAAGGAAGCCGGTGAAATTGCCGGGTTGAAGGTGCGCCGTATCATCAACGAGCCTACTGCCGCAGCCCTGGCCTACGGCCTGGACAAGCAGAACAAGGATATGAAGGTGGCTGTATACGACTTGGGTGGCGGTACGTTTGATATTTCCATTCTGGAACTGGGTGACGGTGTGTTTGAAGTGAAGTCCACCAATGGGGATACCCACCTGGGCGGTGACGACTTTGACCAGACCATCATTGACTGGCTGGCTTCCGAATTCAAGCAGGAAAACGCGGGCGTTGACTTGCGCAAGGACCCCATGGCGCTGCAACGCTTGAAAGAAGCCGCAGAAAAAGCCAAGATTGAACTTTCCAGCCAGAACTCCACGGAAATCAATCTGCCTTATATCATGCCGGTGGACGGCGTGCCCAAACACTTGGTAAAGACCCTTACCCGTGCCAAATTTGAACAATTGGCCGACACGCTGATTCAGCGCACCGTGGAACCTTGCCGCAAGGCGCTGTCCGATGCCGGCATGAAGGCCTCGGATATTGATGACGTCATTCTGGTGGGCGGTTCTACACGTATCCCCGCCATTCAGCAGATTGTGGAAAAATTCTTTAGCAAAGTGCCTAACAAGGGGGTTAACCCGGACGAGGTGGTTGCCGTAGGGGCAGCCATTCAGGGCGGTGTGCTTTCCGGAGACGTAAAGGACGTGCTGTTGCTGGACGTTACTCCTCTGAGTCTGGGTATTGAGACCTTGGGCGGTGTAATGACCAAGTTGATTGAATCCAACACCACCATTCCTACCCGCAAGTCACAGGTATTCTCCACGGCCAGCGATAACCAGCCGTCCGTAGAAATCCACGTGCTGCAAGGCGAACGTCCCATGGCCAGCGCCAATAAACTGATTGGTAGCTTCCATCTGGACGGTATTGCTCCCGCACCCCGCGGTGTGCCGCAGATTGAAGTGTCTTTTGATATTGATGCCAACGGTATTTTGAATGTATCGGCCAAGGACCAGGGTACCGGTAAGGAACAGAAGATTCGTATTGAAGCTTCTTCCGGTCTGAGTGATGCCGAGATCAAACGTATGCGTGACGAGGCCAAGGCCAATGAAGATGCCGACAAGGTGGAAAAGGAACGTGTGGACAAGATAAACGAGGCCGACAGTATGATTTTCCAAACGGAAAAGCAGTTGAAAGAATTCGGCGACAAGTTGTCCGCAGACAAGAAGGCTCCTATTGAAGCCGCTCTTGAAAAAGTGAAGGCCGCTCACAAGTCTCAGGATGTAGCCGCCATCACCGCTTCGCTGGAAGAGTTGAACAAGGCTTGGCACGCTGCCTCGGAAGAGATGTACAAGGCGGCCCAGAATGCTCAGGCTAATGCAGGTGCGGGTGCGGGTGCCGGAGCCAATGCCGGGTTTAATGCCAATCCAGGAGCCGATGCCGGTTCGCAGAAGGGTGGACAGGATGAAGGTGAAGTGAAAGATGTGGATTTTGAAGAAGTGAAATAGTCGGCATAAAAGTCGAAAGGCAATTAAATTCAAAGAGGTGTAATACAAGTGGTTGCACCTCTTTTACGTTTTCCGTCTGCTTGGCAAAATATTATGAATTTCGCAGGCACCGTCTGCGGAATCAAGGGGGTTCATTCATAGGGTTCTCTCTTGGCTTTTCAATTTTTTTTACCGGCCGTCGGATATGTTGTATCTTTGTGTAAAGATTATCCAGTATAAATCTCTTTGAAATTAATCCCGTTCAATTATGAATACCTCGTGCTCTCTCGACAACACTTTAGCAGTAAAACTGCAAACCATTGACGATAAGTCAATGTTCAACGCTACGGCCCGCGAAAATCCGGCCGTAAAGGTAGACTACTTCCCGCCTATCGGAACAGGCAAAGGTTATACTTCGCTCGAGCTCCTTATGATAGCTTTTGGCTCTTGCGTAAGCACAACGCTCTTGTCTTTGCTGCGCTATAGGATGAAAAAGAGTGTCGCGGGTTTATCAGCGGAAGTCTACGGCACCGTGCGTGAGGAACATCCCAAGGCACTTAAACACATCCTGCTGCTCTTGAAAATTCATTCAAAGGAGTTATCGGAAGCGGAAATACAGGCAGCTTTGAAAATTGCGGAAGATACTTTGTGCCCGGTATGGGCCATGATTAAAGGGAATGTGACTGTTGAAGTCAAAATGGAGATAGTAAAACAATAACCAGTATGAATCTTTTTGAAATCAAGCCCAGCGGGCAAATTGTCATACGCACCGACAGCGGTACGGTCATCCGTGAAGTGGGCAACGGGCAGAAGGCCGAGTTTGCTGACTTTTTGCCGGGTGAACGCCGTTTTGTAATCACTTACGAATCGGGCGCCTGCGAGTTGCGGGACGTCAACAACCGGTTACTCAAGACCATTGCCGCGGAAGGTATCTCCCGCGCTTTTGTCCAGCATGACGGCATCTTGTTGGTGCACAAGGATGGACGCAGGGAATTAGTTCATTATTGATTCAGATCCGGCCTCCATTGATCTATCTGCAAGTCCATTTGTGATGTGACACGGTTTGACCCCTAAAATCAATACATCACAATCCCGAATGGCTGCTTCTGGCCGTTTTCCCGTGGTAGATGTGACGGTTTAGGGCCTTCAACCGACACATCTGGCGGTGATGGTGGGAACAGAGCCGGAGGCGACCCTATACCAGCCCCTGTCCCAGCATGGCCGAGGCCACCTTCATGAATCCCGCCCGGTTGGCTCCCTTGACGTAGTTCACGTAGCCGTCGGGTTCAGTGCCGTATTCCATACAGGTGGTGTGGATGCCGGACATGATTTCGTGCAGTTTGGCGTCTACCTCGTCCGCGCTCCATTTGATTCGCATGGAGTTCTGGGTCATTTCCAGTCCGGACGTGGCTACGCCGCCGGCATTGGAGGCTTTTCCGGGCGAGTATAGCAGTTTGGCCTGCTGGAATACGGCAATGGCCTCGGGTGTGGAGGGCATGTTGGCGCCTTCCACCACGCATTGGCAACCGTTGGCCACCAGGACGCGCGCCTGTTCTCCGTTGATTTCGTTCTGGGTGGCGCAGGGCATGGCAATGTCACAGGGCACGTTCCACGGGCGTTCTCCTTCCGTGTAGCTGGCCTCGGGATATTTGAACGCGTATTCCTTGATACGTCCCCGGAGTACGTTTTTCAATTCAAAGACGTAGCTCAGTTTGGCGGCCGAGATGCCTTCCGGGTCATAGATGTATCCGTTGGAATCGGACAGTGTGACCACCTTGGCTCCCAGTTCTATGGCTTTTTTGGCTGCGTATTGCGCCACATTGCCCGATCCTGAGATGGCCACGGTCTTTCCTTTGTACGAACTGCCGCGAGTGGCCAGCATGGCTTCTCCAAAGTAGCAGGCTCCGTAGCCGGTGGCCTCGGGACGAATCAGGGACCCTCCAAAACTCTGGCCTTTGCCGGTCAGGGTGCCGGTGAATTCGTTGCGCAGGCGTTTGTACTGGCCAAACAGATAGCCCACTTCGCGTCCGCCTACGCCAATGTCGCCGGCCGGCACGTCGGTGTCTGGCCCTATGTGGCGTTGCAACTCGGTCATAAAACTTTGACAGAAACGCATGATTTCCAGATCACTTTTTCCTTTGGGATTAAAGTCGGACCCGCCTTTACCGCCGCCCATGGGAAGGGTGGTCAGTGCGTTTTTGAAGGTCTGCTCAAAGGCAAGAAATTTGAGAATGGATAAGTTGACGGAAGGGTGGAAGCGGAGTCCGCCCTTGTAGGGACCTATGGCGCTGTTCATCTGTACGCGGTATCCCTTGTTAATCATTACCTCTCCGTTGTCATTGAGCCATGGGATTCTGAACAGGACGACTCGCTCGGGTTCCACAATGCGTTCCATTACTTTCATTTTCATAAGTTCAGGACTTTCAATGACGTCATCGGCCACGCTGTCCAATACTTCTTCTACGGCCTGGTGAAATTCGGATTCGCCCGGGTTTTTGGTAATCACGTTGGCCATGAACTGGTCAACATATTCATTTCTTGTCATGAGATTAATTTTATACCAACAAAAATAGAGACTATCATTTATTCTGCGGCAGAATTGTCTATTTTTGAAAAATTATCATCAATATCATGGATCAGCCAACTTTTCATCTCAATTTGGACAATGTTTCCAAGGAAAATTTAATGAAACACCGCATACACAAAATTTTGCTTGTGTGCAGCAGTTATGACGGATACATTCTGGAAGAGGACGGGCATATAGATTCTCAGATAAATCAGGAATACATTGATTTGAATATAAGCAATCCTCCGTCCCTGACCCAGGTGGAGACCACTGCCGGCGCCCTAGAACTGCTGCAGCAGGACAAAAGTTTTGACTTTGTACTGACCATGTACAATGTGGGCCTGCCGGATGTCTTTGATTTTGCCTGTATGGTAAAGGAAATAGACCCGCAACTGCCCGTGGTGCTGCTGACCAGTTTCTCCAAAGAAATCTACCGTCGCATAGATGAGCGCAAGTGTGCCGCCATAGATAATATCTTCTGCTGGCACGGAAATTCGGACTTGATTATTGCCATTATCAAGCTCATGGAAGACAGACTCAATGCGGACTCGGACATCTTTGAGAGCGGTGTACAGGCCATTCTGCTGGTGGAAGACTCCATACGTTTCTATTCCACCTACCTGCCCGAACTGTACAAAATCATTCTGCAGCAGAATAGTGAACTGCTCAAGGACGCCTATAATCAGAACCAACTGATCCTGCGCAAGCGCGCCCGTCCCAAAGTATTGCTGGCCACCAATTATTCCGAGGCGGTACAGATGTACGAGAAATACAAGCAGAACCTCCTGGGGGTGATTACCGATATAGGCATGATTGTCCATGCCGGCGACCGCCCCGAGACCGAGAAGAGCGACGCGGGCGTGGACCTGTGTAAAATAGTCAAGGCCGAGACGCCCTGGATGCCGGTCATCATGCAGTCCTCCCAGATGTCTTACAGTAAAGTGGCGTCCGAGTTGGGTGCCGGCTTCATTGCCAAGACCTCAAAAACCTTATTGAGCGAGTTGCGGGCGGTCATCTTGCGGAAATTCGGTTTTGGCGATTTCATCTTCAGAGACAACGACGCCGGAGAAATCATTGGCAAGGCGCGAGACCTGTCCCAGATGCAACAGATGCTGGCCACGGTTCCTGACCACGTACTGTCTTACTATCTGTCTCAACTGAGTTTGTCCAAATGGTTGTATGCCAGAGGTATGTTTCCGCTTGCCAAAGTATTGCGCAGCATCAATTCCAGCCATTTTTCTTCCATTTTCGAACACCGGCAGGCCCTTATCGCATTAATCAAGGACTACCGGACCCTGCTGGGGCAGGGCATCGTGGTGCAGTTTAACGAAGCCGGTTACAGTGATACCATTGGCTTTGCCAAGATAGGAGAGGGTTCCATAGGCGGTAAGGCCCGCGGCCTGGCCTTCATGAACGCCACTTTGGCCGAGTACAACCAGTATTACAAATACCCCGACGTGCGCATCCTCATTCCCAGAAGCCTGGTCATTGCCACCGATTATTTTGACAACTTCATCTCTGTAAACGGTCTGGAGTATATCATTTCAGAAGAATTGAGCGACGATGCCATCCTGCAGGAATTTCTCAACAGCACCCTTCCCTCGGGCCTCTACGCCAAGTTGAAGTTCTTTGTGAAAACTTCTACAAAGCCCTTGGCAATAAGGTCTTCCTCAAAATTGGAAGACTCGCAGAGCCAACCTTTTGCCGGAATCTATTCTACCTATATGATTCCCCGGTGCAGCAATGACGACCAGATGCTCCGCCTGCTGGTACGTGCCATAAAGAGTGTCTACGCCTCGGTCTATTTTGCAGCGGCTAAGGCGTACATCCAGTCTTCGCAGAATGTACTGTCGGAAGAAAAGATGGCGGTGCTCATCCAGGAAGTGTGCGGCACCGAAGAGAATGGATATTTCTTCCCCACACTGTCCGGTGTGGCCCGTTCCCAGAATCTTTACCCGCTGGGATATGAAAAGATGGAAGAAGGCGTGTGCAACATGGTCATGGGATTGGGAAAGGCCGTGGTGGACGGCGAGCGCAGTTTCCGTTTCTCGCCCGCTTACCCGGACAAAGCCTTGCAAACCTCTACCCTGGAACTGACCTTGAGTGAGGCCCAGCGTGAAGTGCTGGCCCTTGACCTGAGTCCGGATTCTTTCCGGGCCTCCACCGACGACGGTATAAACATTGTCCACCTTTCCGTGCCGGATATTTCCAACTTCCGCAACGCCAAGTATACCTGCTCTTTCTTTGATCTGCAGAACAACCGCATCAGTGAAAGCAAGCCTTATGAACAATTCTTCAAGGTCATCACCTTTAATCGCATATTAAAATACGGGTCCTTTCCGCTGGCCGGCATCCTCTCGGACATCCTCCGGATAGGGGAAAAGCAGATGCGCTGTCCGGTGGAAATTGAATTTGCCGTGAACATGGATACGGCCCCGGGAGAAATGGCCGTGTTCAACCTGTTGCAAATCAGACCTATCATCAACAGCCCGGAAGATGAAAACGTGAACTGGGATTCCATGGACCTCTCGCAAGCCATCTGTTATTCCGAGTGCGCGTTGGGCGTGGGTGTCATGAAGGGTCTCAAGAGAATAGTCTATGTCAAACCCGACATGTTCTCGCCGCTCACCACCGCCAAAATTGCCGAGGAACTCTACGCGCTGAACAACCGTATGAAAGAAGAGAAGGCCGAGTACATCCTCATTGGCCCCGGCCGCTGGGGATCGTCCATCCCAAGCCTCGGGGTGCCCGTCAAATGGCAACACATCAGCGAGGCGCGGGTGATTGTGGAATCTTCGCTGCCCGACTACATCATTGAAGCGTCACAGGGAACGCATTTTTTCCACAACGTCACCTCCTTGGGTATAGGGTATTTATCCATCAATCCCTCGGCGGGGAAAGGCGTGCTGGATATGGACCGTCTGCAAGCCATGCCGGCCCTGTACGACGGTCAGTACCTCCGCTGTGTGGACTTTCCACGGCCGTTGTTTGTCTGTGTGGACGGAAAAAACAAAAAGGCCCTCATCAAATCCTGAGGTACTGTTAATTCTGCTGACAATCACGACAATAATATACCGCTCCGCCTAAATAAGCCTCTTTGACCAACGTGCCGCCGCAGCGGGGGCAGGGGCGTTCCAGGGTGTTTTTGGACAGGAGAGTCTTGTAGCCGCAGGCCTTGCCGAACAAGTCTTTTTCAGTGTCTCGGCCCCCTTGGTCGGTCATCTGTTGCAGGACGTCCACCGTGCAGTGCAACAGATTGTTTTGTTCCGCACCGCTGAGGGTACCAATCTTGCGCTTGGGATGTATGCGGGCCGTAAACAGAATGTCTTGCAGCACGCCGTTCACAATGCCGGGGAAGCGTTGCTCGGTGGCCATAAAGGCCTTGGCGCTCAGTGTGGGTTTACACCCGTGGAATGTCTCCCGGAAATAATCCGGGAATGCGGAGTCAAAGGGAGACAGGGCCTGCCGGCTGCGGAGGTAATACGCGTTGTCGAAGTCATCGTGGTGCAGGATAATTCCTCCGTACATGGCTACGGTGAATACCAGAGACTCGGGACAGTCCAGCTTGATCCGCAACTGGTAATCTTTGGGAACCGCAATTTCTTCCAGTAACCGCAGGTTAATGCCGTCGTTGAGGCACAGTTTGCGGCCGTTGTCAAAACATAGTTCCACAAACAGCCCGAATCCGTTGACGGAGGCAATGCGTGTCCCGCGGATTTGACGGTCATAATCCCGCACATCTCCGTTGAACCCGCAGAATTTGTGCTCCTTGGTAGGAGGCAGTACTTCCACCACGTTCCGTCCCACCACATTTTCACGCAACTGGCGTGTCAGATTGATAACTTCCGGTAATTCCAGCATAACAATATATTTTGGGTTTTTGAAACTTCAATTTTTCTGCTTGTATTGAAGCAGCATTTCCTTGTCCTGAGGGTTAATCCTGAAGCTGTCCCGGCATTTCTGGATTCCTTTGTTAAGAGTGAATTTGTTCAGCCGCTGTGTTTTTAGGAATTCCAGTGTTTTTTCCCGCTGCTTGGTGAAACATTCTGCAAAGAGCCAGGCGTTGACCATATTGACGTAATATTCCTCCTCTTTTTCAAAAGAGTTAAGGGCCGTAAAAATCCGGTCAATGTAAGTGTTGTCATCCACCAGCTTAAAGAGGATGGTAATGCCCATACGGCGGACAAAGGGTTTGTCTGACTTCATGAATTCTTTAGAGAGGGCGTAGTACTGCGCTTTGTTGGTTTCCTTGACGGGGAACTTCAGCAAATCGCAGCTGGCCCAGTTGTCAATCCGGTTTGCGTAAGCTTTAAGGTAGGTGGTCATCACCTCAAAATCTTTTATTTTGCAAATCAGCGACCCATTGATGGAGGTGTTGGTAAAATGCTCCCACAAATTCAAATCCAGAAACTCCAAGAAGTTTCCTTTGGCAATTTCCTTGACTATCCTGCCCACTATTTTGGCATCCACCGCAATGCAGGGCAACTGTGTGTTGACAATGCGTTTTTCCCAGGCAGCCTTGTCGGGCCCTTTACCCAGGGTCAGCAAATACTTTTGAAAGTCCGCACCATCATTGGCTCTCCAATGTGTTCTTGTAAGTTCCATAGACTAATTTAATAATTCCGCCAATACGCAGCCACATACAAGGCGGACTTCCGTCTGTTTATCCATACTACTTAGCGTCAACTTGTTTCATTTCTATCCTCAAAGTAACAACTTTTTAGACGGAAAAGTGTAACTTCGAAAATCTAAATTTTTCTCATATATGAAAAAACATACAGTATTAACACTTTCAGTGCTATTGGCGGGGCTGTGCCATACGGTCTCGGCTCAGGATTTAAAGCTCAACGATCTTGAGTACTTCCAGACACAAGGTGTCAATGTTTTGGTTTACAGCAATTTATTTACCGGTGGTTTCAATGATGAAAAGAATGCCGGGATAGAATTGATACATCACGGAGTACGTACGGCCCAAGGGGGTGCCATACGTCTTTCCAATACGCCCGAACAATGGGACCTGGTTCCGGCCACTCCCTCCCGTAAAGTGGACAAGGCTTCCAACTCGGTAGAGGTAGCCTTACGGTTTGAGGACTACGATTTTGATTCCCGCGTAGTAGTTACCGGTAAGGGCAAAACCATAGAAATTTCCGTCTATCTGGACAAACCGGTTCCCGCCTACCTGGTGGGCAATGCCGGCTTCAATCTGGAGTTTTTGCCTTCCCAGTATTGGGGAAAGGCTTATCTGGTGGACGGCAAACCCAACCGCTTCCCCCGTTATGTGGTAGGCACAACGGAAGCCAAACCCAACAGTGAAAAAGTGAAACAGTTCAAGGGCTATGTGACCTCGGACGACCGCGGAACCGGCAAATTTGTGGACCCGCTTCCCCTCTCCACCGGCCATACCTTTCTGCTGGCGCCCGACGACCCCGAACGCTTGGTCAAAATTACTTGTGCCGATGCCGATCTTAACCTGTACGACGGCCGCATTCTGGCCCAGAACGGCTGGTTTGTGATGCGCAGTCTGCTTCCCGCAGGCAAAACGGGAAAAGTGCTTACCTGGACGGTAGAACCCCACGCCATCCCCGGTTGGATAAGAGAGCCCAATGTAGGTTTTTCGCAGGTGGGCTATACGCCTTCCCAGCCCAAAATCTCTGTGATAGAACTTGACAAGCTGGACAAACCGCAGGCTCAGGCATCGCTCTACAAAGTGGGCGATGACGGCAATGCCGTCAGCGTATTCACCGGAAAGGTCACCTCTTGGGGCGACTACTACAAATACCATTACGTAAAATTTGATTTTTCTGAAGTCAGGACGCCCGGTATCTATTACATTCAGTACGGGGACGTCACCACAAACAACTTTATCATTGACAACACCGTTTACGACCAGATTACCGACGCCACCAGCGACATATGGATTCCCATCCACATGAACCACATGTTTGTCAATGAAGGCTATCGCGTATGGCACGGCGAACCTTTCAAGGACGGTTACCTGCAGGCACCCGCCAACACAGACCATTTTGACTTGCACCGTCAGGGTCCCGCCACCGATACCAAATACAAAGATTTGGAACTGATTCCCGGATTGAACGTGGGCGGATTTTTTGACGCCGGTGACTTTGACATTGAAACGGGTTCCAACATTAGCGTGGTACAGAACTTTGTACAGACATGGGAACTCTTCAAGCCATTGCGTGACCAGACGTTTGTGAACGAAGACCAGCGCTACGTGGACCTTCACCGTCCCGACGGCGTTCCCGATATGATCCAGTTTATTGAGCACGGCACTCTTAACCTGCTTGCCCAGGCCGAAAACATCGGGCACATGGCCTCCGCACTTTCCAATTCGGTACTGGACAACTACCATCATCTGGGTGATGCCGCCTCCATTACCGACGGACTTCCGTACAATGCCAATCTGGGCCCCTATGAAGTGGCTGCCGACGGCCGTTCAAGCGGCGTAAAGGATGACATGTGGGCCTTCACCAGCCGCAACCCGGGACTGGACCTGAACGCCGCCACTATGTTTGCCGCCGCCAGCCGCGCCCTCAAAGGCTATAACGACGACCTGTCCGCCCGCGCCATGGTACAGTCAAAACGACTTCTTGCCGAGGCCAACGAGCTGATGGCCCAGCATCCCCAGAACGGTCGCAACCGCGGCGGCGGCAATATGGGCACCTACCTCCAGCTGTTTGTTTCGACCGGAGAAAAGGAATACGGTGACAAGTTCCTGGAACTGATATGGCCCGCTCTGGACCGCTACGTCAGCAGCGCCATCAATACCGCTATGACCGCCATCCCCTATATGGAGGCTTCCTTCAAGGATAAACTGCGCCCGTACGTGGTGAAATACAAAGAATACCTGGACGGCCTGGACAAAGACAACCCTTACGGAGTTCCCATTGGCCTGGGTAACTGGGCCGGCAGCGGTTCCGTGGTAAGTTACGGCACCACGGTCAGTTTGGCCGGAAAATATTTTCCCGATATCATCAGCCCCGACTACGCCTACAAAGCCACCAACTTCCTGTTTGGTTGCCATCCCTACCACAATTACTCTCTGGTGGCCACCCTGGGTGCCACCCGTCCCAAAGCCGTTTTCTACGGCAACAACCGCGCCGACTTCTCGTTTATCCCCGGCAACGTGGCCCCCGGCTTGCTGTTCAGATATCCCGACCATTTTGAAAATTACGACGACTGGCCGTTCCTTTGGGGACAGAATGAAGGCACCATAGGCGGCAACACTTCATACCTCATTTTCGGCTCCGCTTTTAAGGACTTGATAAAACGTTAAATCACCATTAAATTTAATACTCTAACCTATCATCATGAAAAAACTATCTTATCTGTTGTTTGCCGCAATGGCAACCCTCCTGATGGCTTCTTGCGATTCCGGAAAGGACTATGAATATCCTTTCCAGAATCCCAAATTGTCCAATGAAAAAAGAGTGGAAAACCTTATTTCACTCCTTACCCCGGAAGAAAAAGTGGGGCTGCTTATGAATAAATCCATCTCGGTGGACCGCCTGGGCATTCCTTCTTACAACTGGTGGAGCGAGGCCTGCCACGGCGTACGTCAGAGCGGTTACACCGTGTACCCCCAACCCATTGGTATGGCGGCTTCTTTTGATGCCCAAATGTTCTATGACGTGTTCAGTACGGTTTCCGACGAGGCCCGTGCCAATTGGAATCGTTCTGACCACAATATTTTTAATGTGCCTATGGGAGAAAACAATGTGCCGGGCAACCCCGAACTTTCATTCTGGTGCCCCAACATCAACATTTTCCGTGACCCCCGTTGGGGCCGTGGTCAGGAAACCTGCGGAGAAGACCCCTACCTGTCCGCCATTCTGGGCGTTCAGACCGTGCTGGGTATGCAGGGCAATGACGACACCTACTTCAAAACCCACGCCTGCGCCAAGCACTATGCCGTTCACAGCGGTCCCGAGCCCAAACGCCACCGTTTTGATGTAACTGTTTCCATGAGAGACTTATGGGAAACCTACCTGCCGGCTTTCAAGGCATTGGTGATTGACGGCAATGTACAGGAAGTGATGTGCGCTTACCAGCGTTACGAAGGCGAACCCTGCTGCGGCAGCGACCGTCTGCTTACCGACATCCTGCGCAACAAATGGGGCTACAAAGGATTGGTAGTTACCGATTGCGATGCTGTCAACAACTTCTATACAAAAGGTCAGCACGAGACCCACCCCGACGCCGTACACGCTTCTGTGGATGCCGTGCTTTCCGGAACCGACCTGGAATGCGGCAAGAGCTTTATGTCGCTGGTAGGCGGTGTGAATGACGGCCTCATCAAGGAAGCCGACCTGGACATTGCCTTGCGTCGCGTGCTCAAAGGCCGTTTTGAATTGGGAATGTTTGATCCTGCCGAAAAACTTCCTTGGGCCAACTACGGTGAGGACGTTATCAGCAGCGAAGCCAACGACCAACTGGCCATCGCTTCTGCCCGCGAATCCATGGTACTGCTCAAAAACAGCAACAACACCCTGCCTCTGTCAAAAGACATCAAGACATTGGCCGTGGTAGGTCCCAATGCGGACGATGCCGCCCTGCTCAACGGTAACTACGGCGGCACCCCCACCGAAGAACACACCCGTACCCTGCTGGAAGGCATCAGGAAAGCCGTTCCCAACGCCAACGTCATTTACGACAAAGCCTGCGAATTGGCCGACGAATACAACACCATCTATCACATTGGGGATTTTAACGAAGGTCAGGGTCTGTACGTGGAATTCTACAACAATACCAAGTTCAGCGGAGAACCGGCTGTGAAGAATTACTACAAAGACATTAACTTCAGCACCTTTGGCGCCTACAACTTTGCGGAAGGGGTGGAAAAGACCGACTTCTCGGTCAGGATATCCGGTAAATACATTCCCGATTTCACCGGTCCCATGAGCTACACCGTGAATGCCGACAACGGCTACAAACTGTATGTGAACGGCCGTCTGATTGAAGATGTCAAACCCGCCGCCGGCCAGAGTCGCTCCTTTGGAAGACGCGGTGGTGCCGCCAACTACAAGACATTTAACGTACAGGCCGGCAAACCCTGCCACATCAAGATTGAATACGTCAGGGGAACCGGTTCGTTTGCCATGCTCAGCGCCCAGTTTTGCCAAAGAACACTTGCCGACTTCACGGACCTGGCCGCCCGCGTGAAAGATGCCGACGCCATCATTGTCATTGGCGGTATTTCTGCCAGAATGGAAGGTGAGGGTGGCGACCGTGCCGATATTGAACTGCCCGTGGTGCAGCAAAGACTGCTCTCCGCCATGCGTGCCACCGGCAAACCGGTTATTATGGTAAGTTGCTCCGGCTCGGCCATAGGATTTGGCAGCGTGGAGGACAAATACGATGCCCTCATTGAAGCATGGTACGGCGGTCAGGGTGGCTCACAAGCCCTTGCCGACATCATCTTTGGTGATTGCAACCCCTCGGCCAAATTGCCCGTTACCTTCTATGCCTCCACTTCACAACTTCCCGACTTTGAAGACTACAGCATGGAAAACCGTACCTATAAATACTTTACGGGTACTCCGCTGTATGCTTTCGGTTACGGTCTGTCTTACACCACCTTTGAATACGGTGTGGGCAAACTGTCCAAATCACAGATGAAGGCCAACGGAAGCGTGGATATTACCATCCCCGTTTCCAACATCGGTGCACGTGAAGGCGTGGAAATTGTTCAGGTTTATGTCAAGAGTCTGGATAATCCCCAGGCCCCCATCAAATCGCTCAAGGGATTTCAGCGCGTATCCTTAGCCCCCGGTGCCACGGTCAATGCCAAGATCACCCTGGGGCCCGATGCTTTTGAATATTACAGTGAAGCGGTGGATGAACTGGCCGTAATGCCCGGTAAATACCAAATTCTTTACGGCTCTTCTTCAAATGATATCGACCTGCAGTCTATTGATTTTGAAGTAATCTAGAAATTTCGGGATACTTTTTTGGGGGGTGTATCTATGGATGCATCCCCCTTTTATTTTAGCATTATTTATTTATGATGCTTACTTTTGCGGCAAAGAAAAGTAAACAATGTACAAAATAGGATTTAACAACGACAAATACCTTAGAATCCAGTCGGACAAGATTATGGAGCGTATCTCACTGTTTGGTGCGAAGTTGTATCTTGAATTCGGCGGCAAATTATTTGATGACTACCACGCCTCGCGCGTGCTTCCCGGCTTTCTGCCTGACAGTAAAGTGAATATGTTGCTCCAGCTTAAGGACCAGGCCGAAATCGTACTGGCCATTAATGCCGGAGATATTGAAAAAAATAAAGTGCGCGGGGACCTGGGTATTACTTACGATATGGACGTGCTCCGTCTGATTGATGCCTTTCATGGGTGCGGACTTTATGTAAGCAGTGTGGTGCTGACACGCTTTGAGGGGCAGTCCAACGCCATTGCCTACCAGAACAAATTGGAAAGTTTGGGTGTAAAGGTGTACCGCCATTACCCTATACCCGGCTATCCGTCCAACGTGGCGCTGATTGCCAGTGAAGAAGGGTACGGCAGGAACGAGTATATTGAAACCACTCGCAAGTTGGTTGTGGTTACGGCCCCCGGTCCCGGAAGCGGCAAGATGGCCGTCTGCCTTTCCCAATTGTATCATGATAACAAGCGCGGCATCAAGTCGGGCTATGCCAAATTTGAAACTTTTCCCATCTGGGACCTGCCTATTACCCACCCTGTAAATCTGGCGTACGAGGCGGCCACCGTGGACTTGAACGACGTCAATATGATTGACCCGTTCCATTTGGATGCTTATGGCAAAACCACTGTCAATTACAACCGCGACGTGGAAATCTTTCCCGTGCTCAATGCCATGCTGGTCCGCATTTTGGGCGAGTCTCCCTACAAGTCACCCACCGACATGGGCGTGAATATGATTGCCGGCTGTATTGAAGATGACGCCGCGTTGCGCGAGGCGGCCAAGAGCGAGATCATACGCCGCTATTACCACGCCTTGTGTCAGGTGCGCAAAGGAAATGAATCCTCTGACCTGGTATATAAGTTGGAATTGCTTATGGAAAAGGCCCACATCAGTCCGGCCGACCGCAAGGTAGTGACTTATGCTAAAGAGAAGGCGGTGGCCACCGGCCGCCCCGCGGCAGCCATTGAAATGCCGGACGGCACCATTCTCACCGGCAAAACCAGTGAACTGCTGGGAGCCTCCAGTGCCATGATGCTCAATGCGCTTAAATATCTGGCTCATATCCCCAACGAGGTGGATTTGATATCCCCCATAATTATTGAACCCATTTGCCATTTGAAGACCTCCCATCTGGGCAACTCCAATCCCCGTCTGCATACCGATGAAGTGCTGATTGCTCTTTCCATCTGCGCCCTTACCGATATCAACGCCCGCAAGGCCATGGAAGAAATCAACAAATTGAATGGATGTGAGGTGCATTCCAGTGTCATTCTGGCCCAGGTAGACGTAAACGTGTTCCGGAAGATTGGCATTAACCTTACCTGCGAACCCACTTACCAGACCAAGAAACTATATCACGGAGCTTAAAAACCTATTTACAAATAACTTATTATTATGAAAAAACTGTTTTTATCCTGTCTGGCAGCCTTGTGCCTGCCGCTGTTGTCTTTTGCACAGAACGCGCCCGCCCCGGCGGCCGATGCATTCAAGGGTCCCGATCTGGAATACGTATGCCAGTTGCTGGTAAAGTGCGGACCGGCCTATACTGTGGGTCAGACGGCCCACG
This sequence comes from uncultured Muribaculaceae bacterium, assembly GCA_964554535.1. GTDB lineage: Bacteria > Bacteroidota > Bacteroidia > Bacteroidales > UBA932 > DMER64. Next base: position 42,747 of record CAZKPB010000014.1, on the reverse strand, counting down.
GCGTGCGGACAATCATCCCCATCATTGGCGGTACGTTTGAAGGCCCCAATATGAAGGGCGAGGTGCTCAGCGGAGGAGCCGACTACCAATTGGTGGACCGCGAGAAAGGTCGTAACGAGGTGGAAGCCATCTACACCATCAAGACAGATGACGGGGTTTATATCCACATCAGAAACTGCGGTTTGATCTATATGAAGGGCAACGACGGCGCCACGGGCTTCTATTTCCGTACCGCCCCCAAGTTTGAAGCCCCCAGCGACAGCAAATATGATTGGCTCAACAACGCTATTTTTGTTTGCGTACCTTCTATGGTGGACGGCTTTATTGCCCTCAAGGTTTGGAAAGTATTGTAATTGCGCTACGGTATACAAAAAGCGGCCCCTTACGGAGACCGCTTTTTTTTTGCGTCATGCAGCAGCCGTTATTTATTCAGCACTACCTGGTATTTCTTGGTAAAGCCGTTATAGGTGGCTTTGACCACAGCCATTCCGGTGGCGCCGGGCGCCTGTTCTATTTCAAGCTTTACCGCACTGTTACTGGCGGTGGCGGTTACGTTGCTTGATTGTCCGTCTGCAAGCAGGTAATCCGTGCGGTACGTGCAAAGGTCAATGATACCGTTCTGGTTGGTGGAACGTACCGGTGTGGCCGGCATCTTGATTTTTTGGTCTCCCACTTTTATACTTACGGTGGGCGGTACCGGGCGTTCCACGGGTTTGTTCACCGAGTTGAATCCAATGCCTTTCAGCGTAAAAAGCGGTTCCGAGGCAGGACCGTTGGCAATCAGGTAGATGGCGTGTTTTCCGTCCAAATGGTCTACAAAGGCGGCCACGTCTACGGTATATTTGCCCACTCCCTTGGGTGCCCCTGCGGGAATCCGGATTTCACCTATTTTTTTGCCTTTCCATACCTCGTTGTCCCACGGTCCGTCCATCATCACACTCACCGAGAAGGCCTCGGCCGTGTGGGGCTCTAAAAAGACGCTGAAGCTGGTTTTGTTTTTGGGGTTTGTCCCGGCAAAGGGCTTGATTCCCTTGCTGGCTTTGCTCAGGCCGCCAAAACCAAAATATTTGAAACCAATAATGTCACCGTTCATCACGTTAGCCATATCCATTGAATTGTCCCACAAATCCCAGCTGTCCTGCATACTGTTGCCATTGCTCATATAGCAGGCATACCCGGCCGACCAGTATTGGTACGGGTCAAGTCCGTACAAGTGGAAACCCTCGGAAGTAACTTCGGCACCGGTATATTCGTGCCCCTGAGAATCTTTAGCAGTCCACACGTTGTCTTTGGCATAAGGGTCGTAGCCGAGGATTACCACCTTGCCGCCTTCTGCCACCGGCTTCTCGTCCCACTGAATGGTTACGGGTGCCACCATTGCCTGACGTGCATTGCCGAATCCGCGGGGCGGGCGGTGATAGAATACGTACCACTGACCGTTAATCACCTGCAGACTCCCGTGGGTATTGTGTCCCGCATTGGTGGTTTCCAGACTGGAGCCGTCTTTGTTCGGAACCACACCGCGCGAGTCAACCACCACGCCGCCGCTGCGCCAGGGACCCAGCGGAGAGTCGCCGTAAGCATACCTCAAGGCCGAGTTGGTGCTGCTCAGTCCGTAATCGGGTCCGGAATAACCGGAGAACACCATCACGTATTTGTTGCCCACCTGACGTATGGAAGAGGCTTCATAGAAGTTGAAGTCTTTGGGGTCCTGTCCTTTGTACAGGGCGGGGTAGGGAGTCCCTTCCGGGTCACGGATGACACCGTAACGAGCGCTGGAGGGCAGGAAGTACTCAAGCACTTCCGTCCCCGGGCGGGCCGAGTACATGGTGTTCTGGTCCAACTGGGCCGCCAGGGATTTCTGGTATCCCCAGAAACCGTAGGCCCTGAAACCGACGGCGTAGTCGGGATCCTTGGGGTCGGTAATGTTTTCAATAAAAATGGAAGGGTCAAAGCCAATGATGCTTCCCTCAACGGTACGAACACCGTCGGCCGTCATATTTATGGGGGTAAACGGCCCGTCCGGGCGGCTGCCCTTGCAAATCATAGGTTCGCGCCAGCGGCCGCGGCTGTGGGGATACAGGTAATACTCGCGGGTGCCGTCCTTGTGGTTGACTTCCACCAAGTCCGGGGCGTACATTACGTCCCACTGGTCTTCAATGGGGTAGGTGAACAAAGGCCCTTCATCCCTCCAGGCCGTCAAGTCTTCCACAGGGGCGGACCACGCGTGGATATCGGGACCGCAGTAGCTGTCAAAGCGGACGTCGTGAGAACCTATGATGTAGGCGCGGAACTTTCCCGGGTTGTCCGGGTCTTCAAAAACACGCGGTTCACCGTCGGGAATGTGTTCCCATAAGGGCAGGTAAGGGTTACCCGCCGTATGATGGATATACCCTTTGTAGGGGTATGGGTCGGGTGTCTGTTGTTGGGCGTGAGCCTGTTGTGTGAGACTCGGTAAAAGGCATAGGGCAAGACCTGCTGCCAGGGTGGAGAAGAAAGTTTTTGTAAGTTTCATACCGGTAAATATCTGTGGTTGTAAGGTTATTAACTTGTATAAACAAAATTAAGGATAATAAATCGATAATTTTTTACTCATTTATTTTGTAGAGAACAAAAAAGCATTACCTTTGTATCGTAATCGATAAATAAATATCGATTAAGATAAAAATAATAAGATATGGAAAAGCAAAGTGTAACATCAGAAATTGACACTCTGGTAAGAAATGCAGAGAAAGCGTTAAAGGAATATATGACCTTTGACCAGGAGAAAATTGACAGGATTGTATATGCTATGGCCTTGGCGGGACTGGACCACCATCGTGAACTGGCCCGTATGGCTTATGAAGAAACCGGACGTGGCGTCTATGAAGACAAGGTAATCAAAAACCTGTTTGCCACAGAGTATATCTGGAATTCCATCAAGAATGAAAAGACGGTGGGAGTGGTGTCTGAAAACGAACTGGAAGGCTATGAAGAAGTGGCCGAGCCGGTGGGCATTGTGGCCGGTGTTACCCCTGTGACCAATCCTACGTCCACCACTTTGTTTAAAACCTTAATCTGTACCAAGGCGCGTAATCCCATTATCTTTGGGTTCCACCCCTCTGCCCAGAACTCATCGGCCCGGGCGGCCCGGATATTGCGTGACGCCGCCGTGGCGGCAGGCGCTCCCCAGTATTGCGTGCAGTGGATTGAGCATCCGTCCGTTGAGGCGACTACGGCTTTGATGAACCATCCCATGGTATCGCTCATTCTGGCCACCGGCGGGTCGGGTATGGTGAAGTCTGCTTACAGTTGCGGCAAGCCGGCCATAGGGGTGGGCCCCGGAAATGCGCCGTGCTACATTGAAACCTCGGCCCACGTAAAGCGGGCCTGCACGGACCTGATGCTCTCCAAAACCTTTGACAACGGGATGATCTGCGCTTCTGAACAGGCGGTGGTGGTGGACAGGACGGTGGCTCCGGAGTTTGAGGAATTCATGAAAGAGAATGCCTGTTACTTCCTTAATGAAAAAGAAATAGAGCAAGTATCGCAGTTTGTGATCAATACGGAAAAGGGAGCCGTGAATCCCGCCGTGGTGGGCATGAGTGCGCACTGGATAGCGGCGCAGGCCGGTGTGACGGTGCCGGAAGACACCAAGATTCTGCTGGCCCGTCTGCAGGATGTGGGTGCGGACTACCCGCTCTCACGCGAGAAACTCTCTCCGGTGCTGGCCTATTATGTGGTGGATGATTACCGCCAAGGTTTTGAAATGTGTCGCAAGATGCTGGACTTTGGAGGGTTGGGTCACTCGGCCATTATTCACTCTACCAATGACAAAATCATTACAGAATTCGGCAAGGCCATGAGGGTGGGGCGCATTATTGTGAATTCGCCTTCTTCCCAGGGGGCCATCGGGGATATCTACAATACCAACACCCCGTCCCTGACCCTGGGTTGCGGGTCGTACGGAAAAAACAGCACCACGGCTAACGTGTCTACCGTAAACCTTATCAACAAAAAGAAAATCGCTAAAAGAAGAGTCAATATGCAATGGTTTAAAGTACCTCCCAAAATCTATTTTGAGTACGATTCGGTACAGTATCTGGAAAAAATGGAAAACATCTCCCGCGCGTTTATTGTGACCGACCCCATGATGGTGAAACTGGGTTATATAGACAAGGTCCTCTACTATTTGAGAAAACGTGACCAGTATTGCCACTCAAAAATCTATTCCGACGTGGAACCCGACCCGGATGTGGAAACCATACAGCGGGGCGTGGAAGAAATGCGGAACTTCAATCCCGATGTCATCATTGCCTTGGGAGGCGGCTCGGCCATTGACGCCGCCAAGGGAATGTGGCTGTTTTACGAACATCCCGACGCCACATTTGACGGGCTCAAACAGAAATTTATGGATATCCGTAAGCGGGTGGTTAAATTTCCCAAATTAGGCTCCAAGGCACAGTTTGTGGCTATTCCCACCACCTCGGGTACCGGCAGTGAAGTGACGGCGTTTGCGGTGATTACCGACCACAAGAACGGAAACATCAAGTACCCGCTGGCCGATTACGCCCTCCGTCCCGACGTGGCCATCATAGACCCGCAGTTTGTGCTCTCTCTGCCCAAACAGGCCACGGCCGATACGGGAATGGATGTGCTTACCCACGCCCTGGAAGCGTACGTGTCCAATATGGCCAACGATTATACCGACGGACTCTGCCTGCAGGCCATTGATATGGTGTTCAATTACCTGAGGAGGGCCTATCAGAACGGGGCCAATGACCTCAAGGCCCGTGAAAAAATGCACAATGCGTCCTGTATTGCCGGGATGGCGTTTACTAACTCGTTCCTGGGACTGAACCACAGTATGGCTCACAAACTGGGTGGTGAGTACCATATTCCTCACGGCAGGGCCAATGCCATACTGCTGCCTTACGTGATTGCCTACAATGCGCAAAAGCCGGTTAAGTTCTCCACCTTCCCCAAATACGAATATTTCACCGCCGACGAAAAATACGCCAAAGTGGCCCGTTTCCTGGGGCTGGGAGGCAACACCACGGAAGAAAGCGTTACTAATCTAATTGCGGCCATCCGGCAGTTGATGAAGGATCTTAACGTACCTATGTCCATCAAAGACAGCGGCGTGGATGAGACCGTATTTATGGCAGGTCTGCGGAATTTGTCTGACAATGCGCACGATGACCAGTGCACGGGAGCAAATCCCAAATATCCGCTGGTGGGAGAAATTATGGAAATATACAGAAAAGCGTATTACGGTGAATAGATGACCGTCTTTCCAATTATTATTGTATTTTTGTTAGACCAGAATCGCCCAAAAACTTAATCTAACTCTTAATTTACAATGAAGAAATTCTTTTCACTAGCCGCCATCTTGCTTATGACGACCGTGGGTCTTGCCCAGGTTAAAGAAGATTTCAAACCTTCCAGTTCGGTACAGCCGGGGAAAAAATACCCTATGGTGAATTCAGAACGTTGTGTCCGCGTACAGGTTGCCGCTCCCGATGCCAAACAGGTTCAGCTGGATTTGGGAGGTGTCAGATATGATCTCACAAAAGATGAAAAAGGGGTGTGGACCGGTGACTCGCCCCCCCAGGATGAAGGGTTCCACTACTATCAGCTGAAGATAGACGGAGCCAATGTTCCCGACCCGTCCAGTCTGTATTTCTATGGTGCCAGCCGTTGGGGTAGCGGTATAGAAGTTCCCGCAGCGGATGAAGATTTCTACGCCCTCAAAAACGTGCCTCACGGCCAGGTGCGTGAAGTGTACTACTTTTCAAAGACCAACAATGAAATGCGTCACTGCTTTGTGTACACTCCCGCCGATTATGACAACGGTACCAAACGCTACCCGGTGCTTTACTTGCAACATGGTGGCGGTGAAAACGAATACGGCTGGGCCGTACAGGGCAAAACCGCTCTGATTATGGACAACCTTATTGCGGCCGGCAAAGCCAAACCGTTTATCATTGTAATGGAAAACGGTTCCTGGGCACGTCCCGCAGCCCAACCGGCACCGGCACCCGCTCCCGCACAAGGTCAGGCACAACGTCCCGCAGCCCCTCAGGGCGGCGGAATGAACCTTCCCAACAATTGGTCGGACGGTTTTAAGACCACGCTTATCAATGACATTATCCCCTATATCGACGCAAACTTCCGTACTATTGCCGATGCCGGGCACAGAGCCATGTCCGGTCTGTCTATGGGGGGTATGCAGACCAAATCCATCGCCTTCCCCAATCCCGATGTATTCGGTTCATTCGGTATTTTCAGCGGTGGCACCGTTACCGTGGAAGAAGCCAATAACGTACAGGGTCTCAAAGCCAAAAACAGTTTGATTTTTATCAGCTTCGGCAGCCGGGAACTGGAAAACCGCAGACAAGGCGTTACCAATCCTAAGGATGACGTGGCTGCCCTCAAGGCTGCCGGCTACAACGCGCATTTTTATGTATCTCCCGACACGGCACACGAATGGCAGACCTGGAGAAGAAGTCTCTATCAATTTGCCCAGTTGCTGTTTATGGATTAATTTACGACCGGAACCAAAATAACACATAACTCTTACTAAAATTTATTATTTACAATGAAAAAACTCTTTACGCTTGCCGCCATTCTGTTGATGACGACCGTGGGCTTTGCCCAGGAGGTAAAAGAAGATTTTAAACCTTCTACCAAAAACCAGCCCGGTCAGGAGTATCCTATGGTAAACTCTCAAGGCTACGCCCGTTTTAAAGTAAAAGCTCCCGATGCTAACTCCATAGTTGTCAGTCTGGGTCTGGGTGGCAGCGGCGGCACCGTTCTCACCAAAGACAGCGAAGGCTTCTTTGTAGGTACCACTGCAGGTCCTATGGATGAAGGCTTCCATTACTATCATCTTACCATTGACGGCGGCGTGTTCAACGACCCCGGAACTTTGAACTACTACGGTTCATCTCGTTGGGAAAGCGGTATTGAAATTCCCGCCCACGACCAGGATTTCTACGCCCTCAAAAACGTTCCTCACGGCAACGTACAGCAAGTTCTTTTCTATTCAAAGAGCACTAATACCGTACGCCGCGCTTTTGTATACACTCCTCCTTTCTACGGTGAAAACGACAAAAACAAAAAGTATCCCGTACTCTACCTGCAACATGGTTGGGGTGAAGATGAAACGGCTTGGTCCACCCAGGGTCACGCCAATCTGATTATGGATAACCTGATTGCCGACGGCAAAATTGAACCCTTTATCATTGTCATGACTTACGGTATGACCAATGAAATGAGAATGGGTCCCCGTCCCGCCGCTCCCGCTGCCGGTGCCAACGCTCCCGCGGCCCGTCCCGCTGCTCCCGCCGCCAATGCGCCTGCTGCCCGTCCCGCCGCCCGCCCTGCCATGAATCTGAACAACGGCTTTGAAGCGGTATTGGTTGACGAACTGGTTCCTTATATTGACGCTCACTTCAGAACTATCGCCGATAGGAAACACCGTGCCATGGCCGGTCTGTCAATGGGTGGTATGGAAACCAAAACCATCACTTTGGCCCGTCCCGAAGTATTTGGCAACTACGGTCTGTTGAGCGGTGGCACCTATGCCCCCGAAGACATCAAAGACAAAAACCAGGTAGACTTCATCTTCATGAGTTGCGGCAGCAAAGAAAACCCCGACGGTATCAACAAAGCCACTGCCGATATGAAAGCAGCCGGTTTCAACGTTATGGGTTATGTTTCAGAAGGTACCGCCCACGAATTCCTGACCTGGCGCAGAAGTTTGTATCAAATGGCCCAAAAATTGTTCCAGAAATAGGACAGCGTCATGGCCCGTTAATAAAAAAAAGAGGTGTTGCTACGGTAGCACCTCTTTTTTCTTTCCGGGCAGTTTGCGCACCACTTCACGGTACGACTCCAGAATGCATTCTCTGATCTGCACGTCCGTCAAGTCGCGTTCCAGATAGACGTCGTTCCAGTACTTTTTGTTCCAGTGAAAGGCCGGTTGTACCCCAAAATAACGGTCCCGCAGGTCAATGGCCTTGTCGGGATTGCATTTGACCGCCACGTGTGGCGAGTCGTTATTGAGTCCCAGCGCCAGGAAGATCTTCCCGGCAATCCGGAACACCACCACCTCTTCTCCCCAAGGCATGTCTTCCGTGACATCGGGCAGGGAAAGGCAGTATGCTCTAACTTCTTCTATGTTCATGAATCAAAAGTATAAATTTTAATCACTATTTTTGTACAATGAGTAGAGGTTTTGTAAAAGAAGGCGACCGGGAAGAAATTCCTATGGTGCCTCCCCGTGCTTACCTGCCGCAAGGTGCCGTCAATTATGTTACCCCGCAGGGTCTTGACGCGCTGGTACAGGAACGGAGCGCCCTGCTGGAAGCGCGGGAAACCGCCACCGGCAACGAGGCGGATGTCCGTGTGACCCGCAATTATCTGAACGCCAAACTGCTGTTGCTGCAGGAAAGAATTCGTTCCGCCGTAAGGGTACCTCCGCAAACACAGCCGCCCTATACGGTAGCCTTGGGGGCTTACGTTACTTTTCAACTGTTTGCGCAACGCCCCGTCTGCATCCGCATTACCGGAGCCGATGAGGCCGACGGCATCCGCAACTTGTCGTTTTTTTCTCCACTGGCGCAGGCTCTGGCGGGTCATAATCCGGCCGAGGAAGTGGACATTCCCCTGCCTTCCGGAACGCAACGGGTCACTGTAGTGGAGGTGACATATACCGCTCCCGCGGAATGGACACAGCCCGCCGGGGTTTCTCCCGCTTTGCGTCCGCTGGCCCCGGTTGCGGCGGATAAAACGGCGCCCGCTGAAAGCGTGGCGCCTGCCGCACCTGCGGTGACAAAGCCGGTGGCTGTCGGTGAGCCGGAGGTCGGCGGGTCTTCCGCCTCGGCCAATAAGAGGGGAGAACGCACCGAGAACCTCAATGAGGTTTTTCCCATTGTCAACGAGCGCGGGCTTACCGTGGGTCGGGCCGCCCGCTGGCAATGCCATGACGGAAGTAAAATCCTGCATCCGGTGGTGCACCTGCATCTGTTCAACAGCCGGGGCGACCTCTATTTGCAGAAACGGCCCGTTTGGAAACAGATTCAACCCGGAAAATGGGATACGTCGGTGGGCGGACATATGGCCTTTGGTGAAACGCCTCAGGCGGCTTTGGGCAGGGAGGCTTTGGAAGAGTTGGGCATTGAGGGTTTCACCCCCGTATTTGTAAAACGGTATGTGTTTGAATCGGACCGTGAAAAAGAACTGGTGCACGTGTTCAAGACCGTGTACGATGGACCGGTGCTCCCGGGTGTCGAACTGGACGGAGGCCGTTTCTGGACCCGCAGCGAGTTGACGGCCGCAAAGGGCACCAAGGTGTTTACCCCGAATTTTGAAAGCGAATACTTTAACATAGTAGACAAACCCCATTAGTTATCCTATATATGGAACAAATTACATTGCTTCCTTCCGACAGGCTGTTCAACAGTTTTCTGGATCCCAAATACATTCCTGCGGGAGAAGATAAATATACCCTTCGCAACCGTCAGGTGAAAAAACCTGTCGGTGACTGGCGCCATCTGCGCAGTGACGAGATTGAAGCTCTGGTGAAGAACGACAACTCGGCCGTAAGTTGGGACAATATTATGGTGACCGACCGGTTTTCCCCGCACATGGTCCGTAACAACCATTTCTACGGCTTTGTACGTATTGGACGCATTACCGGTGACGGCTTGCAGTACCACGATCTGCGGCTGCCCTGCGGCATTACCAACAGTTCCATACACTCGTGTGATATAGGTGACGACTGCGCCATTCACAACGTGCATTACTTGTCTCACTATATCATGGGAGACCGTTGTATCCTGTTCAACGTACAGGAAATGTCTTGCACCGACCACGCCAAATTCGGCAACGGCATACTCAAGGAGGGGGAGGACGAGAGCGTGCGGGTGCGCCTCAATTTAATGAACGAGGCCGGAGGGCGCGAGGTGATGCCCTTTGACGGTATGCTACCCGCAGATGCCTATATGTGGGCCAAATTTGTGGATGACAAGGCCCTGCAGGAACGTCTGGGCGCCTTTACCCAGTCCATGTTTGACAGCCGCAGGGGCTATTACGGCACCGTAGGCACGGGAACGGTCATCAAAAATTCCTTGATTATCAAGGATGTCAAGATAGGGGAGCACTGCTACATCAAAGGAGCCAGCAAACTGAAAAACATCACCATCAATTCTTCCCTGGCCGAGCCCTCCCAAATAGGAGAGAACGTGGTGCTTGTAAACGGCATTGTGGGCTACGGCTGCCGTATATTCTATTCGTGCATTGCCGTTCGGTTTGTGCTGGGCAGCCACTCGTCCCTTAAATACGGAGCCCGTCTGATTCATTCTTATATGGGTGACAATTCCACCATTTCCTGCTGCGAAGTGCTCAACAACCTCATCTTCCCGTTTCACGAGCAGCATCATAACAATTCGTTCCTTATTGCCAGCCTCATTAAGGGACAATCCAACATGGCCGCCGGCGCCACCATAGGGTCCAACCACAACAGCCGCACCAATGACGGGGAAATTGAGGCGGGCCGCGGCTTCTGGCCGGGCTTGTGCACCAGTGTCAAACATTCCAGCCGTTTTGCCAGTTACGTGCTGCTTGAAAAAGCCGACTACCCCTACGAGTTGGACATCCCGTTCCCGTTTTCACTGGTGAGCCATTGCGTGTCGCAAAACCAACTGCAGGTGACTCCCGCTTTCTGGTGGCTCTCCAATATGTATGCCCTGATCCGCAACAACGACAAGTATGCCCGCCGAGACTTGCGTGTGAACAAGCTGCAGCACATTGAGTACGATATGTTTGCTCCGGACAGTATGGAAGAATGCATCGCCGCGCGCAAACTTCTGGAACAATGGACGGCTTTGGCCTATGGGGGCGCCGAGGGTACCCATGAGGACCTGCGCCGTAGGGGCCGCAACCTGCTTAACGGGCCCCGTGCAACGGTGGACGCTCTGGAAGTGCTTGGATATGATATGGAGCGCAGTAGCCGTCCTGTCCGGATTCTCAAAGTATACGACGCCTACCGTTCTTACGGGGATATGCTGGTATACTACGCCGTGCACACCGTGGTGCCCTATATGGAAACGCATCCCGACCTGACTTTTGAAGAACTGGGCAGGTCACTGGACAGCGTGCGTCAGAGGGAATGGATTAATCTGGGAGGACAACTGATGATGCGTGACGACTTTGACCTGATGGTATGCGATATCAAGTCTGGAACCCTGAATTCCTGGGATGACGTGCACCGACGCTATCAGACTATCTGGGACCTGTATCCCCTCCACAAGCTCCGCCACGCCTATCTGGCCCTGAAGTTTGTACTTGGGGTGGAAGAAATGTCCGGTGCGCTGTGGGAAGAAGTGCTGGAAAAGGGCCTTGAAATACGCAGCTATGTAAACGACCGGGTTTACCAAACCAGAAAACGAGACTACGACAATCCGTTCCGCCGGAATACCTATCGCAACGCCGCCGAGATGGAAGCCACGCTGGGTCCTCTGGAAACCGACGATTGCATTTGCCGTACCAGAAAAGAAACGGAGGCCTTTTCACGGCGAGTCAATAAGGCAATTCAACGGTTGAGGGCAGAATTTCCGAGCAGGTGAGCAGGGCGGTTATAGATACCCCCAACACGCCGTGCAGGTTCAGACTCTGGCCGGTAAGGTACAGATTTCCCAACGGCGTGCGTGGCGCCAGCACGGTGGACAACGTGTGGTTGTAATCTTTTCTGATGCCGTAGGCGCTCCCTTCCGGAGTGCCGGTATAGTCCCTGTAGCTGAGCGGAGTGGTGGTGTAGTAACGCTCAATGCCCCCACGCAGAGAGGGAACGGCTCCGACCGCCCTGTCAATACATTCTTGTGCCTTGCGCTCTTTGAATTCCAGATAAGACGCCCCGCGGCGTCCCGTATGGCAGTAGGCCCAGGGCGCCATCTCTTTCCAGGGCAAGGTGCAGAGAATATCCATGCTTTTTGCCCACGAGCCGCCGTCTTCCGGCACCTTGCAACTGATCATCAATCCCGGCTGTTCCCAGACGCTTCTTCCCCGAGTGCTGTGCACAAACAGGTTGTGGTTAAGGTAAGGCACGGTTTCCGGCTTGAGGGCCAGGTGTACGGTAAATATCCCGGCGGTGTTGGGCAGGGACACAATGCGACGGCGGAAACTGCGGCGCACGGCGCTGTCCGGTGCCAGCAACTGCATGGTGGCCGCCGGGTGAACGGCCGAGACCACCACGTCTGCCGGAAATGTCTCTCCCCCCTTGATGGTCACGGCAGTGACATTGCGGTTCTTTTCCACCAGCCCCGTGACGGGGCAGCCCGTTAACACCCGGCCTCCCAGGGTCCGTATTTGTTGCACCAGGGACCCGGTAATCAGCGAACTGTCCCCCCGCAGGCGCCAGGCGCTCTGAATATACGAACTGTTAATCTGCGCAAACGTATACAGCGGCAGGGTTTCGGCACAGAGCTCCATTTTGGCCGAGGTGCCGCTCAGCACGTTGAGCAGCCGGGTGTTGCCTTGGCTCAGCGAATCCAGATACCGGTAGGCCGATTGCTCGAAAAGCGGCATAGCCTCGCTGTTAAACGTATTTTGCCCCACTTTGTCAAGAAAGCGGGCATAAGAGTCAAGGGCGGGACGGTGTTGCGGAAATTGTGAAGCCAGCGTCTCACTGAAGCACGCAAAAGGGTTCTCTTTTTCCGGAAATTCGCTGCCGGAAAAAAGATACTGTTCCCCGTCCAGAATGACCCTGTCAAAACCCCGGGCATCCATACGGTGCCAGGGAAGCTGCATCAATCCAAAATAGTTGAACAGACGGTAAAGCGGTTGGCCTTTGGCCAGTCCCCCCACGTAATGGAAGCCGGTGTCAAAAGACACGCCCGCCCTATGAAAAGTTTGCAGACACCCTCCCGCCACGGCTTCTTTTTCCAGTACGGTGACTTCATATCCGTTTTTAGCCAGAATAAGCCCGCACGCCAATCCTCCCAGACCGCTGCCAATGATGATTGCGCGCTGATTCATAACAAAATACGGTTCATTTAGCGTATATTTTTTCGTTTTCCATCAGCGGACTGTCGTCAGAGAGGGTATTGCCCCACCGGTCGGTAATAAGCAGGTTTTCAACGGCAATGCGTTGACCAAGCTGTTTGTAATACTTGATAAGTGCGTTGCGGGCGCGGGCACCGCGGAACACCATTACGGGTTTGTCGTTGACGTAAACGGTCATAGATGCTTGTCAGTGTGTTAGCGGGCCAAAGGCGCCTCCATGGTGCAGCTCATACGGCTGACGCCTGTATAATCCAATGAGGGTTGTTTGTCCAAGTAATTGATAATAGCATCGGAGACCACCATATACAGATTGCGTCCTTCGTCTTCTTTTTCATAATCGCTCACCGTGGCCACGTAAGAACTCATTACCACGCGGTACGTGCGTTTGCGGTCAAATTTGCTGCCGTCATCATTGGTAATTTTGACGCGTTTGACCGTGTGGTTGTCTTTTCCAAGGTCTATCGAATAACGGATGCCAGATACAAAGGCCGGCCCGTAGTCGTCCCCGTCACAAATGGCGGCCAGCATACGCTCTATTTCTTCTCCGGTGAGGTTGAACTCCACCATTTCATTACCAAAGGGGTCCAGCCGGTAGACATCGTTTACCGTGAAGGGGCCTTTTTCCTTGGTCTCGTACCGCACTCCGCCGCTGTTCTGGACGGCAATGTCGGCTCCCGCCTCGGCCCGCATGGCGTCGGCCATAAGGCAACCCAACTGTTCTTTTTGGGTGAAGTCGGCGGTGGCCCGGGTGAGGACGCGTTGCAAGGTCGGGTTTTGGCTGAAGGAATCCACCATAGCCTGTACCTGCGGGTTGCGGCGCGGGTGATTTTTGACGTCAATGATTTGGCTTTGACGGTCGGTCACTTTGCCGTCCTGTACGGTAAGAGTGGTGAAGCTGGCATATTTGAGGTCCCGGCCGTCCTGAGTAATCAGTACCCCGTTTTGCGTTTGGGAGGGTTCAAGCAGGGTGTGCGAGTGGCCGCCAATGAGCAGGTCGCATTGGGGCAGGATTCCGGCTAATTCCAAGTCGCTTTCAAAACCATTGTGGGTCAATAAGATAAATACGTCACATTCCCGGCGCATCCAGGCGTAGTCTCGGGCCGTTTCATTTACCGGACGGAAGGTCAACTTGTCAAAGTATTTGGGGTGGGCATCGGGGGTACCGGTAATGCCTGTCTGTACCAGGCCCAATATGCCAATGCGCAGGCCGTTGCGTGCGACAAAGGCAAAAGGCTCTATGTGCAACCGCAGCGAGTCGGGGGCAGCGATATTGGCGCAAAGGTATTTGCAATAAGAGTTGTTGATCACGGTGCGCAGTCCGTCCACACCCGCATCAAATTCGTGATTGCCCAATGCCGAATAATTGAATCCCGTGGCGTTCATCAGGTCCACCATCGGTTTGGAAGACACGGGATGGAAGTCGTTTATGGGATTGCCTGTGCGGTTGTCTCCGGCAGACAAGACCAGCAAATCGGGGTAGAGGGTTCGCAGGCTGTCGGCAATGGCCGCCAGTTGGGGAAAACGTTCTACGGCAGCGTGCATGTCGTTGACAGATAAAATATGGACTTGGCCCGTCTGGGCCGAAAGCGCAAATAGATTAAGAGTTACAATGACAAGAGATAGAAGTTGACGTTTCATAACTGAATTTGTTTGTATAAAGATAGGCAAATTCAGCGATATGCAATTGGTATTCCGTTTACTCGCCGGTAGGGGCTACTCTGATCTTGACTACCACTTTCTTGAGCGGTTGCTCATATGTCACACGGTCGGCCGCATAGGAGGGTATATGAAGGTCGTTGGGGAAAAATAGAAAAATATATGGTTTGGAGGCGTTCTGTTTAAAGGTACGGGTCTTTTCCGAGGTATAGAAGGCTACGTCCTTCTCCGGGTTGTACGCTATGGCTTCCGTAGCGTTGTCTTTTTTACATACGCCCCAGATTACGGTGCCGGCGCTTATCTGAAGGTCAATATAGTCCTGATGACCTTCCAGACGGACGGTAGCAGGGTCTTTTGGCGTGTATTCAGAAACGGTAATAGTACATTGGTCCGCTATCAGATCCTGCTTCCCGTTCTCCGTAAAGGCTTTTAAATCTTTGTCCGCCTTGCTGACGGCCAGAAAAGCTCGGTCCCAGACAGCCTTGTTGGCAAGATATTGTTTTTGAAATTCCACGTAATCCACGGAAGGATGAATGTCCAGTTTCAGGCTGTTCGGTGCCCATACTCTTGAGGCGACCCATCGTTTGGCTTTCAGGAAGGCTGCCCTGTCTGCAGGTTGTGCGCATAGGGGGGGCGCCAGGGTGATTACACACCATATTGAAAGGATCAGATACTTCATTGCTGCAATTTTTGTATCTCCTGAATGCAAGCGTCAATGGCCTGGGGTCCGTCAATAAGTTCTACTTGTACGTCAAAATCTTTGTAATCCTGCGGGGAAATTACCGGGGCCAGTTGCCGTTCAAGAGCCTCTTTGCGTCCCACCATTTTGCAGGCTGCAGGTTCAATGCCCAATACATAATCCCCTTTGGCAAACTGATTCCACTGCGTAGTGAAGGGGAACTGACTGGTGCGGTAACGTAGCGCCACCCCAAAACCTAAGGTGGGATTGATCAAAGCCACCGCGGTCTGTGAATCTTCATGGGTATGTAACGTATGGAAGTAGACTTGTTCGTCAAATGTGGTAGCCGGAGCTTCAATGCGCGTGAAATGGTCCAGCCCTTCTTTGGCCCGGGCGTCTCTCGGCTCGGTACCGACGGTGGGAAGGTACAATTGCGCGTGTTCATCAAGCAGGGGGTAGCCAAAATTCATATGCAACATAAGCATGATGCTCTGGGGAGTGAAACCGTAATTGTGAATCCGGTTGTGAATGATAAAGTGATTCCGGCCCACCGGTATCTCAAAAGAACGGTACAAGGCCAGGTTTTCTCTGAATATGCGCGCTTCGCGGACCAGTCCGCTGACCCGAATGACGGCCTTGTCTTTTTCGTTCTCGTGCTCCACAAAGGCGCAGACTTGTTCGGCCGGTGTGTTGGCAATCCGGCCGTGCAGACCAAATGATTCGTTGCCGATGCTGCAGGGGGCTCCAATGTGACGTAACCCGCAGGTGGTCAGAAATCCCACGTTAAAACTTTGTAGAAATTCAAAGCCGTCGGGATTGTAATATTCGGGACCCACAATGCCGCATTTGGACAGATAGGACAGATTCATTCCTTTGAAAGACAGCCGGGAGACATCCATACATCTGTCTTCCAGTATCTCAAGTTCCAGTCCGCTCCCGTTCTTGACGTGGAGTACCTTTACGCCTTTAGCCTTTCCTTGGGTATATACGTATTCAACCGCCCCGTAGGTCTGGTTGGGATGTCCAAGATAATCAAAATCAACCGGCATGGTGTGTTATTTAATTTTAAAAGTAAAACTGTTGTAGGGAGCCGTGTCCAGGGCAAGGTCTCTAGTTCTTGGCGAGTAACCGAACAGAGGCGAATAGGTGATTACATTGACCGTTTGGCCGTCAGGCATGAATTCCAGGATACGCAACCAGCCATCTCCCCCGTTGCCGCTGGCCCCACCACCCAGGTCTTGGGTGTTGAACATCATCTGGAACACCTCTTTCCCGGCTTTATTCTTGTCAATCCGGAATCCGACGTTATGTTCAAACACATCGTCCGTGACCGCATAGTGGCCGCAGATGACCAGACGGATATTTGCTGTCTGTGAAAACAATTTTTCCCAATGGGCTTCTCCTCCATTGAGGGGCGTCATTTTGTAGTTGTCTTTTTGAAGGCGCGCGGCGTTGTCGCCGGCCGTCAGATAGGAATGAAGCAACGCAATGACGGTATGGTCTTTATGCAGGTCATTGTCACACAAGTCTTTGGCCCATTGCAACACCTCATCCCGTGCTCCGTATTCCAGGGCTATGACCAATAGCTTTCCCCAGTTCTTGTCTTCAAAGGCATAGGCGGCGTTTTCAAGGGTGGGGTAGCCAAGCCGGTTGTTGCACACACTTACCAGACAACCGCGGTATTTGTTGTTTCTCTCAACCGTAAAATATTCCGGGAACCTGGTGATGGGGGTCTCGGAACGGGTATATCCGTAGTCGTGATTCCCGGTAGATATGATATAGGGAATCACGTTGTCCAGACGTTCAAACGCGTGTGATACATATTCCCATTGCTGTCTGCTGGTAATGTTGCCGAAACGCGGGTACGGCGGCACCAGACATTCGTTCTGGTCTACCATGTCTCCCGTGCAGAGAAGAGCCTTGATGTGAAGGTTTTCCACATTATCGGTAATCCAGGCGGTCAGTAATTCCAGAACGGGTTGATTGTAGTCGTACTTGACGTAATTCTGGGGATCCGGCATAAGGGCAAACGAGAACGAAGACGAATCTTTTAAAAAAAGCGTGTCGGCTTTTTTCTGTCCCGTGGCGCTTTGAAAAATAAGCAGAAGCAATGAGAATAGTATCAGACGTTTCATAATTAAATTTATTAGAAAGGATATTCGTTGCAAAGATAGTGCGCAATGGCCTCATCTTCTACAATACGTGAGAACCGACCCTGTTTGAGCAGGAAATAATTGTCGGTCTTGTCGTCGTTGACGGAAGAAACTTCTCCCACCAGACAGTCGTCTTCTTCTGCCCAGAACGTATGGTACAGCCCCGGGGTGTAGCAGATACTTTGTCCCGGACGTAAGGTAAACAGGGAGCCGCTCTTGATTACGGTCGAGATGCCGTCCACACTGACGGTAAGGTCTCCTTCCACCAATTCACCCTGAGCGTTGCTGTTCCACAACTTCATGCAGAGTATGCCTCCGCCGCGGTTGATGATATCTTCTGTCTTGAGGACGTGATAGTGGTGCGGGGTAACCTGGTTTTTGCGCACCAACATGATTTTTTCACAATAGGGTTTGGACGGGGTGTTCAGTTTCCCGTTACGCAGGGTGACCAGAGTCAATCCGGTTTTAAGAAAGTCTTCCGACCCAAAATCGGTGATGTCCCAGCCCATTCCGGTAGTCGCTATTTCCGTACATTTTTCCTTGTTCTCATTCCATTGAGCGGGGCTCCAGAAGGCCCACTCGGGTAAATAGAAATGATGGGTTGCCATAAAATCCATGGCATAGGCAATGTATTGGTTTACTTCAGTTCGTGTCATTACAGTGTGTTGTTGTGTTAGTTAAGTACTTCGTCAAGTGAAACCGTCAGAAAGACCAAGTTGGCTCCACTTCCTTCATATAAAATGCCTAGTGTATTTTGATCTATACTGGTAATACAGGAATATCCGTTCCCGTTGCTTTCATCTATAGGAAGCCACAGTTCCCGGGGCCAGGTTTCTCCTTGGTCAAGACTGCATTTCAAGGTAAAGTGGTTCCGTTGCGTCTTTGAATTCGGGTTAAAGAAGAACAGTAGTTCTCTGATGTTCCCGTCAGTGTCCGTACAGGTATGTTTGTGCAAGGCCGCCATGCAGGCAGGTTCAATAAGGGCATTGCGTGACGTGGCGTGCTCTGTCCAGGTTTGGCCCAAGTCGGCGGTTACAGCAATGGCACGGCCGTTCCCTTTGTCAAGGCCGCGGTTGCTCCGTTCCCTCATGTTGAGCATAATGCTGCCATCTGCCAGTTGCACGGCCATACACTCATTGGTGTTTGTATAGGCTGGATTTCCGCTTTGCCAACTTTGTCCATGGTCTTTGCTGTAAATAAGAGTGGAAATCTGCAGCCCGTTTTCTGTCCGGCCTTCGGCAGGAAAGACCAGGGTCCCGTCTTGCAAGGTAATGCCGTGTCCCGGAGCCGGCGCCATAAGCCACCAGCTTTCCGGTTTGACCATGGTGGTTATGTTAATCGGGTCGCTCCATGTGAGGCCGTCATCGGTGCTTTTTGACAGCAGAAACTGGGAACTCTGTTTTACCGAGTAGCCCGGTTGCGAGCCGAAACTGCGCCATTGATGATTCCATACGGTGGAGTTGTTGTCAAGACCTTCTATCCATTTCCCGTTTTCCGGGTCCAATACGCCGTGCATCCACAATCCCGCCACGTAGAGATCCCCGGTTTGCGCATCGGCCAGAATGCAGCCGTCGCTTACCCCGTTGTAACGTTGGGGAAGTCCGCCCCATGTTCCCATATCCTGTACTTTCTGCATGCCCGACCAGGTCCGTCCACCGTCGGTGCTACGGTTGATGCAAAGGTCAATATCGCCCTGCAGGTCGGTGTCGCTTTCCCAGCGGGCGTCGTACAAGGCTATGAGTGTTCCGCTCGGGGTGGTGGTAAGGCCGGGGATGCGGGAAGTGTTTACCCCATCCTGCATTTCCCGGCGCAAGGCCAATCCCGTGCGCAGGGCAGTCTGGCTGCTGTCAACTACCACCGCCTTACCCAAGGTGGTGGCAACCGTGACTTGATTAATTAATAGCTTGTTGCGTAAGTCAATGGTGTCTTTCAACGACATATAGAGAGACAGTTCTGTGGAGTCATCCGTAACGGTATAATCAATGGGAATGACTATCCGTCGGGAGCGGGTGCCCTTTCTGATATGCACATGCGTATTGCCCAATGAACGCTTTCCGTAGAAAACAGACAAAGTGGTTACATCGCTCAAATTTTCTGTTCCCGTCAAGTTTACCGTTACTTTTTCCAGTGTACAGGGAACCGTGTCCGTTCTGCTTAAGAGCAGGGTGGCCACGCAGTTTGAGGATTTGAGAGCCAATACCGGAACGTTTGGGACGGAAAGTGAGGCCGCAATGTGGTTCCCTGACGGTCTGCAGCTGCAGACCGTCAGGACACATATGGCAAGTATCACAGACTTTCTCATCTGTTACTCTTCTTGTATATTGGGGTTGGTATTGATGGAAGAAGAAGAGATGGGCCAGAGGAGAATGTTTTTCTCGTTTTCGCGGCCTACCAAAGATTCAATGCGGGTAAAGGCTTGTCCCATGCGGACCAGGGTCCACCAGCTCTTGGATTCAGAGACAAATTCTTTCAGCATTTCATCCACAATGGCGTTGTCAATGGCTTCCGTGCTCATAGCGGTGGTGTAGCGGTGCGTGCCGGTATAGGCACGGTTTTCAATCTTCACCAGTTGTGCAATGGCCTCGGCCTTGTTGGACAGGGCGTTTTCAATCTCGGCCTTCATCAGGACGGTCTCAGCGTAGCGGTATACAATAATGTCCGAGGAGAAGAAACGCGTGTCGTTTACCCATTCGCCCTGGAATTTGCTGATCCAGCGCCAGCGGGTACTTCCGTCCTGAAATACCCGAAAAGAAGTATTGGTGCGGGTATCTTCGGGGTCTGCAGAAAGGAAGGCTTCATATTTGTCCGTAATGGATACGTATTGTTGATGGCTTCCTACCGGCAGCGGGTTGTTGATGTACTGAGTGTTTTCCACATATTGTTCTGGAATCAGGTAGTATGAAGGATAACCGCCCACGTATTCGTTGCGTTCGTAGTTGAAAGAGAAGATGATTTCTTTGCTGTCTTCGTTGGCAATACCAAAAATGTTCGCGAAGTTGCTTTCCAGCCCGTAATGTGTGTTGGCCAGCACTTTATTAACGGCTGTCAGGGCGCTTTCCAGGGCTGCTGACCCGCCGTTGAGCCGTTTGGCTTTCCAGAGGTAGTAGTCGGCCAGCAACATGTTGATGGCAGCGGGGGAGGCTTTGTGCTTGTCGGTAACGGTGGCCGGCATAAGGCTTTCGGCCTGGGTCAGATCGCTTTCAACCTGGGCGTAGAGTTCGGCGACGGGGTTACGGCCGGGATACATATCTTCTTGGTTGTCAGATTCAAAGCCCGATACCAATAAGGGAGCGTTACCCCATACGCGGGCAATCATAAAGTAGCAGAAACCTCTAATAAAGTAGGCGTTGGCCATCACCTGGTTGCGGGTGCTTTCCTGTCCGAAGCTGATTAGTGGGGCGTATTTCAGAATCAGGTTGCAAGAATTGATGGTAGTGTATATGCTGGTCCAGTCGGTACCTTCCATATCTCTTGCCAATACGTTTACGGCCATTTTGTCGTAATCGGTAATACTCATCATACCGCCTCCGTACAGGGCCGAACGGTAGTCACCGTATACGGGAAGGAGGGTAGAAAACGTGGATCTGAGTTGCGAGTAGGCTCCGTTTACCGCACTGGCTGCGTCAGACTCGGAAGTCCACATAGACAAAGAGGTAAATTGGCTGGGTTGTTCCAGGTTCAAGTCACTATGACAACCGGTAAATACCGTGCACAGCAGTATAACGGCTATAGATAATATATTTTTCATAGATGTGAGTTTTTACAGTTGAAAAATTTAGAATGTCACTCTTACGCCAAACGAAATTCTGCGGATGGGCGGATAAGTATAGAACGACGTGCTGTATGCGTTGCTTGTTCCCGTTTCCGGAGACATCCCAATTACGGAAGTAAAATAGTGCAGGTTGTTGCCGGACAGGGTAAGTGTGATGTTGTCAATCTGGGCTTTTTTCAGACCCGGAGTAGACAGCGCGTAAGACAAGGTTACATCACGCAGACACAGGTAGTCGCCTTTTGTGGTGAATACGTTGGATGCGGGACGGAAGTTCTTGTTAAGGTCATCGGAGTCGTTTCCGCCAAAACGGGCGTATTTGGCGTCAGCTACATCCTGTCCTTCTTCGGGGTCCCAGCATTTGGCAATTTCTGTAGGCAGACTGGTGTTGTTGGCAAAGAAGTTACACATCTGACGCTGCAGAAAGTTGTTGCTGATGGAGTGTCCCAGAGCCCAGTCCATATAGACATACAGAGAAAGGTTCTTGTATTGGAAGGTATTCCCAAAACCACCGGTGACGGTGGGAATGGTGTTACCCAGCAGGAACATGTCCGATCCATTGATAACGCCGTCTCCGTTAAGGTCTTTCCATTCATAGTCACCTATGGCTTTTTTACCGATACTGGTACCGCTCTTGCCGGTGACATAATTTTTCTTGGTCCAGTCCCAACCACGGGATTGGGAGTCATAGAGCGCGTTATCAGCCTGTTCTTGGGTTGCAATGATGTAGTCGGTGTTATATCCATAGAAACGTCCCAGAGGTTCGCCTTCTGCTGTGCCGCCAAATTCGTAAGTCGAGCCGTCGGCCATCTTGACGGTGTACCCGCCAATACGGTGGTTTTCTCTACCATTGTCAGGCAGTTCAAGTACTTCATTCTTGACAAAGTTCAAGACTACTTTGGAAGACCAGGTAAAGTCTTTGCGGACTACGTTTTTGGTGTTTACTTCCAAATCAAATCCGTAGAAACGCACCTTGCCAAGATTGGTCAAGATGCTGGAATACCCGGAAGTGTTGGGAAGTGATTTATTGGTAATCAGGTTGTCGGTCACTTTGTTGTAGTAGTCGGCAGATACCTGGATTCTGTTGTCAAACAGGCCCAGATCTAAACCGGCGTCCAACTGGGTGGAACTTTCCCAGGTCAGGCCTTTGTTAGGCATGGAAGAAGATACAATGGAGGCTTCTCCCTGATACATGGTGCTAATGGCATATAAGCCCAACGCATCATAATAACCCACGTAGTTGTTCCCGGTTTGACCGTAGCTGACACGGAGTTTCAGGTTGTTGATATTCTTTACTTTTTCAAAGAAAGGCTCTTCCGAAACAATCCATCCGGCCGATGCTCCGGGGAAGAAACCCCATTGTTGACCTTCTACGAATTTAGAGGAACCATCTTCACGGAAAGTAAGAGCCAGCAGGTATTTTTGTGCGTAATCATAAGTGATACGGCCAAAGTAACCTATCATAACTTCTGCATTCTTGGTGGTGGTGGCGTCTTTCTTGGTGGGACCCGCGTTCAACGTGGGGATTTTGTCAGACGAGGCGTCCGCTACGGAAGCGTAGAAATATTTATAGTCGTATCTCTGGTAGGAATAACCGCCCATGGCAGACAAGGAATGTTCGCCCCATTTGTTGTTGTATGAGAGGTAGGCTTCCACTTTTTCCCGTTCTTGTTTGGTCAGGAAAGAAGAGGCAGGGCGCGTTCCGTTAAAGATATTGGCACGGGTAAAGCTGTCACCGGTAATTTCACGGTCAAAGGTAGATACCTGAGCAACCGCCTTTAATCCTTTGGCAATGTCGTATTCCAAGGTGCCGTTAATTCCCAGCTTGTTTTCTTTCTGTCCATTATCATTGTAATAAGCATAGAATACGGGGGTGGGGGAGGAAGAATTATAGCCCGGAGTAGGTTCTCCTGCATATTGTCCTTCATCATAATACAATTTCTGGGTGGTGGGCGTCATCAAACCCCTGGTAAGTACCTGATACTGGCTGGCATACTGTTTGGTGTTCATTTGATTGAAATCAAAACCGGCCTTAAAAGTGAGTTTTTTGCTGATCTTCACGTCCAGGTTGGTGCGGGCGCTCAAACGATCAAAGTCTGTACCTACGGCAACCCCGCCATCGTTGGTATAACCCACACTGGCAAGATATCTTACGTTGTCACTCCCTCCGTCTATACCTACATAGTAATTCTGCCAGATGGCGGTGTTGAATGACTGGTCAATCCAACTGTTGTCCTGGAAAATCAAGGTGCTTCCCGGGTTAATGGGGTCTTCCATTGACAGGTAGCCTTGCGGAACGGCTTCCCCGGCACCCAGGGTACGGGTAGAGTATTTGGATGAAGAAAGGTTACCCGAACTGTATGCGTAATTGTTGGCATAGGCGTAATTGGAATGAGGTCCCTGTACCAGGCGCTTGCGCATCAGCGTCAAGGCATCGGCCGAGTTCAGGTATTCCATATTGCGTTCTGTAGATTCAACGGCCACATTGGCTTCAAAAGTAATACGCGGAGAGGTGTTGTTGCTCCCTTTTTTGGTGGTGATGAGAATAACCCCGTTAGAGGCTCTGGAACCATAAATGGCGGCTGAGGCGGCATCCTTAAGCACTTCCATGGATTCAATATCGTTGGGGTTGATACCGGACATTTCACGTTCAATTCCGTCAACCAGAATCAGCGGATTGTCATTTCCGGAAATGGAGGAACCCCCACGGATAAGGATGGTGGGTTCTGCTCCGGGCGTGTTGTCGGTGGTGTAGATACGTGCACCGGCCACTTTTCCCTTTAAAGCATCTCCCACAGAGGTGACGGTGGTTTTGCTGATTTCATCGCCGGTAACTTTGGCAATGGACGAGGTTACTGTCCGTTTGGATTGAGATCCGTACCCCACAATCAATAATTCTTCCACTGCGAGCACTTCTTCTTCAAGAACCACATTTATGGAGGACGAGGCGCCTATGGTAACGGCTTTGTTCTGGTAACCAATGCTGGAAAAAGTAAGCGTCTGTCCTTCATCTGCTTGGATGGAGTACGTACCGTTAGTTTCAGTGATAGCGTAGGCAGATGAGTCGTTCAGTACAACTGTAACTCCTGGTATGGGATTGCCCGAAATATCGGAAACCTTTCCCGATATTTTCTTGGTCTGTGCACTTGCGCTTACGGCGGCAAGTAGCGCAACTAAAAGGAGCAAGAAACAATAAGTTTTTTTCATACAGGTATTATTTAATTGGTAAAATTAGATGAGTTCATAAAAGAGGGTGTCTTTCAATTCTTGCTGTATGGCCGCAAGTTCTTCCGCACCCACTGGGGCAATGGGAAGACGGCAGTTGCCGCAGTCCACGCCCGCTAATTTCATGAGAACCTTTCCACCGCGTACTCCGCCTCCGTGGCGAATGACCACGTCAAGGATTTTTACAGACTCGTGTTGAAGGCGACGGGCCTCGGCCACATTATTCTGTTCCATGGCTTCCATAAGCTTTTTGTACAAAGAAGGTATGTAGTTGTAGGTGCTTCCTACTGCCCCTTTGGCGCCTACTGCCAGGCCGGTAATTAAAATTTCGTCAAAACCGTGCAGAATATCAAATTCGCCCCTGTTCAACTGAATGCATTGCTGCATTTCCATAAGGTTGTTGTGAGTGAATTTAACCCCGCGCAACGTGGAAATTTCTTCTTTTCCCCGCAGCAGGAAGGCGGGTACAGACAACGAAACGCCCGTGATGGAAGGCATGTTGTAATAGTAAAACGGAATTTTGTCTGCTGCAGCGGCAATAGGTTTGAAAAACTGTACCAAATCTTCCGGGGTGCTGGGCTTGAAGAAGTAGGGGGCAATGGCCCCGATGGCGAAGGCTCCGATTTTTTGAGCGTGTGCGGCCAGATCGGCCGATTGGGCCTGTGAGGTACCGCCCACGTGCACAATGACCTTCAGTTTTCCCTGTGAATAATCCATCCACGCCTGAGCCACGGCTTTTCTTTCTTCTGTGGTCAAAGACGCAAATTCTCCTGTAGTACCGCAAATAAATACCCCGTTTACGCACTTGGTGTTTATTAAGTGGTTACATAAATCTTTAATTTTGGACACATCCAGAGTTCCGTCCTTTCTCATGGGAGTGAAAGGGGCGGAGATGAGTCCTGTCAGTTTTGGCGAATCAATCATTTTAGTTTTTGTTATGATGTGTAAAGAATAGACTGGCTATATATCCTGTCACAAAGCAGGTGATAAATCCCACGGTGGTGTACAACAGTAAATTCACGGGAGTATAGGCCGCGACCACGGCCTGAACAATGATGCTGATAATCATTCCTATGAGAGCCCCAGGTGCATTGGCTCTGCGCGTAATCATCCCCAACAGGAAGAGACCGCCCATGCTGCCCATAATAAGGCCCAATATCTTATTGAATTCATCCCAGAGCGAGTTGATGTTCCATGTGGCCATAAGGAAAGCAAAACAAAGGCTCAACGCGCCCACTGCCAAGGTGGCTGTTTTGGCAGTTTTCAAATCCGCCTGCGGCTTGTTTTTGAACAACTTGGGGCGTATATCCGTGATATAGGCGGTGGCGGCCGAGTTCATACTGCCGCTCAAAGTGGACATGGCAGCCGCAAAAATGCCGGCTATAAGCATACCCACCATTCCCACCGGCAGGTTGGTGTAAATATACCACGGGAAGATGGCGTCGTTGCTGTCCAGCGTGGAGGTTGCCTGAGCCGGGTTGGTCTTGTAATACACATAGAGTACCGTCCCGATAAGAAAGAAAACCACCGTGGCCGGAATAACCAGCAGCGCATTGGTCATTACACTTTTACGCGCCGCTTTCTGAGACGATGTGGTCAGGTAACGCTGTACCATACTCTGGTCTGTCCCGTAAGTAGTCAGGTTTGTGAAAAAGGTGGCTATCAGCACCGTCCATATGCCCCCATTTGTCAAATCAAAAGCGGTGCTTCCAAAACTCAATTTCCCGTCTTGTACCGCAATGGCAATGGTCTGGGTCCATCCGCCCGGAATTTCCCCCACAATGTGGAATATGGCGTATACGGCGCCTCCCAACAGAATGACCACTTGCAGGGCATCTGTCCATACCACGGCTTCTATCCCGCCCATGCGCGTGTAAATGATACTGAAGACCCCCATAAGTGCCACGCAGAGAAAAATGTTGAAACCGGTCACCACGTTGATGGCAATGGCGGGCAACAGAAGAATCACTCCCATTCGTCCCACCTGGAGTACAATAAAAGCCACACTGCAAATCATACGGATCAGCGCGTTAAAGCGGACTTCAAGGTACTGGTAGGCTGTGGTGATGTTCAACTTGCGGAAGAATGGAATAAACACGTACATGATAATGGGCGCAACCAGTACAATCCCGCTGTTGAACAGCATGTAACTCCAGTCGGTGGCATAGGCTTTGGCGGGAATGGCCATAAACGTAATGGCACTCAACGAGGTGCCGAACAGACTCAATCCGGCCGCCCACCAGGGAATCCGGTGACCACCCTTGAAGTAGTCATCGGGGTTTTTCTGTCTTTTTGAATAGTAGTATCCAATGAACACCAAAGCGGCAAAATAGAGTATAAGTACTGTAATGTCTATGGCGTTAAAACCGTTTTTAATCTTTACCACCTGCCATTCTACTTGTTGAATATGACCGGAGGCAGGCTGATAACCGGTCTTGTAAATAGTTCCGTACGACTCTTGTATACACCGGGCGCCGGAAACTTCGTTATCTTCCTGCGGGGCCGCCAGGGACGAGAATGAGTTAGTAATGGTATTGTACAGAAAAACCGCGACGGCCGAAGAATCAAGCACCACAATATGCCCCGCCCCTTTGCCAAATGCCGAGGCTGACGCCGAAAGGTCCACGGTGACACTGCCTTTGCGAGCCCATTGGTGCAGGCGCAGGTTATAGGCAAAAATGCCTTCCTGCGGGCTGAATATATACAGACAGTTGTCAATGCCGTCTGACTGTACCGCCATAAAAAACGGGGCGGTGAGGTGGTTTTCAAGAGAATTTACAAGTTCCCAAGAGGGATTGTTCTCCCCGGTTACTGACATTCTATACAAGTTCAGTCCATCTTGGTGCGATACGGCTAGATACAGCCAATCTTCTTGTTGGCAGCAATTCATCCGCTCAACGGATTCTAAAACGGGAATGGCATCTAGTCTTGTGGCTTCTATGCCCTCCTTGCCCGTGTGTAAGTAATACACCGTCCGCCCGGTACTATCGGTCAGCAGCAATCCTTGCGATAGCGGCAGGCACCGGGACCCGGACACATTCCATGTCACGTCCTGTAACTGCCCCTGTTGCTTGTTGTCAATATAGTTCAGCGACCCGTCGGCGTTGTTTTTGTAGAGCACAGTTTCTTTTATCACCCCCAACAGGCTGATTTCCTCGGGAATTTCCCCGACGGTTTGGTCCAGGGTAATTTCCTGTACTGGCCTGGCACCAAGACGGTCAAACCCTTCTGTGTCCGACGCAGCGAGGCCGTGAAGGGCCGCTTTGGTGCAGGAACTGCACAGACCCAAAATACATACTATTATCAAACAGGAGAAATAGAAGTCGTGATGCGGGTTGTTTTCATAGACTTTTCTCAGTATTTGTTGTATTTATCATATTTGTCAGACAAATAGGGGTAAAAATAAATTTCATTCTTTTCGGTAAACGCTATTGATGTTCGCTCAAAAAAATCTTGTAAACCAGAAAATGGTTTTTCAATGATTTGAGAAAACCTTCCTTGTCCCTGAATTTAAGGTAGGTGAGTAGGTCGGAGTGGGTGACAATGCGTCCTTCTTCAGTAAGGCGTTGGTTTATAGGTTTAAAAGATACCTCAAACTGGCTCTTGATAAATTCAATAATGGGATGAATCAGGTCTTGAAACATAATGATGGTATGGTTCCCCGTGATTTCATATAATTTGGAATGAAAGTCGTACTCGCTTACATTTTCATACAGGTTGTTTTCCAATACGTTGCCCACTTTCACTATCCGCGTAAGCTCGTCCAGATATTTATCATTCAAATTGTCAAATATCTCGTCCACCATGCCTTCTTCCAGGGCGATGCGGAAGCCCAGCACGTCAAACATGGTTTTCTCTCCCCACAAATTCAACTGTAATACTTTTTTAAGGGGAGCAAAGATGTTGGGCTCTTTCAGAACCATTCCGGCCCTCGGACGCGATTCCACCAGACCGTACATTTTCAGGCGACTGAGAGCCTCCCTGATGACACTTCGTCCCACGCCCAGACTTTCTGCCAACGCTGCTTCGCGCGGGAGACTGTCCGATACTTTCAAGTGGTTGTTATGGATATAGGCAATAAGCGAATTTTCCACCATGTCTACCAAAGTGGACGGATTCTCCAATTGTTTAAGTTGACAGTCGGACATAAATTATCTCATTTATCAGACAAATATACAATACAAATGTAAAAAAAAAATTAAGTATTTCAATAATTCTCATAATTGATGTTACTTTGCAGCCGAAAAAAAACATCAACTCTATGACATCTAATAACGTTCGTCCGCAATCAATGGAGCGCATCACTACCCCTGCGCTGGCACAACAGTTTATCAATGAACAAATGACCCTTTTGAAGGCTCAGATAGGTACACAGAAAGTCCTGCTGGCCCTCTCGGGCGGAGTGGATTCCTCCGTGGTGGCCGCTTTGCTGATCAAGGCAGTAGGCCCGCAACTGGTCTGTGTGCACGTCAACCACGGTTTGCTGCGCAAAGGAGAAGCCGAGCAGGTGGTGGAAGTATTCCGCAACCAAATGCACGCCAACCTCATATATGTAGACGCCATGGACCGCTTCCTGGATAAGTTGCAGGGCGTGGCCGACCCGGAGAAAAAACGTAAAATCATTGGCGCCGAGTTTATCCGCGTATTTGATGAAGAAGCCCGCAAGCAACAGGGAATCAAATTTCTGGCTCAGGGCACCATCTATCCCGACATCATTGAATCGGGTCCGGTAAAATCTCACCACAACGTAGGCGGCCTGCCAGAGGATTTGGATTTTGAACTGGTGGAACCGCTCAAGTTCCTGTTCAAGGACGAGGTCCGCGTAGTAGGCAAAGAACTGGGTCTGCCCGACGGTATGGTTTATCGGCAGCCTTTCCCCGGTCCCGGTCTGGGCGTACGTTGCACCGGTGCCATCACCCGCGACCGTCTGGAAGCCGTGCGTGAATCTGACGCCATTCTGAGGGAAGAATTTGCCAAGAACGGTCTGGAAGGGAAGGTATGGCAATATTTTACCGTGGTGCCCGACTTCAAGTCTACCGGCGTTAAGGACAACCTGCGCAGTTATGACTGGCCGGTTATTATCCGTGCCGTCAACACCCGCGATGCCATGACCGCCACGGTGGAAGACGTTCCCTTTGCCCTGCTGCAACACATCACCGCCCGCATTACCTCTGAAGTAAAGGGCGTCAACCGCGTCTTGTTTGACCTTACCCCCAAGCCCACCGGTACTATTGAGTGGGAATAAGGAAGACACTGCATTAAAAAAAAAAAGGAAGCCGATCCACCGAGCTTCCTTTTTTATTATCGGGTCCGCCAACCGGGTCAACCCTGCCATTTTGTCCGTCCTTTGCTCTGGCAGGTTATTTGTGTATCTTTGGGCGGTAAAATTTATAGAAATGAGTCAGAAAGAAGCTATGAAGCCAGAAGAAAAGACAGAAAAACAAGCTGAAAATCAGGCTGAAGACCAAGAAAACAACCGGAATACGGAAACGGCAGAAGAGGCTCCCGAAGCACCGCAAAATCCGGCCCCCGAAACCCCGCAAACGTCTTCTGTAGAAGACCTGCTCAAAGAACAACTTGCGGCCGCCAACGACAAATACCTGCGTTTACAGGCCGAGTTTGACAACTACCGCAAGCGTACCGCCCGCGAACGTATGGACCTGGTACTCACCGCTGCGGAAGACACCATCAAAGGGATGTTGCCCGTGCTGGACGACTGTGAAAGGGCCTTGCAGACTTTGG
This sequence comes from uncultured Muribaculaceae bacterium, assembly GCA_964554535.1. GTDB lineage: Bacteria > Bacteroidota > Bacteroidia > Bacteroidales > UBA932 > DMER64. Next base: position 12,476 of record CAZKPB010000014.1, on the reverse strand, counting down.
AACAATTGCCGGAAAAAGACACCAATGCCATTGAAGGCATTCAGTTGATTCAACACAAACTCTTTTCCTATTTGGAAACCAAAGGTTTGAAAGTCATTGAAGCCAAAGGACTGGATTTGGATACGGACAGACATTCGGCCGTGGCCAAAATCCCGGCCCCCAATAAAAAATTAAAAGGGAAGATAGTGGATGTGGCTCTGCAGGGTTATACCCTTAACGGCAAAGTCATCCGCTTTGCCAACGTGGTTGTGGGTGAATAGCCCTTGCAACAATTACTACAATGAGCAAAAAAAGAGATTATTACGAAGTCCTTGGCGTGGAAAAAACCGCCTCGGCCGATGAAATAAAGAAAGCCTACCGCAAGAAGGCCATCCAGTACCATCCGGACAAGAACCCGGGTGACAAAGAGGCAGAAGAAAAATTTAAGGAGGCGGCCGAGGCCTATGACGTGCTGAGCGACGCCAACAAGAAGGCACGCTACGACCAGTTTGGCCACGCCGGAGTGGACGGTATGGGTGCCGGCGGTGCCGGCGGCTTTGCCGGCGGCTTCTCCATGGACGATATTTTCTCGCGCTTTGGCGATATTTTTGGCGGTGCGTTTGGCGGTGCCTTTGGCGGCGGCAGCCCCTTTGGCGGTTTTGGCCAGACGGGTGGTGCCGGCCGAGGCGTACGCCGCGGGTCGGACATCCGCATTCGTGTAAAACTGGATTTGCAGGAAATTGCCCACGGTGCAGACAAAGTAATTAAAATCAACAAACTGCGCGCCTGTCCCACCTGCGGGGGCAAAGGAGCGGCTTCCGATGCGGATACCAAAGCCTGTCCCACCTGCAACGGTACGGGTATGTTTACCCGCATTACCCACACCTTCCTGGGCCAGATGCAGAGCAGCAGTCCTTGTCCCGCCTGCGGCGGAGAAGGCCGTATCATTACCAAACCCTGCGCGACCTGTAAGGGCGAGGGCGTTGTCAAGGCAGCGGAAGAAATTTCTTTTTCCATCCCCAAAGGCGTGGAAGAAGGCATGCAGTTGACCATCAACGGCAAGGGAAACGCTCCCAAACACGGCGGTGTCAACGGAAACCTGCTGGTTGTCATTGAAGAGGAACCGCACCCGGAATTGCAGCGTGACGGCAACGACCTTATCTACTCCCTGTTTGTCTCCTTTACTCAGGCAGCCTTGGGGGCGGATGTGGAAGTACCCACCGTGGACGGAAAGGTCCGCATAAAGATAGAACCCGGTACCCAGCCCGGACGCATGTTGCGTCTCAGAGGCAAGGGCCTGCCCGATGTAAACGGTTACGGCTACGGCGACCTGCTGATTTTTGTACAGGTATGGACGCCCAAAAAACTGAGCCGGGAAGAAAAAGACCTGCTCACCCGTCTGGAAGGGGCCGAGAACTTCAAGCCCGCTCCGGCCAAGGACGAGCGCAACTTTTTTGACAAAATGAAAAAAATGTTCCAGTAAGCATCCCGTCCATGTCCCGTTACACGATACCTGTTTGCACCTGTTTCATTACTGCAGCGCTTTGTGCGCTGCTGCCTTTTGTCGCCCGGGCCCAGCGTCCCCAATGGGAGCATTACTACGTGGCTCCGGTGGCTTTTGACACCTTGACCCTCAGCGGGTCGGTAGGCGAGTTCAGGGGCAATCATTTCCACGGGGGGCTTGACTTCCGGGTAGGAGGGGTGGTGGGGGCGCCCGTACGTGCGGTGGCCGACGGCTACATATCGCGCATTACCGTAAATCCCGACGGGTACGGCAACGGCCTGTACATCACGCATCCCAACGGGACGGTCTCGGTCTACGGTCATTTGGATTCCTATATACAGCCGGTGGCCGACTATGTGAAGGAAGCGCAGTACCGCACCCAATCCTTTGTAGTGGATTTGCAGCCCGACCCCCAACAGTTTCCGGTTACCCAAGGCCGGACGGTGGCCCGGGCCGGCAATACGGGCGACTCGGCCGGACCGCACCTGCATTTTGAAATCCGCTATGAGGACACGCTGTCGTATAAGGCTCAGATGATTACCAATTTGTTGGAATGCAAGTTATTTCCGTTTACGGACAAAATGCCTCCCGAATTCCGTCGCATCCAGTTTTACGGCTACCGGACCGACCCGCAGGGTTTTGTACAGACCCCGCTCATTACGGAAATACCGGTCTCAAAAAACAAGGTAACCCTGAGCATGCCCGATACGTTTTACGTGGCGGTGGACGCCATTGACCGTATGAACGGCACTTATGCCAAATTGGGGATTCAGCGCTGGGAAGTGACCTACGACGGACAATTGGTGTATGCGTTTGACAATACGGATTACCCGCAGGAAAAAAGCCGGCATATCAATGCCTTGATTCAATATTCGCAGTACAATGCCCACCGGCGCCAACTGCTCAAGACCTGGGTCGAACCGGGTTTTGCCCTGCAGGCGGCGGTGACGGCTCCCTCGCAAGGGCTTATGGCCGTAACGGACTCGCTGCCTCATACTTTGGTGTTGACACTGTGGGATGCCTACCGTAACAGGGCCTCGCGCACCTATACCATCAAGAGGTCTCAACGTCTGCCGGCTCTGGTGACTGAGCCCGTGGCGCAACCGGTGGCCGATTCCGTGGTGGCCGAGGAATACTATCAGACCTTTTACTGGGACCGCGACAATGTATTTGCCGCCAGGGACATAAAGATAACCCTGCCCTCAGGCGGCCTGTACCGCAATATCCCGTTTTGCGCCACCCGTCTGGCCTCCTTTCAGTGGCAATTGTTTGATGACGACGTCCCGTTGCAACTGCCTATGGAGTTGCAAATTAATATGCCCGCCTCCATCCCCGATTCTCTGTACGGCAAGACGGTGCTGCTGCGGCAGAACCTTACGCAGAAAGACAGCTGGCAGTATGCCGGGGGTGAGGTGAAAGACAGCGTGCTTACGGCACAGACGTTATCTTTTGGACGATTCAAGATAGGGGCGGACACGCTGGCTCCCACTGTAAAGGCCTCTATAGCCAACGGGGCCGATATTCGCGGGCGCCGGGCCATCACGTTCACCATCAGAGACGATTGCTCGGGCATTGCTTCGTATAGCGGCACCATAGATGATCAGTGGGTGCTCGTTACCTACGAACAGAAAAACCGTCGCCTTTCCTGTGTGTTGGATCCTAAGGTGGTACAAAAGGGGAAAAAGCACCGGATGGTGTTGGAAGTGGCGGACGGCAAGCAGAATGTGACGGTATGTAATCTTTCGTTTACCTGGTAACGGACATTAGTAGTATGAATTATTAGCAAAAAGTTTGGGTAAATTGAAAAAAGCGTTATCTTTGCCAACCTAAAAAAACAACACGATACAGTAAAAGAAGGGTACTAAGATGGACTTAATTAAAGTAGCAGAACAAGCATTTGCAGGAGAAAGCAAAAACTTTCCGGATTTCAAGGCCGGTGATACTATCACTGTAGCTTATACAATTAAAGATGAAAAAGACGCAAGCAAAGACCGTTTGCAGAAATATCGTGGGGTTTGCATTCAACGCAAAGGTACAGGCAACACGGAAACCTTCACGGTCCGCAAGCTCTCCAACGGTGTAGGTGTAGAACGTATCTTCCCCATCAGTTCACCTCTGATTGAATCAATTGAAGTAAACAAATACGGCAAAGTACGTCGTGCACGTATCTTCTACTTGCGTAAACTTACCGGTAAGAAGGCCCGTATCAAAGAAAGAAAAGCACGCCTGGTAGCCGAAGAAGCTCAGGCATAGCCACCAACCGGCCCTGTAGCTCAACTGAATAGAGCATTTGACTACGGATCAAAAGGTTGTGGGTTTGAATCCCGCCAGGGTCACGCTACGTGAACACCGCCTTGCAGCAAAGCTGCAAGGCGGTGTTGTTATGTCATAAGGGAGGATGCTTGCGTACTCCCTTATGACATAACAACACCAAGGGGATTGCAGGCCCCCCCTGCAATCCCCCGGTGCTCAAGGGCTGTATTCCGGCCCCCAGGGAAGTCCGTTGGCGTTTCCCAAACGCCAACGGACAATCCCCTCTCAAATCTCATTTTTCCCCTTCAAATTTTCCATCTCTTTTTGTACCTTTGGTACCCAACCAAATCTTAATAACCATGAAACCCTTATTACTATCCCTCTCCCTGGCCCTCTCCGCCATCCTCCTAACCCCCCAACCCACCACCGCCCAGCCCTCCGGGAGTCCCGACCCCAACTTCTTCATCTACCTATGTATAGGCCAGTCCAACATGGGTAGTGGAAGCCGCCCCGAGGAAGTAGACCTCGGATCACCCGAACCCCGGCTTCTCTATCTGGCAACCGCCGAAAACCCCCGCAGCAACCGTGAGGTAGGCAAATGGTATGAAGCCACTTATTCACAGGACGAACGTCTGGGCCTTTCCGAATTTTTTGGACGTACCATGGTCAAAAATTTGCCCAAGGATATCAAGGTGGGCATCATCAATGTATCCGTGGCCGGAGCCAAGGTAGAAGTTTTTGATAAAGAGAACTATAAGAGTTATTTAGATATGGTAGCCACCTGGATGCAGGACATCTGCAAATCCTACGGGGGGAATCCCTATCAGCGTCTGATTGACATGGCCCGCCTGGCGCAGAAAGAGGGTGTCATCCAGGGCATAGTCTTTCACCAGGGTGAATCCAATTCGGATGACCCCCAATGGCCGGAAAAAATGAAAAGCCTCTATCACAATATTGTGAACGACCTGAATTTGGATCCCATGAGGTGCTTTCTGCTTGCCGGTGAGTTGAAATACAAAGATCAGAACGGGGTCTGCTATCCTTTCAATACGGAGATTCTGCCCAATCTGCCCAAAGTGCTTCCCAATTCCTATATCATTTCTGCCGACGGCGTCAAAGGCTCGCCCGACCCCTGGCATTTTGTAACCTCTGGATACCGTGAGTTTGGGAAACGCTATGCCATAAAAGCATTGGAAATTCAGGGATTCCCCTATGCCGGGGAACCCGCTAGCAATTTGTAGCGCTCAAAAAACGCTTAATATTCTCCACCATCATCCCCACCAACCGTCCCCGCGCTTCAATGGAGGCCCACCCCACGTGGGGGGTAAACACTATCTTCTCGCGGTCTTTGATACGGTAGTAGGGATGATAGGCGTCTATAGGTTCGGTACTGTACACGTCAATCCCCGCTCCGGCAATCTGCCCGTTGTCAATGGCTGCCGCCAGCGCCGCCTCGTCTACAATAGCCCCGCGCCCCATATTAATCAGGTACGCGGTGGGTTTCATCCGTCGCAGTTGCGGGGCCCCGATGAGTTGTCTGGTAGCGTCGTTGAGCGGCGAGTGAATGCTCACCACATCACAGGAAGAAAGCAGTTCGTCCAGTTCCAGCCTCTGATACATCTCCTCACACCTATCCCGGTTGTGGGCCGAGTAATACACCACTTCCATTCCAAAGGCCCGGGCAATGGAGGCCACCTTTTTTCCAATGGCGCCCAGCCCTATGATGCCCAGGCGCATCCCCGCCAACTCGTGAAAATACCGCCCCCCAAAGTGGGTGGGCAGCCCGCTTAGCGGATATCGTCCGTCCTGTACAAAGGTATTGAAGTACCCGCCGTGCCCCACCAGGGAAAGCAACAGCATAAAGGTGGTCTGTGCCACGCTGTCGGTAGAGTAGCCGGCCACGTTCATTACGGCAATGCCTTTGGCGCGCGTGGCCTCCACATCAAGGATGTCCATCCCGGTAGCGGCAATGCAGATTAATTTGACCTTTTTGGCTTCATCCAGCTGACTGTCGGAAAGTTTGACTTTGTTGACCAGAATAATGTCCACGTCGGCAATGCGCGCTGCCACTTCCGAGGGCAGTGTGTTGTCGTATACGGTGAGTTCTCCGAATTGAGAAAACGGGCTCAGGTCCAAGTCCTGGCCCATTGTGGCGGAATCTAAAAAGGCGAGTTTCATAATGGGGGCAAAGGTAAGGCAAGTCCGGATTCCGCACAAGAGCAGTTATGGGTTACCATTATACTTTATATACAGGTGTTTTTTTGGAGGGTTTTGCCCGCGCCGGCGGCAGCAGCCCCCGCGCAGCACCGGCGGCAGGGGAGGTCGTTGTGAATTGTCATTCGCTGCGGGTTGTCGCTCGAACCCTCCTTTTAGCCGCGTCAGCGCTTTGCGCTGCCCCGTCTAACGTCGGGTCTCACTCCATTACGGCCGTCTGCACCGCCGCGTCAAAATAAATTTTGCCACGCCGGTACAGCCATCCGTAACCCCCTTGCTCTATGACAATTCACACTCCCGCCGCCTTCAGCTGCGCGGGGGCTGTTGCCGCCGGCGCGGGTGGGGCCCATTCACGGGATGAAACCGACAGATTCAAAAGTGAGAAAGGGTCACACTTGAGCCACCAGTTCCACGGGGCAGTGGTCAGACCCTGTAATTTGGTCGTGAATGCCGGCCGATACCAGCCTGTCATTGAGTACGGCCGAGGCCAGGAAATAGTCAATACGCCACCCCACGTTCTTTGAGCGAGCCGAGAAGCGGTAGGACCACCAGGAATACGCGTCGGTCTTGTCCGGGTAGAAGTAGCGGAAGGTATCTGTGAAGCCCGCCTGCAACAAGGTAGAGAACTTGTGGCGTTCTTGGTCTGTGAAACCGGCGTTTTGGTGGTTTGTCTTAGGATTTTTGAGGTCTATCTCTTGGTGCGCCACGTTCATATCTCCACAGACTATTACGGGTTTGGTCCGCTCCAGGGTGGTGAGGTATTCCCTGAACGCGTCTTCCCATTGCATCCGATAGGTTAGACGGCGTAATTCATCTTGCGAATTGGGCGTATAGACGGTCACTAAATAGAAATTGTCCATTTGCAAGGTAATTACCCTTCCCTCTGTGTCGTGTGCTTCAATGCCTAACCCGTAGGTTACGCTTAGCGGGGTATGTTTAGTGAAGATGGCGGTTCCGGAGTATCCTTTTTTTTGGGCATAATTCCAATAAGATTGGTAGCCGTCAAAATGGGCATCTATTTGCCCTTCTTGAAGTTTGGTTTCTTGAAGGCAGAAAAAATCGGCATCTAATTGCTTAAATACATCCTCAAATCCATTTTTGTAACAGGCCCTCAAGCCGTTGACATTCCAAGAGATAAATTTCATACGTTTATAATTGATTGCAAGGATAGATGTAAAATTACTCATTTTTTTTTGAAATTTAGGTCCTGCTTGCCAAATAGAACCTTGCACAGCTACGTTTCTTGTGTACCGTCATTGCGAGGGCCAAGCCCGTGGCAATCTCAGTGAGTGGGGTATAGTGGAATAGCAAATTCTATTAAATTATGTGTGTCAAATTAATTAACAACTTTTGTCAATTAATTTGACACATCTGCCTTCTATAAGTAAGTATAACAGTTTATAAATTAGCATATTGCTTTGATTGGTGCGTTTTTTGCAAAACATTTGTGGCCTCATTGGGCCGGTATTCAATTATGAAATCTTTTTTTAGATTCCTTGGTAAAAACAAGCTCTACACCGCCATTAACCTATTTGGTCTGGCTGTATCGTTGACTTTTGTACTACTTATAGCTGACTATGCTTTTAGGCAATTATTGTCCGATTCTTTTCATACGCATAAGGACCGTATTTGGATGCTTAAGACCCAAGAGGGTTTTGCCTCTTTCTATCCGGACGCTCCGGCCCTAACAGACCAGTTTCCAGAGATTGAATCTTTTTGCCGCATTGCTTCTCACGAGCATAGTTTCTTGCGGCCGGAGAGTGACGCCCAGTTTAAATCAGAAATTTTGTTTGCCGACTCTACGTTCTTTAACCTTTTTACTTACCGTTTTATAGAGGGGAATCCTATCACGGCGCTGGCGGCTCGAGACCAGTGCGTGCTTACCTTTAGTACGGCCCGGAAACTTTTTGGAGAGGAAGACCCCGTGGGCAAAACAGTATTGGTAGATGACAATACCCACCCTTACACCGTAGCGGCCGTCATTGCCGATTTTGACCGCACGATGATACGCCCTCAGACCGGGATGCTTCTTAGGATGGAAGAACTTCCTGTTTTCACCGGTTGGGATATGTCTGACCAAATTCGTATTGGTGGCAAGTCTTCTACCAAAACGTTCTTATTAGAAAAGGAAAATGCAGATTTATATGCCAAGTTGCCCCAAATAAAGACCTATTTAGCAGAGAACAGTCCGCCTTTCAAATATGCCATTATGAAAGAGCCAGACCTAATTGCACTAAATGAGGTCATCTTTGCTCCTCAGAATGCCGTGGTCAAAGACGACGGGTTGGTTATGGGAGATATTAAAATGGTGCGTATCCTTATCTCTATTGCCTTGGCCATTCTGCTGTTTGCTGTTATTAACTACATAAACCTGACCGTAGCCCAGACCGGAATGCGGGCCAAGGAGATGGCTTCCAGGAAATTATTAGGTGCCAGCGGGAGGGAAATTACCTTGCGTTTTATTGGCGAGTCGGTGCTTATGACGCTGTTGGCCGCCCTTTTGGCACTGGGGTTGGCCGTTGGACTGCAAGAAAAAGCCTCGGCCCTCTTTGGAGGTTCTATCTCTATTGTCAATGACCTTACGGTTTACACCATCCTCATTTTCTTGGGTTGTATTATCTTGTTGGGCGTTGTATCCGGAATTATTCCCGCCTATGCCGTTTCCAGATACGAGCCCATAGATATTGTCAAAGGGTCGTTGAAGTTCCGCTCCAAGATGGTGTCGGGCAGACTGTTTATTGTATTGCAGAACATCATTACCATTGTGCTCATAGCGGCCTCTATAACCATTTATTGTCAGATAAACCACTTGGTTCACGCCCCGCTCGGCTTCCGTACCAAAAATATTGCAGAAATAGCTTATGCAGATGAATCCACGCTCTCTTTGCCCGGCTATGACCGCACTAAAATCTTTACCGTAGCTAATGAACTTAGGCAACTCTCTTTTATAGAAAACGTGGGGTTGAGCGACGCCACCTTATCCGGAACTTCGGTTATGTGGGCCCGGTCTTCCAACAGCGAAGGCAAATCTTATACCTATGCGCCCATCCAATGCGACCGTACCTATGCCTTTGATATTTACGGGCTGGAGCTTCTTAGGGACAATCACCCGGCCACAGAGGCCTATTATCCAGACCAGGCTTATATGGAAATGTATGGGTTGCCTCTTGACACTACTGCCCTAAGTGTTCCCAATATGACAAGTAGTGAAAACGGAGAAGATGTCACCGTTACAACCATTCTTGGCGGTGTCATAAAGAATGTCCATATGGGAGATATTATCCGTGATAATCCGGCTATGCTTATGAAGATTGTTGATTTCACCCCGGATAATGAACAGTTGAATGTGCGTTCGGTAACCGTCAAATTGCGCGACAATGTAGACCGCAAACAAGCCGTAAAGGAGATGCTACAACTATTTGAATCGGTTACCGGCAGCCAAGGTCAGTGCCGTTTTGTAGAAGATATCTCTAAGGAATATTTTACCAAAGAACGTGATTTGTCAACCATTGTAGTGATGTTTACCATTATTGCGTTGCTTATTTCTTCTTTGGGACTGCTGGCTATGTCTACCTACTTTACCCGCCGCCGGCTGAGTGAAATCGGGGTACGCAAGATATTTGGAAGCACCACCAAAGAAGTGGTAACGCTACTAATATGGACCTTTATCCGCCCAATGATTATCTCTTTTGCTATAGCTTTACCCATAGGTTGGATTGTTATGGAAAGATGGCTGACCTCATACTCTTATCGCATCTCTGTACACCTTTGGATGTTTATTGCGGCCGGAGCATTCTCTTTTTTGATAGCCACATTGACCGTTCTTTGGCAGACGCTTGCGGCTGCCTACAGTAATCCGGTAAAATCGCTTAAGGCCGAGTAGGGGCAAGGATTAAATGGGGAGCAATAAAATGTATCATTACCTACAAGTCTGGCCGATGCTCCCCTTAGTTGAAATAATTAGAGTGTTAAATAGCTGTATTTTATGCAATAAATATTTGGTTAATTAAATTAAGTACTTTATATTTGTGCCTACTTAATAACTTTAATATCTTAAAACATGAACGAACAAAGCTTAACACCGGAAGAAAGCCTTAAAATAATTGACAAGGCTATTTCAAATTTCAAAGTGAATTACAGGGACAGTTCACAGGTCTTTCTACTTTTTGGCTGGATATTAGCGCTTGCTAGCTTATCTAATTTCATCGTCTTAAAAGTTTTACAGGCAATGGAGGCGTATGACTTATCGGGGCCGTTAACTTTCGGTATTTGGGGCGCGTTTGCCTTGATAGGATTTATTGCTTTGTTTTTTATTGTACGGAGGGTGAAAAGGAACAAGAAAGTTTACAGTTATATTGATGGTTATGTCAATAATCTTTGGTGGGTAACTTTGATTGCATTTTTTGTCGGGGTATTTATTTGTATTATGCTGGGAATAAATCCCCCACCGATAATGTTGCTAATTGCCGGTATTGCCACTGCGACTACAGGATTTCTTATTAAGTTCAGGCCATTGATTATTGGTGGCATGGTGTTTTTCATATCCAGTATTGTCACGGTATTTGTAATGAATGAATACTCTGCCCTGGTTGTCTGTGCGGCTATAATTTGCGGTTACATTATCCCGGGATATATGTTAAAATCAGCTAAAGAATAGTATTATGTTTAGTGATTTAGATCCTTTGATCCATTCGCCCTTACGACTGGCTATTATTTCTATGTTGATGGGCTCTAAGAAAGTGGAGTTCACGCATATCAAGGAGGAAACGAAAGCTGCTGCCGGTAATATCAGTATACAGGTAAAAACCCTGGAAGATGCCGGGTATATTAAGGTTGAAAAAACATTCAGGAATAATTACCCGAAAACCTTGTTGTCCATTACGGATAAAGGAGTTAAAGCGTTTGAAGTTTATGTAGAGAATCTTAAGGGGTACATTAATCCACCGGCTTAGTTTTACAAAACGTGCCCAGGTACAGAGAATTTGCGGATGACGTGGGAGCGTTTAACCGACTATCGGAGGACGAACAACGGGATGTCCGGGTTGGGTTTGAGACGGACCATTAGGTTAGGCGTGCTTGGGCGCGCCTTTTTTATTTTATGAGGTCTCCGTTTTTGTTGCTCAGGTTGACGCAACTTATATATCAATATATGAAAGACGGAGTGTTTAGTAAATTAAGAATTTTGTCGGGTCTTCCGTGTTCTCCGTCCGTTGCTTCTTAGAGGGTGCGGAATAGAATCTGTTTTAGATTAGGTCTGAAGAGGAACTCATTGAGAAACCCTTTGAATGGGCTTTCAGTTGCGCTGGGGGCTGCCACTGACGGCGCTGGTAGATGTTTTTTTGCTTTTTGTTGATTTATAATTGAATACAGGTTATTTTTTGTATATTGCATAACTATTACCTTAACCTTAATTCTGTTACTATGAAAAGAGAACCCATTAATGCGGCCATTTTTTTCGTGGTCTTGTTGTCCTTTGTGGCAGCGTCTTGCTGCAAGCAGGAGTGCCCTATCACTCCTTTTTGCTCTTACACGAATTTGAGTAAGAGCGGCACAGCCAACTGCTATATAGTGTCGGCGGCCGGTGACTATCGTTTTACTGCTACCATAATAGGTAACGGGCCGTCAGGTATTATTGCCGATGGTAATTTTCACACTGTCTCTGCTATGATTGCCCCGGAGTCAGTAGCACTTCTCTGGCAGGATGCGCCAGTTATTTCCGATGTGAAGTTGTCTGACAAAAAGAATCAAGTTATCTTCAAAACGGCATGCCCTTTTGAGGAGGGGAATGCGGTGATAGCGGTAAAGAACGCCGGCGGCGATATTATCTGGTCGTGGCATATCTGGTGTACGGACAAGCCGGCTAATCAAGTTTACCAGAACGCCGAGGATAAATTTTTCACACTTCTTGACCGTAACTTGGGTGCAACGGCCGCCACACCGGGAACCACAGCAGCCGATACAGTAGCCACTTACGGGTTGTTCTATCAGTGGGGCAGAAAGGATCCGTTCTCAGCGGATAATGCTTATGTTACGATAGCTGTCACATCTGCAACCAACGGTACCATCGCCAACACCATCAAGAATCCGTCCACATTCTATACAACCTCAAGTGAACTAAATGACTGGCATTGGTATGAAGGGGGAGCCAATGTAAAGAACGATTACCTCTGGGGCAACCCAACCGGATATAACACGGATTATACCGCCGTCAAATCAATCTACGACCCTTGTCCTTCGGGATATATGGTGCCTCCTGGAGAGGTTTGGACAAATTTTAATATTGGAAGTATATTTGTGCCAAATAGTGAAGGTGATTGGAGAGGGGGTTGTAACTTCTTTCTTCAGGGTACCGATAACGAAACCGCCTGGTATCCTGCTGCGGGCTCCAGGCGCTACAATGAAGGTGAATGGGCGGCTCATGGCTACACGTGTGTTAATTGGAGCAGCGCTCCCTGCATGTGGGACGAGCATGTGTAATAAGCAAGAGTAACTTGTACTTTTTTTCGTAAAGTTGTTTGTACTTTTC
>CAZKPB010000013.1:0-70850 GCA_964554535.1 uncultured Muribaculaceae bacterium | reverse complement strand
GTTGAACTTGGGATCAGGAAGTAGAATCCTCTTTTTAGGCTGTGTTTTTCTCATTGTTGTTTAACGAATTAAGTAAATTACTTTTTCTCTTTGGGCCGTTTGGCGCCATAGAGTGAACGCGACTGTGTTCTGCCTTCCACACCTGAGGTTTCAAGAGCACCTCTGAGGACATGGTAACGAACACCGGGCAGGTCTTTCACACGACCTCCGCGTACTAATACGATGGAGTGCTCCTGAAGGTTGTGACCTTCGCCGGGGATGTATGCATTGACTTCCTTCTGGTTGGTCAAGCGTACACGAGCCACTTTACGCATAGCGGAGTTCGGCTTTTTGGGGGTAGTGGTGTAAACACGTACACAGACTCCACGTCTTTGGGGACAGGAATCCAGAGCGCGGGATTTGCTTTTATCCTCAATACGCTCTCTACCTTTACGAACTAATTGTTGAATTGTTGGCATAATGTATTGTTATTCTTTACTTTATGTGTTTCTTGTTTCCGCAAAACGGGATGCAAAGATAGAACTAATTTTCTGATTTACAAACATGTTGTCCACATTCTTTTATAAAAAGAGAATGACTACATTTGTATAAATTTGTTACGCGTATTATGAACGCATTGCGCAAGACTCTTGTATTTATTTCCTTTTTCAGTCTCTTTTTGTGGCCCGGATGCCGTGTGAGCGATAAGCCTGATTATCTGGAGGAAGGAGTCAGTCGAGCTTTGGCGGACTACCGCAAGGAAACATTGGATTCCGTCAGTTACCACCTACAGTTTGTAATTCCCGACAGCCTCACCAGCGCGGTTACCGGCCACCTTACCCTCTCGTTTGTCCGCAACCGGGGACCCTTCAGCAACCCGCTGATACTTGATTTCAAGCAATCCCCCGACGCCTTGAAAAGGGTAAGGCTCAACGGAAAAGACGTCAGATACTCTTTTGCACGCGAACACATCTACATCAAGGGCTTCTATCTGCGAAGCGGCCAAAACATCCTTGACCTTGATTTCACGGCTGCCGACCAGTCCCTCAATCGGCGGGAGGACTACCTGTATACCCTGCTGGTGCCCGACCGTGCCCGCACCCTTTTCCCCTGTTTTGACCAGCCCAATCTAAAAGCTGTCTATACCCTTGATTTAAAGGTGCCGGCGGGATGGACCTGGGTGGGTAATTCGTTGCCCGGCAAGCCATCCGAGCCGCTGAGCACCTATCTGTTTTCCTTTGTGGCCGGAAAGTTCCAGAAAAAGACTTTGACCCGCACCGATTCCTATACCGGCACCCCGCGCACCATTGGCCTGTACCACCGCGAAAGTGACCCTCACAAGCTTTCCCAGATTTACCGGATTTTGGAAGAAATCTTTGAAAGTCTGGAATGGCTGGAGCATTATACGGATATCGCCTATCCCTTTGCCAAATACGACTGCATTGTGCTGCCAGGGTTTCAGTACGGCGGCATGGAACACACCGGAGCCACCCTGTACAACGACACTCGCATCTTCCTGAGTCCCGACGCCGGCATCAAAGAACAGATGAACCGTTACAACCTGCTCAGTCACGAGACCGCCCACATGTGGTTTGGAGATTATGTGACCATGGACTGGTTTGATGACGTCTGGACAAAGGAAGTGTTTGCCAACTATTTTTCCGCCCTGATGATGAAAGAAAAATATCCGGACGTGGACAACGCCTTCACTTTTATAGATTACGCCACTGCCGCCTACGGAGTGGATCGCACGGAAGGGACCAATGCCATCAAACAGCCGCTGGATAACCTGCGCGACGCCGGCCTCATCTACGGAGACATCATCTATAACAAAGCCCCGTTTGTAATGAATCTGCTGGCGCAGAAAATGGGGCCCGAGGCCTTTTGCCGGGGCATCCGCACTTACCTGAACACCTATGCCTACTGCAACGCCACCTGGGAAGACCTCATTGCCCTGCTTGACGGCCTGTGCCCGGATGACCTTACGACCTGGAGCCGGGCGTGGGTGCAGGAAAAAGGAATGCCCCACTACCGCTTTGTGCAGGACACACTGCAAGAAGAAGATCCTCTTGGCCGAGGCGTAACCTGGCCGCAGGAAGTTACGGTGACCGCCCTGACCCACGGCGGGAGCACGTACCGCATCCCCAACCTGGACGGACGCGCTTACGGGTATTTTGAACTTCCCGACTCGACCCTTCACTTTCTGATGGACCACGCGATCTACCCGTTGCCCGACGCATCGCAGGCAGGGGCATTGGCCCTTTTGAACGAGAATTACTACAACGGCCGTCTGGACCCGGAAACCTATATCAATTTCTGCCTGCGGTATATGGAGTATCTTTCCACCGATAACGACCAGGCCTCCATCCTGCTCTTTTCGCAGACGGCGGGCTATCTTTCGCAGTTGATGCTGTATTACCCGCAAACCGCCCGCAAATGCCACTCGGACCAATACCTGATGAACCTGCTGTGCAGCGCTCCGCAGAAAGCCAACCGCAACAGGGCTTTCAGCTGCCTTATTGCCCACGTACAGGAAGAAACCACCCTGCAGACACTCTACCGGATGTTTGTACAACCGGACACCTTCCCCTTCCTTTCACTTACCGAGGCCAACCTCACGGCGCTCTGTTACCAGCTGGCCGCGCGGATGCCGGACAAAGCGACCGAAATACTTCAGACACAGCGTGAGCGCATCACCCATCCCGACCGACTGGCTCAGTTTGATTTCATATCACAGGCGGTTCGGCCCGACAAGGCCCGGCGGATGCTTTGCTTCCGGTCGCTGCTAAAGGCGGAAAACCGACGCATTGAACCCTGGGCCGCCCAGGCACTTTCCTATCTCAACCACCCCGTCTACGGGGAGGAAACGTTGCAATACCTCCGTCCGGCACTGGATATTCTGGAAGAGATACAAATTACGGGAGATATTTTCTTCCCTTCCAACTGGCTGGCCGCCCTGCTGCGTTCCCATACCGACAAACGTGCCGGAGAGATTGTCGGGGAATATCTGCAGGACAATCCCGGACTCAATCCGCTGTTGAAAGCCAAAGTCCTGCAAAACATCCATAAAAACCGCTACCTTTGCCAGTAACCCTATTAAAATCACATTATGAACGCACAAGATTACATTAGAATGGAATCGGACTACGGAGCGCACAATTACCATCCGCTTCCGGTAGTTCTCTGTAAAGGAAAAGGGCCCTTTGTCTGGGACACCGATGGTAAACAATACTTTGACTTTCTGTCTGCATACTCTGCCGTAAACCAGGGGCACTGCCACCCTAAAATTGTGGAAGCCCTCACCGCACAGGCACAGGAACTCTGTCTGACCTCACGAGCCTTTTACAACGACTGTCTGGGACCCTATGAGAAATACATTACTGAATACTTTGGCTACGACAAAGTGCTGCCCATGAATTCCGGAGCCGAGGCGGTGGAAACCGCCCTAAAACTGGCCCGCCGCTGGGGTTATGTGCGTAAGGGCATTCCGGAAGACAACGCGCTGATCATCTGCTGCAGCGGAAACTTCCATGGCCGCACCATCAGCGTTATATCCCTGTCTACCGACGTAGACTCCTACGGTCAGTTTGGTCCTTTCACCCCGGGTTTTGTCAAGATTCCTTATAACGATGCCGCTGCGCTGGAATCCGTTTTACAAGAAAACGGAGCACAGGTGGCCGGTTTTCTGGTGGAACCCATTCAGGGAGAAGCCGGTGTGATGGTTCCCGATGACGGATACCTCAAAAAATGCTATGACCTCTGCCACCGGCACAACGCACTGTTTATTGCCGATGAAGTGCAGACCGGCATTGCCCGTACCGGCAGAATGCTGTGCTGCGACCACGAAGGCGTACACCCGGACATCCTCATCCTGGGCAAGGCCATATCGGGCGGTGTGCTGCCTGTCTCGGCCGTACTGGCTGACAATGACATTATGCTGACCATAAAACCCGGCGAACACGGTTCCACCTACGGCGGATTCCCGCTGGCCTGCAAAGTCGCTGTGGCCGCACTGAAAGTGGTCAAAGATGAAAATCTCGCGGAAAAGGCCGAATACCTGGGACAACTTTTCCGGAAGACCATCCAATCATTCCGGTCCCCCATTGTGTCGTGCGTGCGCGGAAAAGGCCTGTTGAACGCCATTGTCATTGAGCCCCGCAACGGCAAGGAAGCCTGGGATGTCTGTCTGGCCATGGCCGCTAACGGACTGCTGGCAAAACCCACTCACCGTCATATCATCCGTCTGGCCCCGCCGTTGGTTATCACCGAAAGCCAGCTGATGGACGCCCTGGCCATTATTGAAAAGACACTCAAACAGTTTTAGTCTGTTTTTATGATCAAATATTTGATGATACGGCCGTGTGCGTTTGGCTACAACCCGCAAACGGCCGTTAACAACACCTTCCAGTGTGCCGGGCCGCAGGAAAACGTGCAGAAAAAGGCGCTGGCCGAGTTTGACGCCTACGTGGACCTATTGCGCCGTCACCACATAAAAGTGATGGTGGCGCAAGACACCCCGGAACCCGCCACCCCGGACTCCATTTTCCCCAACAACTGGATTTCTTTCCATCCACAGGGGATGGCCATCCTGTACCCCATGTATGCCCCCAACCGCAGACTGGAACGCAAAAAGGATGTGTTCACCCTCATTCAGGAACAGTCTCCGCGGCGACGTTGGATAGACATGAGCCTGCGCGAAAGGGTCAACCAATACCTGGAAGGCACCGGGAGTATGATTTTTGACCGGGCCAACGCCCGCGCTTACGCCTGCCGTTCGCCCCGCACCCGGGAGGAATTGTTCCGTGAAGTATGCGATACCCTGGGATACAGTGGACTCCTTTTTGACGCCGTGGGGTCACCGGACCCTGTCACCGGCCTATCCACCCCCATCTACCATACCAATGTAATGATGTCTGTGGCAGATAAATATGTGGTAATTTGTCTGGAATCCGTGCCCTCTGAAGAAGATAGAAAACAGTTACTGGAACGGTTTGCCCGGGACGGCAAGGATGTCATTGAAATATCCCTGGAGCAGATGAACCATTTTGCCGGCAATATGCTGCAGGTATTTTCCACCGACTCGGTTCCGTACTTGGTAATGTCCGCACAGGCTTACGGGTCGCTGACTTCCGCGCAACAGCAGAAATTACGTTCGTATAATGAATTGCTGACCCCTGCCCTTCCCACCATTGAGACCAACGGGGGCGGTTCCGCCCGCTGTATGCTGGCCGAGGTCGTGGAATAACGGTAGCGGTCAGTCGGTCGTGGTGACAATATATACTTTGTCCGAGCGCCGCAACTTGGTACCTACTTTCACCGAACAGAGCGTTCCCTGCGGTGCCGTCTCCACCGACGCCAGATCCAGCCTTATTTCTTCTACCGTGGTTTCCACCACGCCCGTGGTGGGGCCTATGATCATCAGCCGGTCGCCCACGTGGAGCGGCACCGCCTCGACCTTGAATTCCGCCACGCCCAGATTGGTGAAATAATTGGTGACACATCCCGCATAGGTTTTGCGTTCAGTGGCCTGACTGCCGTATACGGTACTCCATTCGCCCAAGCGGGCGCCCTGATAATAACCGTCCCAGAAACCGCGGTTGAACACGGTTTGTAGTTTTGTTTCCAGTTGCCGACCCAGTTCGGGAGTAAACGTACCCTCAGCCACCGCAAGAGCCGCCTGTTTGTAGACAGAAGCCGTGGTTTTGACGTATTCGGCCGAGCGGGCACGCCCTTCAATTTTCAGGACTTCAATGCCGGCTTCTATTATTTTATCAATAAAGGTAACTGTACATAAATCCTTGGGGGACATTATATAATTGTTGTCGATTTCAAGTTGTGCACCAGTCTCCAAATCCTCCACTTTATACGACCGCCTGCATATCTGGTAACACTCGCCGCGGTTGGCCGACTTGTTGTATTCGTGCAGACTCAGGTAGCATTTCCCGGAGACCGCCATACACAAAGCACCGTGGCAGAATAATTCCAACTGAACCGGTCGGCCCGAGGGCCCGGTGATGTGGCGCTCCCTCACCTGAGCGGCAATCCGGGCTATACGGTCAAGAGTCAGTTCACGCGCCAATACCACTACATCGGCATATTGAGCAAAAAAGGTGAGAGCTTCTATATTTGAGATATTCAATTGAGTGGATGCGTGTACTTCAAGTCCAAGTTTACGTGCTTCCAGTATCACGGCCATATCGGACGCAATCACCGCACTGACGCCGCTTTCCTTTGCCTGACGCAACAACACCCGGGCGGGCTCAATATCTTCATTATACAAAATGGTATTTACCGTCAAATAGGAAGACATTCCGTGTTCCCGGCAAAAAGAAACCACCTTCGGCAAATCATCCGGGGTAAAATTATGTGCCGCGTGCGCCCGCATATTGAGTTCTCCCACCCCAAAATACACCGCCCCGGCTCCGGCCTGGGCAGCCGCCGTCAAACATTCGTAATTGCCCGCCGGGGCCATTACCTGAACTACTTTTCTTGTCTGCATAATTCGTTAACCGTTTCCAATACCCTGTCTGCCGTCAGGGCCGTAAGACACTCATAAGTTCCCTTGTAACAGGGGGCAGCGCCATATACCGAACAGGGGCGGCAAGGCAGCGGCAGCTGCACCGCCCAGGCGGGGTCCTGCCCGTAGCCGTAAAAACCGGCATAGGGATGTGTGGCGCCCCAAACGGACACCACCTTTACCCCCAGCAAAGAGGCAAAATGCATATTGGCCGAGTCCATTGTAATCATCACCCGCGTACGAGCCATCTGCTCCAACTCGTCGGCCAGCGGGAGATTGCAGACGGCTTCCACACGGGCGTATTTCGCTTCCCAACCGCACATTTGGTCCGTCTCGGCCTGTCCCCCTCCAAATAATTTTATACTATATCCTTGACCGACAAGTTTTTCTATAAGTTGCTCCACATACTGCAACGGCCACTGTTTTCCTTTGTGTTTTGCAAAAGGAGCCAGCCCCACCAGACGAGATTCCGTTGCCGCACAGGTAGTGTGGACGGGTACGCCTGCCTGCAGGTGCAGGCGGGTGAGGGTATGGGCAAACTGGGTGCACATGGGAGGTATGGCGTGCATCTGTTTGTGGTGACGACGTACCAGACGCGCGCGCGAGCGTCTGTTCTTTTTCACATACACCACGCGAATTCCCTTGAGCCAAAACAAGGTACGCAATATCCAGGTGCGTTGCACGTTGTGCAGGTCGGCCACTTCTGTGGGATGTACGCGCTTCAATTGACGGAACAGGACCCGGATACCGTCTTTTTTGTTTATGGGAATAAAATCCAGGTTGGGCAGGGGGGCAATCACCACGCATCCCTCCACCAAAGGTCGCAACCGTTCCGGACCGGCAAAGGTAAAGCGTACTTGCTCATTGGCGGCCGCAGAAGCCCTTACGGCCGTAACAGCCATAGCCACATCTCCCAGCGCCGAAAAGCGCAGACAGAGGATGTGTTTATTTTTTGCCATACAACACGGGGTTCAACAAGGGGTCGTTGTACATTTTCATTTGTTTGTACAACTTCATATACTTTTTCCCGCTCTCCAGGTCGGAAAGAAGCAGGCTTATTGCCCGGGAAAGGTCTTCCCGCTGCAGCCGCAGGGTTTCAAATTTCTGAAGGCAGCCGGAAGGGGCGTCGGGCCGATTGGCTTCCACACGCATATGGTAAATCTTCAGTGCCAGAATAGAGAGCCTGTCAAGGGCCCAGGCCGGGGTTTCCGTATTGATTCCGGCCTCGGGTTGTAATGTCACATTCCGGAATTTTTGGTAAAAATAACCGTCTATACATTCCACAATATCTGTACGTTCCTGATTTGACTTATCAATCCAGCGCTTGATTTCAAGCGCCTTTACAGGGTCAATTTCGGGATCTCTGATGATATCTTCCAGATGCCATTGCACGGTATCTATCCAGTTTTTCTTGTACAACAAATAATCCAATGACCCTTCCGGATAAGGATTTACGCAAGGGGAATACACGGAATCCTTCAAGTGATATTCATCTACCACGCTGTCAAACAAATTGTTGCAATGTTCAGTAAAAGTCATAAAAATTATTTTGTACGATTAACCAGACTTGTCATATAATCCACCAGCACTTTTTTGCGTTCTTCTTTGACCTGCACTCCGTCAAGAATTTCCAGAGCCTTGTCCATATATCCGACAATTCGTGTTTCCGCCGCTTCCTTGACTCCCAGGCGGTCATAAATTTCAAGCACCCTCTCTACCCGCGAATCGATCTGGGCCGATGTTTCTTCAGCCGCATTCAGTGTGTTCTGCACCAAGGTATTGAGGTCATTCAATTCTTGTCCCTGGGCATTGCGCAAGGCGTAGGTAAGCAACCAGGTTTTCTTGTTGCTGCGAATATCCATACCAATAGATTTGCCAAAAACCTGAGGATCTCCAAATGCGTCCAGATAGTCGTCCTGTATCTGAAAAGCCTGGCCCAATGCGTTGCCGCATTCCCTGAGCGCCACCACCGCCGTGGCATCCGTCCGGGCGGCAATGGCTCCAAACTGAAATGCACAAGAGAGCAGGGCACTGGTCTTCTTGGAAATCATAGTAAGGTATTCATCCTCCGTAATCACGGCCTGACGTTCGTAATCCACATCCAGTTGCTGGCCTTCGCACACTGCTTCGGCCGCTTTGTTGAATACGTCCAGCATATCCGCCAGGACGTCCGGTTCACATTGGCTCACATACTTGTAGGCCATCATACACATGGCATCTCCGGAGAGGATGGCAGTGTTCACGTTCCATTTTTCGTGCACGGTGGGTTGCCCGCGGCGTACTGACGCCTTATCCATCACGTCGTCGTGCAGCAATGTGAAATTGTGAAAAATCTCTAACCCCAGCGCCGGCTTCAAGACGGTAGGAGGCAAATTGTCGCAAAACATATTATAGGTGAGCAGACATAATACGGGACGCAGCCGCTTTCCTCCCACTGACAAAGCATATTCCACAGGAATATATAAGGAATTGCGGTTCTGCGCGGAAATAATGCTTTGTACCGACTGCTGCACAAAGCCCTGAACTTCATTTACTGTAAACATGGGGCAAAGTTAACCCTTTTTTGTACATTTTTGTATCTTCGCCGCCAAATGAGCCGGACCAACTCTTTCACCAACGCTACCGTAATCAGGCAGACAGGCAACATGTATAAATTATGCCTGCTTCCGCAATGGCACCCTTTTTCTGCCGTATTGCGCGGTAAAATAAGACTGAAGGGAGACTCTCTCACCAATCCGCTGGCCGTCGGCGACCTGGTGGACGGTTATTTTCAAGAATCCACCCACGGCACAGAGGGGGAAGCCCTCATCACCACCATCCATCCCAGACGCAACTATCTGATCCGCAAGTCAACCAACCTTTCCCGACAGGCGCATATCATTGCCGCCAATATTGATACAGCCTATCTGGTGCTGAGTGCCACGGAACCGCAAACCCCACTGGCTTTCATTGACCGGCTGCTGGTAACCTGCCAGGCCTACCGTGTGCCGGCGGTATTGTTGCTCAACAAATGCGACGAGCTTGATGAAATTCCCCGGTACCGTGAAGATGCCGATCGCCTGACCGCCATTTACCGCGGAGCGGGTTACTGCGTGCGGGAAGTCTCGGCCAAAACGGGGATGGGGATGGAGGCGCACAGGGAAGAGCTGAAGGAAAAAATTTCGCTGTTTGCAGGGGTTTCAGGGGTAGGCAAGTCTTCCCTGGCCAATGCACTGGATCCCGGGCTGGATTTAAAGACAGCCCCCATTTCCATGGCGCACCTTACTGGAAAACACACCACCACCTTTTACCAGATGCACCCTCTTTCACAAGGAGGGTACATTATTGACAGCCCGGGTATCAGAGGATTCGGCCTGCTGGAAATGAACCGTTCTGAAATCTATCACTATTTTCCGGAAATATTTGCCGCCTCGGCCGGATGCAAATACAATCCGTGCACGCATGTGCACGAACCTCACTGCGCGGTAAAGGAAGCGGTGGAAGCCGGTACCATTTCCGAAGCACGTTACCAGAGTTATTTGAAACTCATGGATGACCCCGACGGCTCAAAATACCGCATCTGATCCCCATGAAAAACAGCAGCATGAACCGGCAGATTTTTCGTCTCGCCATTCCCAGCATTGTGGCCGGAATCACCATTCCCTTGGTGGGTATGACCGACACTGCCATTGCCGGACGGTTGGGGTCGGCCGCTGCTATTGGCGGAATTGCCATAGGGTCCATGCTGTTTGACCTGTTATACTGGAACTTCGGGTTTTTACGCATCAGTACGGCCGGACTTACAGCACAGGCATACGGTCGGGGAGATTTTGCCGAGGCGGTGCGCACCGGGACACAGAGTCTGCTCACCGCGTGGGGAATTTCCATTCTGGTACTGTTGATTCAATGGCCTTTTGCCAATCTGATCCTGTGGCTGACCCCTTCCTCTCCCCAAGTGGAAAGTTTTGCCCGGACTTATTTTCACATTCGTATCTGGGCGGCACCGGCCGTACTGCCGCTCTTTGCCCTGCGCGGATGGTTTATTGGCATGCAGAATACACTCGCTTCCATGGTGATGGATGTTGTCATCAATGTGAGTAATGTGGTGTTGAGTATTTACCTGAGTCTGTACCGCGGGATGGGGGTGAGCGGCATTGCCTGGGGCACGCTGATAGCCCAATACACGGGGTTGCTTGTCGGTTTTCTGCTGTTGGGCCTCTCTTTTGGCAAATACAAAAAATACCTGCAACTCAAGGGTGTATTGCAGTGGAGCCAGATTAAGCGGTTTTTCTCATTGAGCGGTAACCTGTTTATACGGTCCGGATGTATGCTTTTGATATACAATGGATTCACGTTTTTTGCGGCGGATTACGGAGATACCTTGCTGGCGGTTGCCACCATAATGATGAAGTTGCTGCTACTCTATTCCTACATTCTGGATGGTTTTGCCTATGCCGGAGAAGCCCTGGTCGGCAAATATATTGGCGCCCGCAACAGGGAAGCCCTCCGCGTTGCGGTCCGCCAACTGTTTTTCTGGGGGTTCTGGGTGGGTGTTTTCTCTACGCTGGCCTACGTTCTTTGCGACCAGGGGCTGCTGCGCCTGATGACCTCCACGCAAGAAGTGATAGAAGCCGCTCAGCCGTTCCTTGTCTGGCTGTACTTTATGCCGCTCATCTCTTGTCTTACCTTTACCTGGGACGGAATCTACATTGGGGCGACCGCGGGGGTGGCGCTCAGAAACACTATGTTGCTGTCGGTGGCCGCTTTTTACCTGTGTTACTTTGCCTTCAGGCATGCACTGGGCATCCAGTCACTCTGGATTGGGTATGCGGCGCACCTTGTTACGCGTTCCCTCGCCCAATCGTTTATGGCCGGGAAACACGTGTTCGGTAGAATAGAATAACGCTTAGCGGTTGTTGGAACCGGGCACCGGAGGAGTAGTGGCACCGTTCTGGGCTGCAGGAGCTCCTAACGGTTTCTTTTCGTCCTTATGCCCCGACAATTCCTGGGAAATAATCTGGCAACTGATGCGGACCGTGGGTTCAATGGATAACTGGTCGGTGTGCAACTCACCTACAAAAACGCATTTGTCACGCAGGGAAGCCAACTCGGAAATAGTCAACACTCCGTCAAAAGATCCGCTGATGTCTACGTTTTTGCATTGAACCTTTCCTTTACATTTGCCGCTTTCTCCAATCACAAGTTTGCCTTCTGTCTTGATTTCTCCGTCTATTTCCCCGTCCACGCGGATATCGTGCTGGGTGATGATATTACCAATGATTTGGGTGTTGGGACAAATTCGGGTTACATTGTTTAACGAAGAGCCGTTTTTTTCTTCTATCGCCATTGTGGTATATTTTTTTGTGGATAACATAAGTGAAACTAGGGTAACTGAATAATAATGGACGCAAAATTACATTTATATCTAGAACAATTTTAACGCCCGGTCCAATTGCGTGTCATTTTTGATGAAATTACGCAGACTACCCTGCTGAAAATAATACCTGCAACAGATTTCTTCTTCCAGCAGAGGTTTAATCTCGTCACGGTAGTGGTGCAAGTCGGTGACTTTGTCGGTCACAAGCTGTTGGGACAAAGAGGCTATCTGGTCAGCCAAAAGAGTGTCATAGCCCTCGGCCCGGGCTATTTCCTTGAACTCGGACAACAGGATTTCCGTACCGGTACGGTCATCGAATTCTTTGGCGGCCGTAAAGTTTACAAAGTCTTCATACTGACTGTCGGTCAAGGTAAATGACTCGGCCGGAGCAATGGAGCGGTTATGGCGGAAAAATTCAAGCGAATAGTCGTGCAGGTAATCTCTGGCCACCAACTCTACGGTTACCCGGTTGTAAGGAGGCATCTTGATTTCCACATCGGGCTTAATACCGCCGTCGGCATTGGTGTCGGGAGTACCGTCTTCCTTGCGGTTGGAATAATCTATGGCCTGTACGCATCGGCCGCTGGGAATATAATACTTAGCCGTGGTGATTTTCAGATTGGCATTGAAACTGAGCGGTCTGATAGCCTGCACCAGGCCTTTTCCAAAAGTGCGCGTTCCCACCAGACGGCCTCTCTTGAGGTCCTGAATGGCTCCGGCCACAATCTCTGAAGAAGACGCCGAGTTGCCGTTTACCATAACCAACAGCGGTGTGGTGGTGTCAAGGGGCTCGTCCTTGGTGAAATATTCCCTGTTGGCTTGTTCCACTCTGCCTTTGGCGGATACTACCATTGTATGTCTGGGCAGAAAAACCGAAAGCAGCTCGATGGCCTCCTCCATAAGTCCGCCTCCGTTATTACGCAAATCCAGGATAATGCCTTTGAGGTCGGCCTCGGATTTCATCTGTTGCAGGGCGTTGCGCACATCCTGCGCCCCTCCCTGAGTAAAACCGGTAACCCGCAGATAGGCTATGCTGTCCTGCAGCACACAGGCAAGCCCCACGTCGGAAACGTGCACCTTCTCTCTGATTACCGTATAGTCAAGGGTGTCATTCTGCACATAACGTTTGATCCGGAAGTTCACCGGAGTGCCGGGGTCGCCCTTCATCTTTGCGCTGCACTGGTCTGCAGACAAATTGAGTGTAGATTCTCCGTTGATGGCCAAAATGGAATCTCCGGCCACCAAGCCGGCCTTGGCTATAGGCGAGTTTTCATAAGGTTCGGAAATCAATACCGGTTCTCCTTCCTTTTTCTTGATTAACGCGCCCACCCCACCGTAACTGCCGGTGGTCATCATTTCCAGATTCTCATTATCCTCTTCCGGAATAAATTCCGTATAGGGATCCATAGAGGCAAGCATCGCCTCTATGCCGGTATATACCAATTTGTCCACCGCCACGGTATCTACATAAAACAGGGAAATTTCACGTATAATGGAATGGAAGATATCCAGACTTTTGGCCGTGTTAAACGCGGGACTCTGCGCATTGGCGTTGAAAGAGAGCAAACTAAGCGCCACCGCTGCCGTAACAAATATTCGCTTCATTTGGAAAAAGGTTTATTCAAACAAAAATACAACTATTCTTGGTCAATTTATCTATATTTGACTATGGAAATACTCTTTGCCACCGCCAACAAGCACAAATGTGCAGAAGCTCAGGCCATCCTGGGGCCTACAGTTTCAATTATTATGCCGTCCGCACTGGGCTTTGTACAAGAAATTCCGGAAACCGGCACCACGCTGAAAGAAAACGCCTTTCAAAAGGCACATTTTATATGGGAACGGTTTCACCGCCCCTGTTTTGCCGATGATACCGGTCTGGAAGTGGAGGCGCTTCACGGAGCCCCGGGCGTGTACTCGGCCCGTTACGCGGGGATGCAATGCAATGCCCGGGATAACCTGCAAAAATTATTGCACGAGATGGAGGGCGTTGTTAACCGGAACGCGAGGTTCCGTTGTGTAATTTGCTATATAACAGAAGAAGACAGTCTTTATTTTGAAGGAATAGTGAAAGGCCGTCTGTTGACCCAAATGCGGGGAACGGGAGGGTTTGGCTATGACCCTGTCTTTGTCCCTGACGGCTTCAGCGAGACTTTTTCCCAACTGGGTACCGGGCAAAAAAACCTCATCTCTCATCGTGGCCGCGCCTTGTCACTGTTTGCACAACATCTCTTATGATCCAACCCCTGACGCTGATAGTATTGCATACCCGGCCGTATAAGGAAAGCAGCCTGCTGGTATACGCCTACACCAATGTGTACGGCCGCCAGAACTATGTGCTGAAAGGCATCAGACGACCGCAACACAAGGCACTTGCCGCCCTGTTTCATCCCCTGAGCCTGCTGGAAGCCCAAGCCTACTACAATCCCAAAAACGATCTTCAATACCTTAAAGAGTACCACCGCGCCACCCTGCTGGACAATATATGCTGTGATGTCCGAAAGAATGCCATGGCATTGTTTATGGGAGAACTCCTCTACAAAAGCGTAAGGGAAGTGGAAGCCAATCCGGCCTTGTTCTCATTTATTGAACAGTCTGTACTGGAACTTGAACAGGCCCGGGACAATATGTCAAATAATCATTTGGTATTTGCCACCCGCCTGACCCGTTACCTGGGCTATCAGCCGCAACCCGACTACAGCCCGCAGACCCCGTACTTCAATATTGCGGCGGCGCGGTTCACCGCCTTGCCGGACCCCGACCCGGAAGGTTTTGACAAAGAGACGTCCCGTATGCTGTTTGATTTTTTACAGGGCAATTCCTCGTCTCAAGACACGGTGGCATGCAACGGGGAAAAACGGTATGCTTTTCTTAAACAACTATTGCAATACTATGATTTCCATATGGAAAAACATCTTGACCTTCAGTCGCCGGGAGTTTTGCACCAAATATTTACCAGATAACCATTTTCTACGTACATTTGTCCCGATATGAAAGCCATCAACGCCGCATTTTTGCTTTATAACCATAGGCTTCTCAAAGAATTAGACGGGTCGGGGGCCAGCCCGGAGTATTTTCAGAAGAAGGTATTGTCCTTTTTGCTGAGCCGAGGTTCCAACACGTCCTTCGGGAAAACCTACGACATGGCGTTCATCCATTCCATGGAAGCTTTTCAGAACCGGATTCCGCTGCATACCTACAATGAATTGGAACCTTATATCCAGCGGTCGCTTAAAGGAGAAAAAGATGTATTGTGGGACCGCCCCATCTTCTGGTTTGCCAGATCCAGCGGCACTTCAAGTTCGCGTTCCAAATTCATTCCCATCAACTGGGAAAGCCTGCACCACTGCCATTACAAATGTATGCAGACCATTCTGGCCCAATACGTACGTCTGTATCCGGACAGCCGTCTTTTCAAGGGAAAATCTCTCACTTTGGGCGGCAACCGCCATATCAACCGTGACGTGGAAACGTCTTTTTGCTTTGGAGACCTCTCGGCCTTTCTGTTGATTAACAATCCACGGATTAGCCGCCACTTCACCACTCCCAAACGCGATGTGGCGCTGAATCCCAATTTTGAAGAAAAAGTGGATGCCATCTGCCGCCTGACACCCCATCAAGACCTTGTCAGTTTTTCCGGAGTTCCTTCCTGGAATCTGATTTTGATGCGCAAGGTGTTGGAACAAAGCGGGAAAGAAAACCTGCACCAGGTATGGCCCCATATGGAACTGTTTATTCACGGAGGTATTAACTTTGAACCTTACCGTGCACAGTACAAAGAACTGTTTCCCAATCCAAATATGCATTATCTGGAAACCTACAACGCCTCAGAGGGCTTCTTTGCGTTCCAGACAGACCTGGAAGACCCGGGGATGCAGGTGATGTCTTACGCCGGCGTGTTCTACGAATTTATACCTCTGGATAAATTGGACGATGCCCTGGCGCACCGGTTTACGGCGTTTGACACGCTGGAAACCGTCAAAAAAGACACGCCCTACGCCATGGTCATTACTACCAATGCCGGTTTGTGGCGTTACCTCATAGGGGACACGGTTCGCTTTACCTCCCTATATCCGCACAAGATACGGATAGTGGGGCGCACCCAGTTGTTCATCAACGCCTTTGGAGAAGAGTTGATGATAGAAAATGCCGAACGTTCCCTGGCCGCCGCGTGTGAACGGACACACGCCCGCGTGAGCGAATACACGGTGGCACCGGTCTTTATGGATGACAGTGCCAAAGGCGCCCATCAGTGGCTCATAGAATTTGAACAAGAACCTGACTCGGCCATAGCCTTTTTGCAGGAACTGGACAGCGCCCTAATGCGTCACAATTCGGATTACGAGGCCAAACGCATAGAAACGGGCACCATGAATCCTCCCGTGATTGTATCTCTCAAGAAAGGCTGTTTCTATCGCTGGATGGCCCGCAACGACAAATTGGGAGGTCAGAGCAAAGTTCCCCGTCTGTGGGGAACCCGCCAGTTTGCGGACGAACTTCTGGAAGTCAACGCTTCACTCTAGCAGATTGGCCATGCTTTCTTTCACCGAACAAGCCCTTGAAATATTCCACCGCCAGGCGGTGCGCAACCCCGTATACGCAAAATACCTCAACCTGTTGGATATCCATCCGGAACAGGTGGGTTCCCTAGAGGAAATCCCCTTTCTTCCCATCCGCTTCTTCAAGTCGCATTACGTATATGCCGCCTCCACACCGGCCGAATGCGTGTTTACCTCCTCGGCCACTACCGGTATGACGCCTTCGCGGCATCCGGTGGCACACCTTTCCGCTTATCGTGAGAGCCTGCTGGGCACTTTCCGGCAATTCTACGGCGACCCTTCGGATTACGTAATCCTGGGGTTGCTGCCCTCCTATCTGGAACGCAGCGGTTCTTCCCTAGTCTATATGGTACAGACCCTTATGGAGCAAAGCGGTCACCCCTTGAACGGTTATTACCTTTATGACCACGACCGGCTCCACGCCACACTGGCCCAATGTGCCGCCACCGGGCAAAAAGTTTGGCTCATTGGCGTAAGTTTTGCCCTGCTTGATTTTGCCAAAAACCACCATTGTCCCTATAGCGGCATCACGGTAATTGAAACCGGAGGCATGAAGGGCCGAGGCATAGAACTCTTGCGGACCGACCTGCACGCCCGCCTGCAGACCGCCTTCCCCGCCGCCGCCATCCACAGCGAGTACTCCATGGCCGAAATGCTTTCGCAGGCTTACTGCACGGACAACGACGGCTACTTTGCCTGCCCTCCGCAATTGCAGGTACGCATCCGCGACCTGCAGGACCCCTTCTCCTTTTTGCCGGACGGTGTACGCGGCGGTCTCAACATCATTGACCTTGCCAACGCCGATTCCTGCGCCTTCATAGAAACAGAAGACACAGGAGTGCACCGGGGGGACGGGCACTTCTGTGTCTTGGGCAGAATCCCCCACGCCGAGCGCAGGGGATGCAATATGCTTATCGATACTGATTGAATAGCGTTTCCAGCTGGTCGTCGTACTTTTTCTTCAACTCTTGCTGCTTGTTGGCTCCCAGAATCTCGGTAGTGTGCGTATAGGCCGTTACCGCAGCCTCGGCATCCTGCGTGGACAGGAATCCACCTTTGAACGGGGTGAGGAACAAGTCTATGGACTGGTATATCTGGTCCAAAAATTCAGTGGCCAAGGCATTGGCCTTGTCATCCAGTTTAAGGAAATAATATAGTTCAATCATTTCCATGACGCCTACCTCGTTGAGCGAATTTTGCGGCGCAAAGTACAACGGGTAATTCTTCATCACTTCCAATCCCTTGTCCAAGACGGCTTCCGCCCGGTCACTGCTTCCGTTCAGAATCAGGCTTTTGGCCAGCGCCGAATATTCCTGGCGCACCGACTGCTGAATAAGGTACAGATATAACAGGTGGTAGTCGGTCAGCACACCACTCTGGTCCATACGACCCCATTGATAGGTGTTCATGAGCAATTCATAGCTGCGTTCCGTATTCATTGCGGCTTCTCCGTTGCTGGTACCCGGCTTGAAGGGCATCAGTTTGTAGATTATTCCTTCTTTCTGCAGGTATTCGCGTACCCCCACGTCCAGATCGGCCGCCAGGGATACCATATAGATGGGACGGTCCCACTGGTAGTTGGCCAGCAAATCCAGGAACATCATCTCAACCTTCATCAGCATATTCTTATTCTCGGGAATGTCAATGTCCATATACTCCAGAATACGGTCTGCATCTTTGGGATCCACTATACCGCATGCCAGTGCGTTTTCCTTGTTTACCGGAATACGCAGGTGACGGGCGGGCATGTAGTTGACTTCACTGCCGTCAGATACAGGCACCTTAGCCTTGGGATTACCCACAATGCCCATGGCCTGTTTGGCCGAGACGCGGTCAGTCACCCGTTCAAAGATAGGAACCATATCATTGGTGCCCAGCAAATAGGAAATGCGGGGAATGGAGAACTGCAGCGGTGCCGAGTTGTAGGTGCGGCACTGCATCTGGTCTATGTACCAGTCCGTGCCCATAAGCGAGGTGTTGAAAATACGTACGTCGGTACGGGTGCCTTCCACTTCCTGGGCATACCACAAGGGGAAAGTATCGTTGTCCCCGTGGGTAATCAGAATGGCATTCACGTCGGGCTCACAGGAATTCAGGTACATGGCCCCCCAGTCACGGGCGGTGTAGCGACCGCTGCGGTCGTGATCATCCCAGTTTTGTCCCAGCATCTGGAACGGGACAAACAAACACAATACGGTGGCGGCTACGGCGCTGACGGTATGCGGCAAAAAGCGACGCAACAATTCTTGTATACCCAACACGCCCAACCCCACCCAGATGGCAAACGCATAGAACGACCCCGCGTAGGAATAATCCCTCTCGCGCGGCTGCAGGGGCGGTTGGTTTATGTAGAGCACAATGGCAAGACCGGTAAGGAAGAACAACAGGAAGGTAACCCAGGTGTTGCGCTTGTCGTTGGCCCACTGAAAGAACAATCCAATAAAGCCCAGCAAAAGCGGCAACATGTAATAGTGGTTCTTTCCCACATTGTGGACCAGGCTGTCCGGTCCCTTGCTCTGGTCTCCGGTATGCATTCGGTCAATAAATCCTATGCCCGACTCCCAGTTGCCCCGTACAGGGTCTCCCGGGATGGTGCCCTGAATGTCATTCTGACGACCGGCAAAATTCCACATAAAATAGCGCCAGTACATATAATTCACCTGATAATCAAAGAAGAATATCAAGTTGTCCCCAAACGAGGGCATGGTTTCCCCGGCGGAATTCTTGGGACCGTTACCGCTCACATAGGAATCATAATACCCTTTGTGAGACTCCCGTTTACTCCACATACGCGGGAAAAACATTTTGTCCTGATCTTTGAAGGTAGGGACCTCGGCCGCTTTGACCTTGACGTATTTGTCGTCCATCTTCACGTATTGCGTTTCCGGCCGCCACAAATCGTAAGGTGAGTTGTACACGCCGTCGTAAAACAGCGGAGCCGACCCGTACTGGTCACGAGCCAAATAGCTCCCCAGAGCAAACGCCTGGTCGGGCTGGTTTTCATTGGTAGGTGTATTGGCCACCGAACGGATAATCACCATGGCAAAAGAAGAATAGCCAATGATAATGACGGTGGTGCACAATAAAATGGTATTCCAAAGCACTTTCCCCTTTTTGTACGAGGTAAATATCCCCCAGAACAACAATCCCAGGAGGGCCAGTACAAAGAACGTCATCCCGCTGTTGAAGGGAAGTCCCAGACCGTTTACAAACAACAGGTCAAACCAGCCCGAGATTTTGGGCACCCAAGGAATAATCCCGTACAACAACACCAGGATGAGCACCCCGGAAAGCAACAGCGTAAGCACCGCCCCTTTGGGTGTAAACTTATATTTCTTGTAATAATAGATGAACACTATGGCCGGAATGGTCAGCAGGTTAAGTAGATGCACCCCTATAGAAAGTCCCATAAGGTAGGCAATCAACACTATCCAACGGTTGGCGTAGGGCTCGTCGGCACATTCTTCCCACTTCAAAATGGCCCAGAATACCACGGCTGTAAAGAGCGACGACATTCCGTAGACCTCGGCTTCCACAGCCGAGAACCAGGCTGTGTCAGAAAACGAATATACCAAAGCACCCACCGCAGCGGCCCCCCACACCCCAATGGCATTTCCCGTGGTCATTTTCTTGCCCTGCTTTTCAAGCAGACGGCGGCCCAGATGCGAGACGGTCCAGAACAGAAACAGCACGCAAAAGGCCGAGGCTAAAGCACTCATGGCGTTAATGAGCATGGCGGCATGCATATTGTCGCCAAAAAGGGTAAAAAAACGTCCGAGCAACTGAAACGTCGGATTCCCGGGGGAATGCCCCACTTCCAATTTATAAGATGATGCAATAAATTCTCCGCAATCCCAAAAGCTGACCGTAGGTTCTATGGTAGCCAGGTACACAAAGGCGGAAATCGCAAAAACCACCCATCCGATAAGGCAGTCTAATTTCTTAAATATCCGTTTTTCCATTCCACAAATGTAGCCTAAATTTTTTACCTTTACGGCCCTGATATAAGGAAAAGCACCGTACTACACACAAAAATTCAATGGATTATATTTTTCTGGGCTTGTTTGTAGCTTTTTGCGTCATAGGGGCTTATACCAAAGACCGCCTGGTGTCTTTGGTTATAGGCTGCTTTCGCTACAATATTTCTTTAGAAAACGAAGAAATTGGCACTATCCGTTTGGCCCGCAACGCGTTGTTTTTCCTTTTTTTAGCCATTTTTACCTGTTACCTTTCTTCCAGGCCGTTCACTTCCGCCCCCCTGCCTGCCTTGCTTAACGGGTTGGGACGCCCGGGGGTGTTTGCCGTCTATTTCGGCGTCTTCCTCGGCTTTTATCTTGTCAAATGTTTCTTGTTGCGGCTCATTGGGTGGACCATAGACTCGCAGGCCTTTACCCACCTCTTGGGACGTACCGGACTGGATTACTGTATTTTGGGTGGCCTGGCTTTTCTTCCGCTATATATTCTCTTTTCTTTTTTGCCCTCAGGAAACGACCATTTGTTCCACTTGTATCTAATTGGCATTATATGCATAGGGTACTTTCTGTACTTATTGCGGACTGCCAGAATATTTATTTCCGCTCATTTTTCTCTTTATTTCTGGATTTTGTATCTTTGCACCCTTGAAATAGTACCCATAGGGGTGCTGTTTCACTTCGTTGTCCAGATAAAATAATGAAGATAAAGAACATACTCATCTCCCAGCCCAACCCGAACGGGGGGTCTCCCTACGTTGAAGTAAAGGAGAAGTTCGGGGTGTCCATAGACTTTATTCCTTTTATTCGTGCTCAAGGATTATCTGCCAAAGATTTTCGCGCCCAGCACATTACTGTACTTGACCACACGGCGGTAGTGTTCACATCCCGTACCGCCATTGATTCTTTCTTCCACCTGTGTGAAGAAATGCGCATAACCGTTCCGGAAAACATGAAATATTTCTGCATGACGGAAGCCATTGCTTTATATCTGCAGAAATACATTGTATACCGCAAGAGAAAAATCTCATTCGGGCAGGGCACCGTACCTTCCCTTATGGAAAGCATCGGCCCAAAGCACAAGGGCGAGAACTTCCTGCTGGCCCTGGCGGACAACTACAAGCCCGACATTCCCGATGCCTTTGATGCTGCCGGGCTCAAGCACACCAACGCCATTTTGCACCGCACCGTATCTGAAGACGTGTCCGCACTGAATTTGTCCAAATACCAAATGATTGTTTTCTATTCTCCGGCTGACATCAAATCTTTGTTTGAGAATTTCCCCGACTTCAAACAAAATGACACGTTATTTGTTACCTTTGGTACCAAGACAGCCACCGCCCTTAAAGAAGCCAACTTGAGCGCGTGCATAGAAGCCCCGTCCCCGGAAGCACCCTCTATTGCCAAAGCGTTGTTGT
Source organism: uncultured Muribaculaceae bacterium (assembly GCA_964554535.1). Taxonomy (GTDB): domain Bacteria; phylum Bacteroidota; class Bacteroidia; order Bacteroidales; family UBA932; genus DMER64. The sequence goes on along the minus strand of CAZKPB010000013.1, from coordinate 49,050 downwards.
TATACTTTGATAAGGAAAAAAAGAAATAGTGAAAAAAAACGCCGCCGTGCTACTTGCACTTCTGGTCCTGCTGGCATCCGCCACATCGTGCCGGAAGAACTACAACGACTACCGTAACCTTGTGTACGGTACGTGGCGCCTTGTTTCCGTTGACGGAATCACGGACACCGCATCTTTTGTACAAGACACGCTGGCCTTCACCTCCGGCACTGCCGTTACCCTTACGCGCCAAGGGGCAACATACAGCGGGCAATACAGTTTTTACACCAATATTCTCACCTCTTACTTTTCCGCCAATATTGACCTGTACCAGGAATGGCTGGTGGAAAAAATGCAAGATTCGTTTATGCGGGCGGTAGTGCAGGTACGGCAGATAGGCGAGACGGACTTTCCGACGGGAAATATATTGGAATATGTAAAGCTGCCGTAATGGAAGGCCCTGTTTCATATTCTTTTCCCAAGAAACAGCATCTCTGTTCCCGGAAAATCATTGATAGTCTTTTTGCACAGGGAAAGACCTTTTCTATTGGCCCTTTCCGTATGTATTACATTATGGGGCCACCGGCCGAAGCCCCCTTCCAGATTCTTTTTGCCGTACCCAAACGCGCCCACAAACGCGCCGTGCACCGCAATCAGATACGTCGCCGTATGCGCGAGGCTTTCCGACTCAATTATCCCGGGTTGCTGGCCCCTATACTGGAGGGAAAACAGGTTCCACTGGCGGTAATATGCTTATATTTGCCCCATGAAATCTACAGTTACTCCCGGTTGGAACCAAAAATGCAGCAAGTATTGTCGCGTCTTTCTCAATTGGTTGAAAAAGTGCCTGACCGTTCCGTTTCTGTTGCTGATTAAGTTTTACCAGCTCTGTATTTCTCCTTTTACGCCCCCGTCTTGCCGGTTTACACCCACCTGTAGTCAATATGCGGCCGAGGCGTTGCGCAAGTATGGTCCCGTAAAAGGAATGTATCTGGCGGTGCGCAGGCTGTTGCGGTGCAATCCCTGGGGAGGTCACGGTTACGATCCGGTACCTTGAGCCGCCTGCCACTTTTTGGCGGCCGCCGTGCCCGCTACCCGGGCCACTTCTTCAAATGAAGCTTCGCTTAATTTTTTGACGCTCTTGAAATGAGCCAGAAGTTTTTCCGCCGTGACCGGTCCAATACCGGGAATATCGGTAAGGGAGGTCCGGGCAAAGGCGGCACTGCGCTTTTGGCGGTGAAAAGTGATTCCAAAGCGATGCGCCTCGTCCCTCAGATGCATGATGACACGGAGAGTGGGGGAGTTTTTGTCCAGGAACAGTGGCAGCGGTTCGCCTATTTTATATATTTCCTCCAAACGTTTGGCCAGGCCAATCAAGTATATCTTGTCTTGCAGACCCATATCACACAGCGCTTTATAGGCAGCGGACAATTGGCCCTTGCCTCCGTCTATCACCACCAGTTGGGGCAAATCGGCCCCCTCTTCCCGCTCAAGACCTTCTACCGTCAACCGCGTATAACGCCGCGTGAGAACTTCTTTCATTGAGGCAAAATCATCGGCTCCGGTCACGGTTTTGATATTGAAGTGACGGTAATCCTTTTTGGAGGGAACCCCGTCCCGGAACACCACGCAACTGGCCACCGGATAGTCCCCCTGCAGGTTGGAGTTGTCAAAACATTCTATGTGGGAAGGCAGACAGGACATACCCAGATCCAATTTCATCTGTTCCAACAGTTGGGCCGTCTTGCGGCTACCGCGCAGGGAAGGATCCATTTTTTGCGCCAGACGCACCTGCTCTTTGCGATAGTTTTGGGCATTGCGCATACTGAGTGTCACCAGCTCTTTTTTATCCCCTTTCTGAGGCACGTGCACATAGCATTGGGGGGGAACGGCAGCCGGCATAAAAGGCACAATCACTTCTTTGGCCAGCCCCTGTTGCTGTTCCCGTATAGAAACAAGAAACAAACTCAGCACCTGAGCCGGTTCCTCTTCTATGCGTAATTTTACGGCTACATTTTGTGATTGGATGACCGCCCCGCCGCTGACCCGCATAAAATTACCATAGGCCATTGACTCGTCTTCATCCATAAGCAGCGAGAACACGTCCAGATCGGCCAGTTGGGGGTTTACAATGACCGAATGTTGCTGGTACCTTTCCAATGCCTCGGCCTGTTCCTTGAAGCGCTGTGCCTGTTCAAAATCCTGCACGGCCGCCGCCGCTTTCATTTGTTGTTCCACGATTTTGCGAACCGTGGCCACCTGACCCTTGAGCAGGCAGACCACCGCATCTATGTACGAGCGGTATACCGGCTCGGATTCCAGACCCACACAAGGGGCGTGACATTGCCCGATATGGTATTTCAGACATTTTTTGTATTTGCCGTCAGCTATCTGAGAAGGCGTCAGCGAAAAACCGCAGGTGCGCAACGGATACAAAGTGTGAATCAGTGACAGCATTTGTTTGCAGTACAGCCCGCTGGTATAGGGACCAAAATACAAAGACTTGTCTTTTATATGCTTCCGAGTGGAGAAAACGCGCGGGAAAGGCTCATTTTTGACACAAATCCAGGGGTAGGTCTTGTCGTCTTTGAGCAAGATGTTGTACTTTGGCTTGATAGTCTTAATCAAATTATTTTCCAGAAGCAGGGCGTCACTCTCGGAAGCCACCACCGTATACTCTATGGAGATTATCTGGGATACCATCCGCAAAGTTTTGCGGGTATGATTGCGAGTGGATTGAAAATATTGAGATACTCGTTTTTTCAAATCCTTGGCTTTTCCCACATAGATAATCACCCCCTCTTTATTCAAAAAGCGGTACACTCCGCTTTGGTGCGGAACCCCCTCCAATTGACAAGCTAAGCGTGATGGTTCTCTTTCCATAGCAAAAATGTGCTTTTACTTTGTAAAAATACGTATATTTGACGGACATTTATGAGAAAACTAGTCGACAACGCAGATATTCGGAGCCTCTTTGGAAAAAAATCCGCTATCGGTTTCTTGTTAGCCCCTGCGCTAATGAGTCTGTTTAAGATAAATAAAATCAACCATCTTTATGACAAAGTGGCCGATTATCAAGGGCGTGAATGCCTTGAGGCCTTGTTGGCGCAAATGCGGGCTGAATACCAGATACCGGAAAGCGAATTGGCCAACCTGCCAAAAGACGGTCCTTTTATTACCGTTTCCAACCACGCGTACGGCGGATTGGACGGCATCATGCTGATGCACCTGGTATCTGAAGAACGCGACGACTACAAAGTAATTGTCAATTTTTTGCTTTCACGCATCAAACCCCTCAGCAAATACTTCCTTCCGGTAAATGCCTTTGATAAAAGCGTATCCTCCCAATCAAGCATTGCCGGAATCCGTATGGCCAAGGATTGCATTAATCAGGGCAACGCCCTGGGACTTTTTCCGGCCGGCGAGGTATCCCACATAGGTCCCAGCGGCAAGGTAGAGGATATTCCCTGGCACACCGCCATCGTCAAATTCATTCTCAACGCTAAGGTTCCGGTGGTCCCCATCTATTTTGACGGACACAACTCGGCCGCCTTTTTACGCAAGGCAAAAATTCACCCGCTGTTGCAAACGGCCAGTCTTCCCGGAGAATTACTCAACAAGAAAGGCGTAAAGGTCCAGATACGTATGGGCACTCCCGTCTCGGTTACCGAACAGCAGCAGTTTACAGACTACAAAGAACTGGGAGATTATTTGCGTGCCCGCACTTACGCGCTGGCAGCCAATATTGAAAAAGAAAACAAGTACGCTTCCCTCAAGAATGCGGCCCCAATTGCCCCGCAAAAAAATTACGACATGGCGCTCAAGGAGTTGGAACAACTTCCCTCGCGCCAATGTCTTTTCCACATAAACAACTACACCGCCTACTTTGCCTCATATGCACAGATTCCCCATCTGATGCACGAGGTGGGTTGTCTGCGTGAAGAAACCTTCCGCGCCGTGGGAGAAGGCACCTACACTTCCATTGACTTGGATACCTACGACCGTAACTACCACCATCTTATTCTTTGGGACACGGACCGGAAAGCTATTGTCGGAGCCTACCGGATTGGAATGGGAGCTGAGTTGATGCCCCGTTTTGGTATTTCCGGATTCTATAACAGTTCGCTGTTTCAGTTTGACAATTCTTTCGGACCCGTTCTCTCACAAAGTATGGAGCTGGGAAGGGCCTTTATCAGCAACGAGTACCGTTACGAGACCATACCCATGATGCTGTTGTTCAAGGGGCTGTTCCACATTATGCTTCGCCACACGGAATACCGCTATTTTATCGGTCCGGTCAGTATTTCTTCCTGGTATCCCAAATTGTATCAATCCCTTATCTACAAATACATCACCGAGCATTGCGCCGCTCCCCAATGGTCTCATTTCGTGCACGCACGTACCCCGTTTACCCCCGACTTCGGTCTGGTAGACCCCGATGCCCTTATGCACGACGTGGCCACTCCCGAGCAATTAGACCGTCTGCTGCTCAAACTGAGCAACCGGCAGTACCGCCTCCCCTCTCTGGTCAAAAGGTACCTGCGGCTGAATGCCAAAGTTTTGGTATTTAACATAGATAAAAGTTTCAACGACTCACTGGACGGTTTTATTGTATCGGACATCTTTGACATTCCAAAGGCCGAGTTGCAAGCCGTGGCCAAGGACCTGTCCGACCCCTCCATTCTGGAAGAACGTTTTTCAAAGCGGTAGCGTATTTATGCCCGTAGATCACATTCCTTTTATGCATCAGGCCCTTGCACAGGCAACCCAAGCCCTGTCCAGGGACGAGGTGCCCATTGGGGCCGTGGTAGTCTGGCGGGAACGCATTATTGCCCGGGCCTTCAACCTTACAGAATGTCTCAATGACCCCACCGCGCACGCCGAGATGCAAGCGCTTACCATGGCTTGCAATACTATTGGAGGCAAGTATCTGAATGACTGCACGCTGTATGTAACCATAGAGCCTTGTCCCATGTGCGCCGGCGCACTGGCATGGGCCCAGCTGGGAACCCTGGTATACGGAGCCGCCGACCCCAAACGGGGCTACTCCACCGTGTCGACCACCCTGCTACATCCCAAAACTGTAGTGGTCAGCGGAGTCTTGGCCGAAGAAGCTTCCCGTCTGATGAAAGATTTTTTTGCGAAAAAACGTTAATATCTTATCTTTGCAGCCTCATTCTGAGCTATGGTGTAATGGTAGCACTTCAGATTTTGGTTCTGTCAGTCTAGGTTCGAATCCTGGTAGCTCAACAAAAAAAAAGGCCGTCTTTTTCAAGACAGCCTTTTTCATATTATCAAAGACACTCTGTTACATCATTCCGCCCATTCCGGGATTGCCTGCGGGCATAGCGGGGGTTTCTTCTTTCTTTTCTGCCAGAACACATTCGGTAGTCAGGAACATTCCGGCTACTGAACCGGCATTTTGAAGGGCTACACGAGCCACCTTGGTAGGATCAATAACGCCCGATTTGAAGAGCTCTTCATATTTTTCGGTACGGGCATTGTAACCAAAGTCAGCTTTTCCTTCCTTCACTTTTTGAACTACAATGCTGCCTTCCTGGCCTGCGTTTTCCACAATCATACGCAACGGTTCTTCAATGGCGCGAGCTACAATGGCAATACCGGTAGCTTCATCATCGTTGTCCGCCTTCAGTTGTTTGAGGCTTTCAATGGCACGGATATAGGCAACCCCGCCACCGGGTACAAAACCTTCTTCCACGGCGGCACGTGTGGCGTTCAAAGCGTCTTCCACGCGGTCTTTCTTGGATTTCATTTCCACTTCCGAGGCGGCGCCTACGTAAAGGACAGCCACGCCACCGGAAAGTTTGGCCAACCGTTCCTGTAATTTTTCTTTATCGTAATCACTGGTGGTGATTTCCATTTGTTTGCGGATTTGGGCCACGCGCGAGGCAATGGCTTCCGATTTGCCAGCACCGTTTACAATGGTAGTGTTTTCCTTGTCAATGACAACTTTTTCTGCATTACCCAGCATATCCAGTGTAGCGGATTCCAGCTTGATGCCCTTGTCTTCCGTAATAACGGTACCACCTGTCAAAATGGCTATATCTTCCAGCATTTCTTTGCGGCGGTCTCCAAAACCGGGGGCCTTTACGGCGGCAATCTTGATGGTACCACGCAGACGGTTAACCACCAGAGTGGCCAAAGCTTCTCCATCCACGTCTTCTGCAATAATCAGCAACGGGTGACCGTTTTGAGCCACGGGTTCCAGAATAGGCATAAGATCTTTCATGGTGGAAACTTTCTTGTCGGTAATCAGAATCATGGGGTTGTCCAGTACGGCTTCCATCTTGTCCGAGTTGGTGATGAAATAGGCACTGATGTAACCGCGGTCAAACTGCATCCCTTCCACTACCTTAACTTCCGTATCGGTGCCTTTGGCTTCTTCCACGGTGATTACGCCTTCTTTCTTGACTTTGCCCATAGCCTCGGCTATGAGTTTGCCAATGTTTGTATCGTTGTTGGCAGACACAGTGGCCACCTGTTCAATTTTTGACAAGTCGTTGCCCACGCTCTGGCTTTGTTTTTTCAAACTGTCTACTACACTGTCAACGGCTTTTTCAATACCGCGTTTCAAATCCATAGGATTGGCACCGGCGGTGACGTTTTTCAAACCCACGTTTATAATGGACTGAGCCAGCACGGTAGCGGTAGTGGTGCCGTCACCCGCCTGGTCATTGGTCTTGGAAGCCACTTCCTTGACAATCTGGGCGCCCATATTGGCAAAGGCGTCTTCCAGTTCAATTTCTTTGGCAACGGTAACCCCGTCTTTAGTAATGTGGGGAGCCCCGTATTTTTTATCAATCACCACGTTGCGACCTTTAGGTCCCAAAGTCACTTTTACTGCATTAGCCAACGCGTCAACCCCTTCTTTCATAAGGTTACGGGCTTCAATGTTGTATTTAATTTCTTTTGCCATAATTATTCTGTTTTATAAGGTTATTAGATAACTGCCAGCACATCCGATTGACGCATAATCAGGTAATCTTCACCGTCCACGTTGATTTCCGTGCCTGCGTATTTTCCATAAAGAACCACGTCGTTTACTTTCAGTTCCATTGGTTCGTCTTTTTTGCCGGTTCCCACGGCTACAATTTTACCGCGTTGCGGTTTTTCTTTTGCGGTGTCCGGAATAAACAACCCGCTTGCCGTTTTGGTTTCAGCCTCTTGAGGCAACACCACCACGCGATCTGCTAAAGGTTTAATGTTCATAATTGTAGATTTTAAATTTTAAATATGTTCTGTTGCTTTCAAATCAACGCCAGAAAATAACACAAAAGAAGTGCCACGGGAGCAATGCTGTCAATTTGTCAGTGAACGCAAATCAGAACGCAGGCAAGGAAAAAAGCGCCTCCACGGTATGACGGTTGTCAAAGGTCCAGGCATATCTTATCCCGGCCGATATTTCATACCCAATGCGGAATATATGAAAATCAAACAAGAGGTCGGCCCCCACGGCGCCGAATGATTCCTTCCGTCCGTCGGCATAGCCCGCCGTACGCAGATAATCAACAAAAGGAATTACCTGCATACGTTCTATATACAACACCGGAGGCAATGAAAAATCCCTGAACAAAATGGGAATGGCATAATCCGCTGTGGCCTGATACATCTGCGGGGCATAAAAAGTTGCCGTTCCGCGAGGTCCGCTGAGAAAAGACCCCAAATAGAACGCTGTTCCGTCCGAAGCCTGTTTCTGATACGATACTGTAAGTTTTAACCCCTGGTTGCCAAACAATCCGGGAAGGTATCCATAGACCTGGGCATAGGAAATCCGGGTAAAATACCTGACAGCTCCCGGAGCCTGCGCATATTGAAAATTCAGTCCCAAGCCCCAGCGCGGATAAATATCTCTGAGTGCCTTATGCCGTACCTGATAAAACTGCATCCCAAACTGCAACATCTGCCGAGTCACCGGTTTTTGAATATCTGTAACGGCATATCGGTCGTTGGTATACTCATACCGCACCGAGGGAATAAACCCGCGGTTCCAACCGCCCGAATTGAATGTAAACGGGATATACGAATATAGTTTAACACGGAAATTAGGACGGGAGAGGGTATCCGTGACAATACTGTTTCCTTGTTCAGTACGCTCAATGGTAGTAGCGGTCTGCCACCGCTCATTGAAATGCCCCTCGGCGGTAATGACCGGTAACCAGCCGCTGAACGTATATTTCAGATGCCCCGAGTGAAATCCTTTATGGTACCTGTATCCCAGCCAGGAAACCGCTGTACCCAGCGTATTCTGCGCCATCACGGAAGCCCCTGCCGACACCACCTGATAATAGGTTTGGAAGGAGGCCCGGTCCAACGCATCTATATCAAAATAAAACGGCATCCAGGAGTGAACGCGGAATACCGCGGGAAATTTGCGATACCGTTTTGTATCATAATGCAATGAACCGGGTACCTGCAACGTGTCTATATTAAAGGGGGAGGTCATGCCGTCCAAAGGCCCCGCCGTATTGACCGCCGCCACATCTTCCGGAAACGACACCAGCGAGTCGGTGGGCAGCGAATAGATGCGGTAACCTTTGGATGTGTAATTACTGTAATACAATCTGTCCCCTGCCGGAAAGGGATCAAAAGCGCCAAAAGCGGCTTCCGTAAGCCGTTGGACCCCTCCGACGGCCCGCCCGCAAGAATCCAACGCTACCGCACAAATATTTTCCGTTCCGGAATGGTCGTTCTCAAAATACACGCAGCCGGCCCCGGTTTTTACCGTAGCCCCGGTGCTGAACCCGGCCGGAGTAATCTGTGTCCATTTCCCGGTACGCAAATCCACGGAATACAGGGCCTTCCCGTCATCACCGGTCAAAGCCCCCACCAGGATGTTACCATCAAGCCAGTCCAACCCGCTCAACTGCCTGCCTGCCGGGACTTTATACTTAAAAAAAAGGTCCCCGGTAAGCGCACTGATTATATGCAGCTCGCTCCCCCCCTGTGCCGGATAATGCACTACCGCCAAAACGTCCGAGTCCTTGAGCGGCACGGGATTGAAATAACGCGTGCGGCGCGTCAACGCCGTGGCCTTGCCCGAGGAAAGGTCATAGCGGCGCACCACCGAAAAATTCTCATGGGCCCAGCGGTGTCCCGAGACATTTTCCGACCAGTAGATATAGCGACCGTCCGTGCTCAGGCGAGAATTGACAGCCCCCAGCCGGCACAACAACTCCGGATCCGAGGCTTCCCCGCGAGCCAGCCGCACCAGAGAAGACGTCTGTTGCTGAGACCACCGACGGGCATACACCGTCCGGTGGCCCATACTGTCCACAAGCACCACGGGCGAGCGGTACTCGGCATAATATTTGGATTCCGGGCCCCATACCTCTCCGGCCGAAAAAGGCACTTTTGCCTGTTGCTGTGCTTCCCACAAGGTGCCGTAAGTCTGCCGCGCGTTTTTCCATAAACCCACGGCGGTAGTTCCCAAATGTTCTTTGAACGAGCGTCTGAAGACAAAGGGCCAGTAGGGTTTCTTAGTGATGCGGGTAAACATCCGGTCCATCGCTCCGGGGTCACTGACCGCCCGAGCGGCCGAAAGACGGAAATAGCCGTTGGCATATTTGTCGGGAATCCGGTCTACGTATGAACCAAGACCCCATTTGTCGGCACTGAACTGTATAGAATCGGCCCAATACGCCTTGTAGGGCATCAGGAAAGACGCTTCCCGGCCTCTGCCCGCAGAAGAGAGCAGCGTCTCTTCCAGAGTGGCATCCCCTTCCAGCATCCAGGACGGAAAGTAAAGCCCCACGGAAAGACCCTCGGCCTGCTGGCCCAGAAACCAGCCCAAAGGTTTGATGACATTTTCACCGGCGCGCTGCATCTGGGCCACGTGATGGACCTCGTGCAAGACTAATTGTTTTTCCCAATTCTGCGCATTCCCGTCTTCAGACGGAGGGGTGGTTTGCACTTCCATCCGTTTGGGAGCCCAGACCACCAGCCCGTTGCTGTTCAAGTCATAGGGATGCAGAACCACCGGAATACGGGGTGTGACGGTGCGCAACGACTGCATCAGCGCGGCCGAGGAGTGCTCCATCAGGTAGGCATAACGGAACGCCAGCGAATCCAGCCCTTGCGGATAAATCAACTGTATGGAGCCGGTACGCAACTGGTTCCATTTGAGCCGAGCGGGATCTTCTCCCGTAAGATAGTACTGGGCCCTCAACGCCGGTGTAAAAACACAGGCAAAGAACAAAACCAGCGCAAGTCTTGCGAGTATTGACACAATGTGACGGCCCATATACAAAGTGGGTTAAGTTCTTGAAACGGCCTTACTGAAAACAGAACGTACCGGAGCATAAGCGGCCAGAAAGCCCAGACCAAGCACCGAAGCGACAATCAGCAAAACATCTGTCAAGTGAACGTCTACCGGATAAAAACGTACCGCAAAACTACCCGGAAGTTTGATGATTCCAAAGTAAATCTGTGCCTTGCAGACCATAAGCCCCAATAACAGCCCGGCCACGAGACCCAACACGGAAATAAGCCAGCCTTCCAAAAGAAAAATGCGTTTAATTAATTTGGCCGAGGCCCCCATACTGCGCAATATTTCCACGTCCTGTTTCTTTTCCAGAATAAGCATTCCCAGCGACCCCAGCACATTGCAGGAAATAATAAGCACAATAAAGGCCAAAAGCACAAAAATTACCGCCTTTTCCGTAGTCATCATCTTGTATAGCGTCCGGTTCTGCTGACGGCGGTTGAGTACTTCAAAATCCGGCCCGAGTTGCTGCATCAATTGTTTTTGAAGCGGCTTCACCTTGACACCGTCCTGCAATTTCAATTCTACATAACTCAACTGGTCGGTATAGGAAAACAACCGGCGGGCGGTGGCTATGGGTATAAACAGGTAGCGAGAATCATATTGTTGCTCTACTGCAAAAATCCCTGCGGGGTACAATTTTTCTCTCTTGATGGAGCCCATGGGATTAAGGGGAGAAAACGCCCCCCCCTTTTCCGGATAATATATCCAGAGCGGATCAACAAAAGCCACATTCACCCCCAGTTGATTGGCCAGCCCCCTGCCCATGACCACTTCTTCCAACTCGCCAAAATAGACGTCAAACTTTCCGTGCTGTATTTGATGCTGCAGAGGAGTAATGGCCACAAAAGTACTGTCAACCCCCTTTACAGTGGCCACCGCCTGTTGTCCGCGATACTGCAGAAACACATCCTCTTCTATTACGGGACACACCGCAGCAATGCGCGCATCACCCGCAAAAGCGGCAAATTGGGGCGATGGGGTAAATACTTTTCCGGCCACCGGCCTTATCAGCAGGTCTGAGTCAAAGTTACGGTACATAGCCAGCACCAGATTGTCAAATCCGTTATACACCGACAACACAATCACAAGCGCCATGGTACCCAGCGCAATGCCCGCGGCACTGATCCAGGAAATGACATTAATTACCTGCCGGGATTTTTTGGCAAATAAATAACGCCAGGCTATGAATAAAGCTAATTTCACAAGTAATATTCCGGACTACTACATTTTCAGCAACTCGTCAATATGCTCTACGTAATCCAGCGAATCGTCTATCAGGAAAGAAAGGTCGGGCACAATACGCAATTGCTTGGCCACCCGGTGACCCAGCTCGCCCCGGATACTGCGGGACTGCGCCTGCACGGAAGCCAGCACTTCCTTTGCTTTGGCCGAGGGAAAAATACTCAACCATACACGCGCCACCGCCAAGTCCGGGCTTATGCGCACGTTGGTCACGGTAATCATTGCCCCGCCGTAGGGCGCCATTCCCTGAAGACGGAAAATTTCCGACAAGTCTTTCTGCACCTGCCGGGCCACTTTCAGTTGTCTTGTACTGTCTTCTGTCATAAGGCTTTGATTATGTAATAATTCTTTTTCCCTTTCTGCACCAGCAGGTACTTTCCCTGAATCAACTGTGAGGCGGAAACGGGGGCATCCGCCTGCAACACTTTTTCCTTATCAATGGACAATCCACCTCCCTGAATGAGTTTGCGGCACTCGCCCTTGGAGGGGAAAATAGAGGTATTTACTGCTAACAACTCTGTTACAGACTGTGGAAAAACATTTAGTGCCACCTCAAATTGAGGCACCCCGGCAAAAACGGAAAGGAAGGTCTGTTCATCCAGGTCCATCAACTGTTCTCTGGTCCCCTGACCAAAGAGTATCTGAGACGCTGTAACGGCTTTGTTATATTCGTTTTCTCCGTGTACCATAATTGTTACTTGTTTTGCCAATTCGGCCTGCAGTATGCGTTTGTGGGGTTCCAGCGCGTGGGCGGCATCCAAGCTTTCAATGGTTTCCTGCGACAGCGAAGTAAAGATCTTGATATATTTCCGGGCGTCCTCGTCACTCACATTCATCCAGAATTGGTAGAACGTATAGGGACTTGTCCGTTTGGGGTCCAGCCAGACATTGCCCGACTCGGTCTTTCCGAATTTGCCGCCGTCTGCTTTTGTGATAAGCGGGCAGGTCAGTGCATAGCACTCACCCCCTTCCTTGCGGCGAATCAACTCGGCCCCAGTGGTGATGTTTCCCCACTGGTCAGAGCCGCCCACCTGCAGGCGGCAACCGTACGTCTTGTACAGGTACAAGTAGTCGTAGCCCTGCAACAGCTGGTAGGTGAATTCGGTAAACGACATCCCCTCGGTATCTTCCCCGCTCAGGCGTTTCTTTACCGAATCCTTGCTCATCATATAGTTGACGGTGATATGCTTTCCTATATCACGGGCAAAATTCAGAAACGTATAGTCCTTTGTCCAGTCATAATTGTTGAGTAACAGCGCGGCATTAGGGGCACCACTCTCAAAATCCAGAAAACGGGCCAATTGTTTTTTGATGCACTCCTGGTTGTGGCGCAACGTGGTTTCATCCAGCAGCACACGCTCTGCCGATTTCATGGACGGGTCGCCAATCATTCCGGTGGCTCCGCCTACCACGGCCAACGGTCTGTGACCGCACTGCTGAAAGTGTCTTAACATCATAACTCCCACCAAATGACCAATATGCAGCGAATCTGCCGTGGGGTCAATTCCAAGATAGGCGGACGTCATTTCCTTATTGAGCTGTTCTTCGGTGCCGGGCATTATATTGTGAATCATTCCTCTCCACTTGAGTTCGGCTACAAAATTTTTCATATCTCTTTTATAAGTTGGTATATTTTCTGCAAAGGTAAACAATTAAAATTAGTACTTTCGCCTGATAAATCATTTTAATATGACTCGCACAAGTTTTAAAACCACCATATGTTTTCTTTCATTGGCCGCCTTATTGTGCACGGTTTCGTGCAAAAAAGACAACCAGCCCACCACCGTCGCCCAGAAAGTCAACTCTTATATGAAAAGCACCATGGAAGAAGTCTACCTTTGGGAAGATCATATCCCTCAGGGACTTGATCCAATGAGCGATGCTGACCCGGTGGACTTTTTTGAAAAACTCTGTTACAGGACAGAAGACGGCTGGTCCTACATTACCCCCGACATAGCCACCGAACTGGAAGAAACGGAAGGCGTGGAAACCACTTTTGGCTACGCCCTGGCATGGGGGTCTTTTTCCAACACCAACAACATGTTTGCCATTGTCCGTTTTGTATACCCGGACACTCCGGCTGCAGAAGCCGGCATCAAACGGGGTGATATTTTTGTCAAAATGAACAACAATGACATTACCCGTGACAACTATATGGACCTGTACAACAGCCCCACCGCACTGCTTACGTTTGGTCACGTGCTGGAGGACGGTATCCATACGGGCAGCAGCGTATCGCTCACCGCCCGCAAGCAGACCCTGAATCCCGTGGTGGAATGGAACGTGCTGGAAGAGGGCGCGCACAAGGCGGGCTATCTCTGTTTTACCGATTTTACCTCAGCCGCCATTGAGCCATTGGAAACCGCTTTGAGTGCCTTTAAGGACGCCGGGGTACAGGACGTGGTACTGGATTTGCGTTACAATCCGGGAGGATTGCTCACCACAGCCTCGCAACTGATTGGCAGCTTGTGTCCGGCTTCTTGCCTGGACGGAAACACCCTGCTGATATCCAAGATTTGGAATGACCTGTATATGGACTACTGGAATAAAGAAAACCGCAAGGACCAGTTGTATTCTTATTTCCCCAAGGCGGATGAAATCCGCACCAATCTGAATTTATCACGCCTGTACGTCATTACGGGAGACTGGACGGCCAGTGCCTCGGAACTGCTTATCTGCGGCCTGGACCCCTATATGGAGGTCATCACCATTGGATCGCCCACCCGGGGCAAATACACCGCCGCCTCGTATTTCATTCCGGACGAAGCGGATATTGCCGACTGGGGAGCCTGTATCATCCTGTACAAATACGCCAACAAACTGGGAGTCACCGATTTCAAGAATGGTTTCATTCCGGATGTTTCCGTAGAGGATGTGTTGTTTGGAAACGTGATGGAACTGGGTAATCCGCAGGAATTGTGCCTGGCCGAGGCCTTGAAAGCCATTGGATTCCCCTCGGCGGATACGGACCGCGCCACCGCCGCAAAAGCCACGCCGACCGGCTATACGCTCCACCGTTTGGAAATGCCCGCCAAGGCACATAATGGACAATTAATTGATATACTATAACATGAAATTTAAACACTCCTTTTTCCCACTGCTGTTGACGATTTGCCTGCTCTCCACCCAGGCTGCACCGGCACAGACCCTAACAAGCCCCCGCACTTCCTTAAAGACTTTTGAACAGACGCTCACAGACCTGGAAAACGTGACTTCCGTCACCCGTATGGAAAGTAACGATTTCAAAGAAAAATACCTGATTACCGTCCGCCAGATGGTAAACCCCAAAAGTATCCGCGACGGCTTTTTTGACCAGCGCGTTTTTGTGATGCACGTTGGATTTGACCGTCCCACAGTATTGGTGACAGAAGGCTACGGGGCGGATTATGCTTCCAGCCCGCGATACCGCGAAGAATTGTCCCGCCTGCTGGACGCCAACCTCATAGTTGTGGAACACCGCTATTTTTCCAAATCCACGCCACAGCCCAGAGTCTGGAAATACCTCAACGCAGATCTGGCTATGAATGATGTGCATATTGTCCGTGAGCTGTTCCGCGACATATATCCCGGCAAATGGATTGATACCGGCATCAGCAAAGGCGGGCAAACCGCATTGATGTACCGCTCTTATTATCCCGACGACGTAGACATCACCGTTTCTTACGTGGGTCCTTTGTGCCGGGGTGCGGAAGACGGTCGTCACGAGCCCTTCATTGCCCAAAAGGTTGGCTCGGCCGCCGACCGCGAGCGGGTGTTGAATTTCCAGAAAGAACTGTTGATAAGGAAAGACAGCCTTATGAAGCCCTTTACCAAATTCTGCAATGACGCCGATATGAAGTTTACCCTGCCCCTGAGTGATATTTACGACTATGCCGTACTGGAATATTCCTTTGCTTTCTGGCAATGGGGCACCCCTGTAGATAAAATTCCTTCTCCAAGCGCCCCCGACTCGTTACAGTTTGCCCACTTTATTGCCGTTGCCTCGCCCGATTACCTGATGCGTGAGACACCCACCCAAGCCTTCTTTATCCAGGCCGCCCAGGAATTGGGGTATTACGGCTACGATACCGCTCCATTCCGCTTCAAGGTGGAACGCACCCGTTTTGTGCCCGACGGTCCCACGAAACTGAAGATGGCTGCCAAGAAAAGAGAGCGGCAAAAAGCCAGAGGAAAAGAAGTGGTATTTGATTCTACCGCGGTAGCCGGAAAATGGGTAACCCAAAAGATGCCGGCTATGGACCTCAAGAGTGCCAAAGGCTATATGAAGGACCTGTTCCTCCCCGATTTTTACAAACCCCGGTTTAATACGGCGCTATACAAGAAAATGAGTGATTTTGTGAAAAACAGCGACGCAAAGATGGTCTTTATCTACGGCGAGTGGGACCCCTGGAGCGCGGCTGCGGTACCCAATCCAAACAAACCCAACGTACTGTATTACGTACAACCCGGAGGAAGCCACTCCACCCGCATAGGCACCTTGCCGGAAGCCATGCGGCAAGAACTGATGCAGCAACTTAATGCCTGGCTGGCAGAATAATTATTATGGAATTCAGACCCATCACCCTGGCAGACAAATCAGCAATAGACGCCCTGCTGGTTGCCGAAGACAAACAGGGTACCGAGTTTTGTTTTACCTCCCTCTACAGCTGGGCCTTGAATTTTGATACCCTGTGGTGTCCGCTCTCCCTGAACGGACATCCGGGTTTTGTTTTGTGCAGTGGCGGCTATGGTTATCTTTTTTCCGGCAGTCCCGACCCCGAGGTGGTCAACGGGTTGCTTGCCGCCGGAAAGCCGTTTACCATTATGGGAATGAGCCGGGAGGAATGCGAAACGCTCTCCGCCACTTTTGGGGACGCTTTTTCCATAAGTCCCCACCGGGACAGTTTTGACTACATCTATCTGGCACAAGACTTACTTACCCTCAAGGGCAAGAAATGGCAGGCCAAGCGGAATCTCCTGAATAATTTTAAGCGTGAATACCCCCAATGCACCGTGGAACCCATCACAGCTCAAAATATTGCCGACTGTATGGACTTCAACGAGCGCTGGTGCGCTACTATAAATTGTTCCAAGAGTACCGGACTGCGTCAGGAGACCTGTGCCGTGCGGCGTATTTTGAACCATTTTGAAGCATTGCGGGTAGAAGGACTTTTAGTACGCCTCAACGGCCTGCCGGTGGCCTACACGGTGGGCGAACCGCTCAACAGCAATACGTATATTGTACATATAGAAAAAGCGTTCATCCAATACAAGGGCCTTTATCAGTTTATTAACCAAACATTTGTGGAAAGAACGCTGCAAAAATATCCGCAGACTGTCTATATAAACAGAGAAGACGACAGCGGGGACCAGGGGTTACGCCTGGCCAAACTCAGTTACCAGCCGGCCTATCTGTTGGAAAAATTTGTGGCTACGCCACTACGTATACAATAACGTGATCATCCAAGGTGAAGTACGCCATATCAAACCAGTCCTCCTCACCTTCCTTGTCAATAAAACAAACCTCAAGGTCGCCCTCTTCGCGCGGAGTGAAACGTTCCGCGATAATCTGCTTTTGAAAATCCACATCATTGACCGACATATACTTGAACATCGCTTCCTTGGCACACCACAGAATAGCCAACTGATGATTGCGCACTTCTTCCCGTTCGGACAGAAAATCCAACTCGCCCGTATGCAACGCCCTGGCTTCCACTGAATCAAAATTGCGGGTGAGAGATTCCATATCCACGCCCACACTCAAGGAGGGGTGCGTAAGCACACACACAAAGCGTTTGGTGTGCGCAATGCTCAGTTCAACAATGGAATTGCCTAAATACGGCCTTCCGTTGTCGTGATAGCGCAAGTATACTTTTTCCGGAAAAAGAATATCCAGCAGGGCCCGTACGGCCAGACGTTCCAAACGGCGCTGGGGATTGGTGATATATTCCAGCTCTTCCTGTTCGTCATTGGGGAGCACACATTTTTTAGCCAGTTCGGGCTCCTTCTCGGTAATTTCCCAAACAGCTATTTCCGCCCCGTTTTTAAATTTTTCTCTATAATACAGTCCCATATCTTAACGCGTAAAAGATTCCGTACGCATACGGGACAAAAAGATGATACAACAACTCGGAGGTTCCAAAGTTTCTTTGTTTAATTGGTTAACGGCACAAAGATAGAAACGTTTTTCTAATTGTGAAAAATTCCGTACACGGCCGCCCCGCTACCCGTCATGGCCGCATAGACCGCCCCCTGTTGGTAAAGTTCTTCCTTGTAGGAAGCAATAAGTGGGTACTGGGCAAACACGCTCGGCTCAAAATCATTGGCCACCACATCACGCCACTGCGTTACCGGTCGTGCCAGCAACGCTTCCAGCGGTACAGGGTGTTCTTTCAATGTAAGTGACGCATACGCCCGGGCCGTACTTACCTGCACCGGGGGAATCCGTAATACAATATGGTATTCACTCAAATCCAAAGAATAGGGAGTAAGGCTTTCGCCGCGGCCCGAGGCCAGAAAAGGTTGCGGGTCCAATAATGATTGCAAAAAGAAAGGCACGTCGCTACCCAATAGGGCTCCGTAAGTTTTTAACGTCTCACACAGCAACTGCAATTGAAAGTGCTTGTTCAGCGCCATAAGGCAAAAAGCGGCATCCGATGATCCGCCTCCCAAACCGGCTCCCGCCGGAATCTGTTTGTATAAATGCAGACAGACCGGAGTCAGTGGATAATCTTTTGCCAGCAAGTTATAGGCTCTCACACACAAGTTGTCTTCAGCTTCTCCGGGAATGGGCAGACCGTAGGTATACAGACGCACCGGAGAATCAGTAGGCTGACCGTCGGTAACTTCCAGCACGTCCTTCAGATGGGTGGGATAAAACAATGTCCGGATATTATGATACCCGTCCGGACGCTTGTTCAGCACGTGCAGACCAATATTGATTTTGGCATAGGGAAAAACAACAGTCGTAGCCATAGACACCAGTTTATCCGCCGCATTTGGAGTGACCGCAGTCCATACAGATAAGGCATCCCTCTTGATAGTACAGATGGCCGGTAGAACCGCACTTTTCACAGGGGGTGTCCGATGAATCCTGGGTTCCATCCGGGATGTAGCGCTTCAGGGCCCTTTCCACACCGGTCTTCCAGTTGTTGATGGACTGGCTGTCCAGCTCCAGGGAAGCCACCAGATGAACCACTTCTTCTACCGGCAGGCCGTTGCGCAATACGCCGGATATGAGCTTAGCGTAGTTCCAGTAAGCCTGGTCAAACATATGGGAGATACCTCCCACGCGGTTGGGATACCCGTATTTGTCTATGTACTGGAAGTCGTAACGCGACCCGTTGGGTTCCACCACTTTTATCACCTGCCCCATGGTAACGGACTTGGGAATGTTGCGGGTGTCCTCTTCCAGTTTACCGGTAAATATCTCGTAGGGACATCCTTCATACAGACCCACAAAAGCTATCCATTGTTCGTTGGCATTCTTGAAACGTATCACTTCCGCATCCAGCGCAATAGGGCGTATTTTGGGCATACTGTGAATCCGTTTGCCTTCTTTGGACGGCTCGGCGGCATCGGCAGAGACCAGCACTCCGGTACGGCAACCGTCGCGATATACGGTAATGCCCTTGCATCCCCATTCCCAGGCTGTCTTGTACACCTCGGCCACCAGTTCTTCCGTGGCGTCGGCGGGCAGGTTTACGGTCACGCTGATGGAATGGTCCACCCATTTTTGCA
The DNA here is from genome assembly GCA_964554535.1 of uncultured Muribaculaceae bacterium. Lineage (GTDB taxonomy): Bacteria > Bacteroidota > Bacteroidia > Bacteroidales > UBA932 > DMER64. Next base: position 29,825 of record CAZKPB010000013.1, on the reverse strand, counting down.
TCTGGCCCTGCATCTTCACCTTGGCCACCCAGTCCACGTCGTTTGCAGTGGCTTTGTAATAGGGAGACTGTTCCACCAGTTTGTCCAGATCTTCCTTGTCCATCCGCTTCACTTCTTCCCTTTGGTAGCCGTTTATCTGGGCCCAGTCAAGAAACTTGTGATGGAATACGTTATATTCTTCAAAGGCATCCCCCATTTTATCCGTAAAGGATACCTTGACGTTTTTATCATTGGGGTTTACTTTGCGCCTGCGCTGGTAAACCGGCATGAATACCTGTTCTATGCCGCTGGTGGTCTGCGTCATAAGACTTGTTGTGCCGGTAGGGGCTATGGTTAGCATGGAAATGTTGCGACGGCCCACCTGATGCATCTTGCGGTACAATGCTTCGTCTTCCTGACGGATGCGTTCTATCATGGGATTGCGCAATTCACGGTTGGCATCGTAAATGGGGAACGCCCCGCGTTCTTCAGCCAGCTGTACCGACTGGGCATAGGCCGACAGAGCCAGGCTTTTCTGGACGTGCACACCCACCCTCAAGGCTTCCTCGGTACCGTAACGCAGACCCAGGGCCGCCAGCATATCGCCCTCGGCCGTGATTCCCAAACCGGTACGACGTCCGCCCAGGGATTTGTCGCGTATTTTGAGCCAGAGATTGCGTTCTACAGATTTTACCTCCACGTCTTCCGGGTCTTTGTCAATTTTGGCAATAATGGCCTCAATCTTTTCCATTTCCAGATCAATTAGGTCATCGTTCAGGCGCAAGGCCTTGGCCGCGTGTTCACGGAAAAGATCCATATTGAACTTGGCATTGGGAGTAAAAGGATCTTTTACATACGAATACAAGTTCATGGCTATCAGGCGGCACGAGTCATAGGGACACAAGGGAATCTCACCGCAGGGATTGGTACTCACCGTGCAATACCCGAGGTCTGCATAGCAGTCCGCCACGGATTCGCGCAGAATGGTATCCCAGAACAGCACACCCGGCTCGGCCGATTTCCACGCGTTATGAATAATCTTTTTCCACAGGGCCGCGGCATCAATTTCTTTTTTGTATTTGGGAACGTCGGATTCAATGGGATACTGCTGTGTATATGGTTTGCCCGACAAGGCCGCCGACATAAAGGCGTCGTCAATTTTGACCGACACATTGGCTCCCGTCACTTTGTTCTGCTCCATCTTGGCGTCAATGAAGGCCTCGGAGTCTGGGTGCTTGATAGAGATGGTCAGCATCAACGCCCCGCGCCGTCCGTCTTGCGCCACCTCGCGCGTAGAGTTGGAGTAACGTTCCATAAACGGCACCACCCCGGTAGAGGTCAGGGCCGAGTTCAACACCGGTGACCCGCCCGGACGGATATGGGAAAGGTCGTGACCTACCCCGCCCCGCCGTTTCATCAATTGCACCTGTTCCTCGTCAATGCGCATGATGCCTCCGTACGAGTCCGCCGGATTCTTGTGACCTATCACAAAGCAATTGGACAAGGAAGCTATCTGATAGTCATTGCCAATCCCTGTCATGGGGCCTCCCTGAGGCACCACGTACTTGAAGTGGTCCAACAACTCAAAGATTTCGTCTTCCGTCATAGGATTGGGATACTTGTTTTCTATACGGGCAAACTCACGGGCCAGACGCCTGTGCATATCTACCGGAGTACACTCGTAAAGATTGCCAAATGAATCTTTCATGGCGTACTTGTTTATCCATACTGAAGCGGCCAGCTCATCGCCGTTAAAATAGTCTTTTGTCTTGGCCAGGGCTTCTTCTAAGGAATAAACGGTCGCAGCATTCTTTTGCTCAGAATCCATAACAGTACAAATCAGATAGTTAATAAAATAGGTTTTCACACCCTCTTTGGGGGTGAAATGGGATTGCAAGTTACTTCATAAAAGAAGGGGGTAGCGCAAAAACTATAAAAAGATATTCACATTCTTTTAACAACAGTGCATGGTGCAATGCGAACAACGGGAGAAATCACCGCGCAAACGGCTTTCCACCATTTTTTCCAGACGTTCCCTTATGGCTTGTGTTTTCACTTTCCCCAGCACATCTTGCACAAAGGCCATTTGTTGAAGCATTTGCGCTTCTTCCAGCGGAATGCCTCGCGAACGCAGGTAAAACAGGCCCAGCGGGTCGGTCATGCCAATACTGGAACCGTGCGAACAAACCACATCATCGGCATAAATTTCCAATTGCGGTTGCGAAACCACTTTGGCCTCTTTGGTAAGCATCAGATTATGGTTAGCCTGATAGGCTACTGTCTGTTGTGCATCCGGCGCTACCTTGATAAGTCCGTGGAAAGAGGCCCTTGACTGATTATCCAGAATGCCTTTGAACAACTGGGTGGAGTTGCATTTCCCACTTTGGTGTATTACATTCACCTTATAATCAATCTGCTGGGTCCCGTCTGCCAGATACAGACCACTTAAATCACAGGAAGCGAGCGGATGGTTCATGGTGACATCCAGATTGTTTTCAATAACCCCTCCGTATAGACTCAGCAGATGGCAATCCAGACGGGCGTTTTCAGCCAGATTGGCCTGGATGTTCAATACATAGCGGGACGTTTTGTGTTCATTTTGCATAAAAAGGATATCCAGCGCGGCATCTTTTTCCACAATAATCTGCGTGTTTCTTATGGTATGGTACTGATACGTTTCCAGGGTATGGTCACAAACCACTATCTGGGCGCGGGCCCCTTCTTCCACTACCCACCGGTTTGCAAAAACCAGAGGTTGCGGAAAATTTTCCTTGCGCACACTGATCACCTGCACCGGGGCCGATTCCTGTGTACGGGCCGCCACTCGCATTTCCACGCCGAGTCCTTCCACCCCCGAAGACAGACTTATGCCATCAGGCAGATTGGCCGGAATTTCCTGTAATACGCCGTCCACCAGAAATACCTGTGTAATGCCTTCCATAGGTACCCGGCAACGGAACGTCTTTTTCATTTCCGGCAGGTAAGTATAGATCGCGTTCTTCATTGTTCGTTGATAATATGATCAAATCCGTGCGCTTCCACTTCCAAAGCCAGTTCTTTGCCGGCCGTCTTGATGATGCGTCCCTTGTACAATACGTGCACCACGTCCGGCACAATATAATCCAGTAACCGCTGGTAGTGGGTGATCACCACCACCGATGTCTGCGGTGTTTTCAGCTTGTTGACTCCCTGCGCCACTACGCGGAGGGCGTCCACGTCCAGGCCGCTGTCGGTCTCGTCCAGAAAAGCCAGTTTGGGTTCCAGCATAGCCATCTGAAAAATCTCGTTACGCTTTTTCTCGCCACCGGAAAACCCCACGTTCACGCCGCGGCTTCCAAAAGAGGCATCCATATCCACCAAGGCCATCTTCTCTCGCATCAGTTTCAGAAATTCGGCCGCCGACAACGGCGACAGACCCTGATATTTGCGTTTTTCGTTTATAGCGGCCTTCATGAAATTGACATTGGTCAGTCCGGGAATTTCCACGGGATACTGAAAACCCAGAAACAGGCCCATCCGTGCCCGTTCCTCCGGAGCCATGGTCAGCAGGTCCTTACCCAAAAAAAAGGCCGACCCCTGTGTTACGGTAAAGGTCTCGCGTCCGGCCAGCACCGCGGCCAGCGTGGATTTTCCGGAGCCGTTGGGACCCATGATGGCGTGTACTTCACCGGCCTTGATTTCCAGGTCAATGCCCTGCAATATTTCTTTATCGCCTATGTTGGCGTGCAAATTTTCAATTTTTAACATATTCTTTTTGTTTAAGCCATTCTTTACGCCAATGAATTACTCCAATCACATTGAACAAAATATAACAAAACGCCACAATAGGCATAAATACAAGGTCGGCGCTGAGATACAAAATGATATTGCCAATATTCAGGGCCAAAAAGCATACCCAGCATTCCCACTTTTTCTGGGCGGCCAGAATCTGAGCACAAAGCATCAGCCCGGCCACAGCAGCGTCCAGATAGGGAGTCTGCGCAGGGGGAAATACCTGCGAAAACGTGTGAAGACGCTGCAGAAACATTCCCCAAAGTACAATAAACACGCCCATACTCAGCAGGTATATCAGGCGCTGTTTATTGGACAGGAAGGTAATCATCAATTGGTTTTTGTCATTTTTCTCGTTATCGGACGGCCGACTCCAGCGGATAATGCCAAAGACGCAGATGCCCAGCATCACCGGTTGCAACAGCATATTGGTATACAGGTGTTTCTGCAGGAACATCATAAACAGCAATCCCGAGTACACAAAACTCAAATAGAAATTGATCACTTTGGCAAAACTGGCCAACAGCACTGACGTCAGTCCAAACAGGACAGCGCAGCATTCCAGGTAAGAGATCCCCTGACCTCCTATGGTAAAAAAAATTCGTTCTATACTAAAAATTCCATCCATAATTATCCTACTGATCCCTCCAATGATATGGCCAACAGTTTTTGCGCTTCCACGGCAAATTCCATAGGCAGTTTGTTCAACACTTCGCGGGCATAGCCGTTCACAATCAGTCCCACGGCATCTTCCGGCCCTATACCCCGCTGCATACAGTAAAACAACTGATCTTCCCCTATTTTTGAGGTAGTGGCCTCGTGTTCTACCACAGACGTATGATTTTGGTTTTCAATTCTGGGGAATGTATGAGCCCCGCATTTGTCCCCCAGAAGCAACGAGTCGCACTGCGAGTGGTTCCGCGCCCCGTCAGCACCCGGAAGCACTTTCACCAGCCCCCGGTACGAATTCTGGCTGTGACCTCCGGAAATACCTTTGCTTACAATACGGCTGGTGGTGTGTTTGCCAATATGTATCATTTTGGTGCCGGTATCGGCCTGCTGGTAATTATTGGTTACCGCCACCGAATAAAACTCGCTGACCGAATAATCTCCTTTCAAGAGGGTGCTGGGGTATTTCCAGGTAATGGCCGAGCCCGTTTCCACCTGTGTCCAGAAGAGCTTGGCGCGGGCTCCCTTGCAAATGCCCCGTTTGGTCACAAAATTATAGATGCCGCCACGGCCTTGTGCATCACCGGGGTACCAGTTCTGCACGGTGGAATACTTGACCTCGGCATCCTGCATCACCACAATTTCCACTACGGCGGCGTGCAGTTGATTCTCGTCCCTGCGGGGGGCGGTACAGCCTTCAAGGTAGCTTAGGTATGCCCCTTCCTCGGCCACTATGAGGGTCCGCTCAAACTGGCCGGAACCTTTGGCATTGATGCGGAAGTAGCTGGAAAGTTCCATGGGGCACCGCACACCTTTTGGAATGTAACAAAATGATCCGTCGGAAAATACGGCCGAGTTGAGCGCGCTGAAGTAGTTGTCTCCCGCAGGCACCACGCTGGCCAAATACTCTTTGACCAGGTGCGGGTAATCGCGGACGGCTTCAGAGAAAGAGCAGAAGATGATTCCCTTCTCCGCCAGCGTTTCCTTAAAGGTGGTCTTTACGGAAACCGAATCAAAGACGGCATCCACCGCCACACCGGAGAGCACATTGCGCTCGTGCAGGGGGATGCCCAGCTTATCAAACGTCTGGGCCAATTCGGGGTCCATTTCCTGCGCGGCGCCGGGGTTGGAGGCTTTTTTGGGAGCCGCGTAATAACTAATATTTTGATAGTCAATGGGGGGTATCTGCAAGTGCGCCCACGTGGGCATCTCCATTTTCTGCCATTTGCGATAGGCATCCAGACGAAAATCCAACAGCCATTGAGGCTCGTTTTTCTTTTTGGATATAAACCCAATGACATCTTCCGAGAGCCCTTTGGGAATCACATCCTGCTCCAGCACGGTTTCAAAACCGTGTTCGTATTCGCTTTGGGCCAGCTCGCTGAGTATTTTGTTCTGCTGTTTTGTCATAGGGGGCAAAGATACTCTTTTTACTTTATTTCTTATCTTTGGCTCATATTATGAGCAAACAAGAAACGCGTAAAACGCTGTCCGAATTAGGGAAATTCCCTTTGGCCGACCACCTGGCCGCACAATTCATACCTCAAAACGACACTACTTTCCAGGGTATTGGAGACGACGCCGCCGTGGGATATTATCAAGAACCGCTCACCGTCACCGCCCAACAACTGATGATGGAAGGCGTGGATTTTGATTTGACGTATTTCCCACTGAAATTCGTTGGATACAAAGCCGCCGTAGGGGCCATGGGCCGTATTATGGCCATGAACGCCCAGCCGTTGCAGCTGCTGGCGGTAGTGGGCGTATCCCAACGATTTTATGTAGACGACCTGGATAATTTGTTTACCGGCATCCGGGCCGCCTGCGGGCGCTACGGAGTGGATTTGTCCTCGCTTGAGGTTAAATCTTCCTTTACGGGACTTTCCGTGTGCCTTACCGCGGTAGGACAGGCACAGCCGGGCACCCTGACCCGCCGTAGCGGTGCCCGGGAAAACGACCTGATTTGCCTGAGCGGCAATGTGGGCGCCGCCTATATGGGGCTGCAACTGTTGGAAAGGGAAAAACGGGTGTTCACTGGAAGTACGGAAAAAGATGACATGCCAAAACTTGATGGTTATGAATACATTCTGGAACGTTATTTAAAGCCTGAGTTACCTTCGGCCCTGCTGGCCAACCTGCGTCAGGATGACCTGTTGCCCACCTCCATGTGCCTGCTGGACAATGGACTGGCCCAGGGCATACTGTCCATCTGCCAGGCATCGGGCACCGGAGCCAAATTGTTCCTGGAAAAAATACCCATTGCCCGGCAATGTTTTGAATTTGCCAAGGAAAATGAAGAAAAACCCGTGGAAGGTGGCCAGCTGATAGATCCCATAGTGGCCGCCCTCAACGGGGGAGATGATTTTGAAATACTGTTTACCCTGCCCCTGTCACAATATCAACAACTGAGCAAAGACTACAGCATAGATGTGATTGGCCATATCTGCCACGCACAGGACGGTTGCGTGTTGGTGACCCCCCAGGGCCAGTCGCTCCATATTGAAGCCCCGGGCATGAAGGGCAACGCCTGACGCTCAAGCCTAGAACTGTACTTCGGGAGCTTTTTCGGCCCCTTCGGCCGCCTGGAAATAGGCCTTCTTCTGGTAGCCGCCTATGGAGGCCACTAAAGAATTGGGGAATTTACGGATATACGTGTTGTACTCCTGAATAGTGGTGTTGAACGACCGACGTTCCACCGCTATGCGGTTTTCCGTACCTTCCAGTTGCGCCTGCAATTCCAGAAAATTCTGATTGGCCTTCAACTCGGGATAGCGTTCCACTACCACCATCAAACGGCCCAATGCCTGGGTCAGGTTGTCCTGAGCGCCCTGAAAAGCCGCTATGTTTTCTTCCGTCAGTTGAGTGGGGTCAATGGTAATAGAAGTGGCTTTCGCGCGGGCTTCCACCACGTCATTCAAAGTACCCCGTTCATAATCGGCCGCTCCCTGTACGGTTTTAACCAGATTGGGGATAAGGTCGGCGCGGCGCTGGTACACGTTTTCCACCTGGGACCACGCCTGGACGGCGGCTTCCTCTTTGGTGACCATTTTGTTGTTAATCTTTACGTACGTGAGTGCCAGCAATGCTATTACAGCAATGGCAATAATCCAGATAGTTGATTTTTTCATACGTTCTTTATGATATTAATTTGTAATCCAATAATTTCTGCTCAAGATTGGCCTTTGCCACACTGATGCGTACCCGCTGCCCCATCTGATAGCGTTTGCCGGTATGCGACCCCTGTAAAGTATGTGACTCCTTGTCAAATTGGTAGTAGTCATCCTGCATGTCGCGCAGAGAAACCATTCCTTCTATCTGTGTATCATCCAGCTCGACATACATGCCCCACTCGGTAAGACCCGACACAATGCCGTTGAATTCCTGCCCCACTTTGTCCTGCATGAATTCCACCATCTTGTATTTGACGCTGGCTCTCTCGGCCTCGGTGGCCAGTTGTTCGCGCTGGGAAAGGTGGGTACACCGGGCCTCGCAGGAGGCTTCTTCCACCGATTTGCCGCCATCTTTGTACAAAGTCAGCAGACGGTGTACCATAAGGTCCGAATAGCGCCGTATGGGCGAGGTAAAGTGCGTGTAATCATCAAACGCCAGCCCGTAGTGGCCCACGTTATGTGTGGTATAATGCGCCCTTGCCATGGAGCGTAGGGCCATCATCACAATACCCGAAGACTCGGGTTTGTCCTTAAGCCCCTCCAGCAGGGTATTCAACTTGACGGCATAATCTTTGGCGTCTTTAGGGGTGGGCATCTGGTAGCCGCTGTGGTAGAGAAAATCTTGGAAGGCCTGCATCTTGTCTTCTGACGGAGCTTCGTGCACGCGGTACACAAAAGTGGGCGCCTTGCCGGTTTCCTTGCTTTTCATGGTGGCTATATAGGTGGCCACCTCGCGGTTGGCCAGCAGCATAAATTCTTCTATCAGCCAGTTGGACTCCTGCATCTCGCGTGGACGCACGGCAATGGGCTTGCCGTTTTCATCCACTTCCACCTTCACCTCGGTCCGTTCAAAGGCTATGGCTCCCTGTGCAAAGCGGTCTTTGCGCAGCAAAGCCGCCAGACGATGCAGCAACAGCAATCCGTCGCGTATGTTGCCCGGAACCGGTCCGCTGTCGCGGGTGACCACATTTTCCACTCCATCCAGTACCGCCTGGGCCTCGGGATAGGCCATACGACAGTCCGAGCAGATGACCGTGCGGCCAAACCAGCGGGACTTGATGCGGGCTTTTTCATCCAGCTCAAAGACCGCGCTGTAGCATAATTTGTCTTCGTGGGGACGCAGCGAACAGAGTTTGTTGGAGAGTTTCTCGGGCAACATGGGTACCGTGCGGTCCACCAGGTATACCGAGTTGCCCCGTTCCAGCGCGGCGGCGTCCGTAAGGGATTGGGGATCCACATAATAGCTGACGTCTGCAATATGCACGCCCACTTCCCAAACGCCTTTCTTCACCGGCTTGATGGACAACGCGTCGTCAAAGTCCTTGGCGTCCGCGGGGTCAATGGTAAAGGTGGGGGTTTGACGGAAGTCCCGGCGCGCCTTTATTTCTTCAGGAGAAATGACTTCGCTGATGCCGTCCGCCTCGTTTTCCACTTCCGGTTCAAAACGATAGGGCAACCCGAACTCGGCCAAAATGGCGTGCATTTCCGTATTGTTTTCTCCGGGCAGGCCCAGCACGTCCACCACCTCACCCTCGGGGAGGTTCTCTTTCCGCAGCCAGCCGGTAACCAGAATGGCTACTTTTTCTCCGTTTTTGGCCCGGCCCGTTTTGCCCTTGGCCACAGATATGTCATAAGGCATATTTTTGGATTCCGTGATGACGTAGGCCTGACGGTCCACCACCTGCAGGATGCCTATGTAAGGACGCGTGGAGCGTTGCAGAATGTCAAAAACCTCTCCCTCGGCCTTGTGTCCGTCCTTGCTTTTGCGCGGCACCGAAGCCACCTTTACCGTATCTCCATGTAATGCCCCGCCCAATTTGCGGGCTGGGATAAAAATGTCTTCCACCGGGTCTTGTCCCTCTTGCGGGGTTACCGTAAGAAAGGCAAAACCTTCTCTGGTCATACTCAAGGTTCCCACGTATTCCAATGCCTTTCCGGCTGAGCGGCCCCTGCCGGCGCGACCCGTGCGAGAGCCTCGGCCGCCTGGGCCATTGGCGCGCGAATCGCCTGCATTGCGTGAAGAACGGGAACTGTTGGAATTTCTTTTGGTGCGGCCCCCTTGGCCGCTACCGCCATTGCGGCTTGAATGATTTCTTTTACTCATAATTGTGGCAAATGTACGCAGTAATTTGATTACTTTTGCACGCTAGCCAAAAGTTGTTACGGCTCACAAATTTTTAATTACCTATGAACAAGAATGTTTTATTAATGATTTTGGACGGCTGGGGAGAAGGTAAACACGACCATTCCAACGCCATCTACACCGCAGGAGAACCTCATATTGACGCCCTGCGTTCTCAATACCCTCACAGCACACTGGCCGCTTGCGGAGAAGATGTGGGCCTGCCCGACGGACAGATGGGCAACAGCGAAGTGGGCCACCTGAACATTGGCGGCGGCCGCATTGTATACCAGGACCTGGTGAAAATAAACCGGGCCTGCCGCGACAAATCCCTTGGACAGAATCCTCAGGTTAAAGCGGTATACGAATACGCCAAATCCACCGGAAACGCTTTGCATTTCATGGGCCTGGTATCCCACGGTGGCGTACATTCCTCCATGGAACACCTGTTTGCCTTCCTGGACCTTGCCAAAGAATACGGATTAACCAAAGTATACGTGCACTGCCTTATGGACGGCCGCGACACCGACCCGCACAGCGGAGAGGGCTTTGTACAAGAGCTGGAAGACCATCTGGTCAAAACCACCGGTAAGATTGCCGACGTGATTGGCCGTTTCTACACCATGGACCGCGACAAACGCTGGGAACGCGTAAAAACAGGTTATGACCTGGCCGTAAAGGGCATTGGCGCCCACTGGCACAGCGCCGTGGAAGGCATCCGGGACAGCTACGCACACGAGGTCACCGATGAATTCATCAAACCCATTGTCTGCGTGGACGCCCAAGATCAACCCGTAGGCGTCGTTAAACCCCAAGATGCCTTTATTTTCTTCAACTTCCGCAACGACCGAGCCCGGGAAATCACCACCGTACTCACCCAACAGGACATGCCGGACCGGGATATGCACACCCTGCCCCTGTACTACTGCTGCCTGACCCCTTATGACGATAAATTCCAGGGACTACACATCCTCTTTGACAAGGAAAACGTGCCTCTAACTCTGGGAGAAGTGGTCAGTCAGGCCGGAAAAACACAATTGCGCATTGCCGAGACAGAAAAATACGCCCACGTGACCTTCTTCTTCTCCGGCGGACGGGAAGCCGCCTTCCCCAACGAAGACCGCTGCCTGGTCCCCTCGCCCAAAGTGGCCACCTACGACCTCAAACCGGAAATGAGTGCCCCGGAAGTGGCTCAAAACGTCATCAAGGCCCTGGAATCCCAAAAATACAACCTCATTGTGCTGAATTTCGCCAACGGAGATATGGTGGGACATACCGGTATATACGAGGCCATCTGCAAGGCCGTGACCACCATTGACTCTCTGGTGGGTGAAGTGGTCAAAACCGCTCAAAAAAACAACGTGACGGTACTCATCACCGCAGACCACGGCAACGCGGACTACGCGGTGAATGAAGACGGCTCCGCTAACACGGCCCACTCGCTCAACCGCGTACCGTTCATTGTCGTGGACAAAGACGTAAAACACGTTCACGACGGACGTCTGGCGGACATTGCCCCCACCATTCTGGATCTCATGGGCGTGGAAGCGCCCCAAGCCATGACCGGCCAATCACTAATAAAATAATTTCCCGTATGCCGTTTACCCATTTACACGTACATACCCAATATTCCGTATTGGACGGGGCCGCTCCCATCAAGCAACTGTTTGCAAAAGCGGTTGCCAACGGCCAGAGCGCCCTGGCCATCACGGACCACGGAAATATGTTTGGTGTAAAAGAGTTTCTGGATACGGCAAAGAAATTTCCCGAGGTTAAACCCATAGTGGGTTGTGAAGTCTACGTGGCCCCGGAAGGCCGCCTCTTGCGCAAAAACAAGGAAGACGCCACCACCTGCCATTTGGTGTTGCTGGCCAAAAACGAGCAGGGCTACCACAATCTCATCAAACTGGTTTCGCAAGCCTGGATAGACGGTTTCTACTACAAACCGCGCATTGACCATACCCTGCTGGAGCAATACCATCAGGACCTGATAGCTTCAAGCGCCTGTCTGGCCGGCGAATTGCCGCGTCTGCTCCTGGCAGACCGTATGGAACAGGCGGAAGAACTGGTATTGTGGTATAAAAACCTTTTTGGAGAAGATTACTACCTGGAGCTGCAGCGGCACAAAACCCTCCTGGAGCTGGATTCGGTCAAGGAAGTGTATCGGCTCCAAAAGCAGATAGAGCCTCACATTCTGGACTTGGCGGCCAAACACGGCATAAAGGTCATAGCCACCAACGACGTGCATTTTGTCAATGCCGAGGACGGTCCCGCACACGACCGCCTTATCTGCGTCAACACCAACGAGGACGTGACCAACGACAATCGGTTGCACTACACCCAGCAGGAATACCTCAAGAGCACGGAAGAAATGGCGGCCCTGTTTTCCGACATCCCCGCCGCCGTGGAAAACACACAAGAGATAGCGGACAAGGTGACCCCCTTTGAGATAAACCGCAAGCCCATCCTGCCTCACTTTATCATTCCGCAGGAATTCAAGGACTCCAACGACTACCTGCGCCACCTCACCTATGAAGGCGCCGCCAAAAACTACCCGGAAATCACCGCGGAAGTCCGGGAACGCATAGACTTTGAACTGGGCACCATTGCCAGAATGGGCTTCCCCGACTACTTCCTCATTGTGCGCGACTTTATCCACGCCTCGCGCCAAATGGGCGTCTGGGTAGGTCCGGGCCGAGGCTCGGCCGCGGGAAGTGTGGTGGCCTATTGTCTGGACATCACCCTGGTGGACCCCCTGCGCTACGGATTGCTTTTTGAGCGTTTCCTCAACCCCGACCGCGTCTCGCTTCCGGATATTGACATTGACTTTGCCGATGAGGGCCGAGGCCAGGTGTTGCAATACGTGGAACAGAAGTACGGCAAAGACCATGTGTCGCACGTGGTCACCTTTGGTACCATGGCGGCCAAAAGTGCCATAAAGGACGTGGCCCGCATCCAGCGGCTGCCGCTGAGCGAGTCGGACCGCCTGGCCAAACTCATTCCGGACCGCCTGCCGGAAAAAGACGGCAAACCGCAAAAAATCACCATTGACAACTCACTCAAATACGTTCCCGAGTTGCAGGACGCCCTGAATGCTTCCGACACCCTGGTCAGTTCCACCATAGACTACGCCCGCAAACTGGAAGGCTCCGTACGCAACACCGGCGTGCATGCGTGCGCCGTCATCATTGGCCCTGACCCCCTCACGGACCATATTCCCCTTTCCACGGCCAAAGACAAGGAAACGGGAGAGGATATGCTGGTATCCCAATATGAAGGATCCCTCATTGAACAGGTGGGTATGCTCAAAATGGACTTTTTGGGACTGAAAACCCTAAGCATCCTGAAAAGCGCGGTAACCAACATCAAGGAAAACCACGGTGTGAACTTGGATGTCAATGCCCTGCCTCTGGATGACGCGCCCACCTACCAGTTGTTTACCCGCGGAGACACCATGGGCATCTTCCAGTTTGAAAGTGACGGAATGCGCAAATGGTTGCGCGAACTGCGTCCCAACTGTATAGAGGATATCATTGCCATGGCCGCTTTATACCGCCCGGGGCCCATGGACTACATCCCCAAATTTGTAGACTGCAAGCACGGCCGTCAGGAAATCACCTACGACCTGCCTGTAATGGAGAAATACCTTAAGGACACCTACGGCGTCACGGTATACCAGGAACAGGTGATGCAACTCTCCCAGGAAATAGCCGGCTTTTCCAAAGGCGAGGCCGACACCCTGCGCAAGGCAATGGGAAAGAAGCAGATAGCCGTAATGGAAAAAATGCAGGCCAAATTTCTGGAGGGCGGTGCCGCCAAAGGGTATGAGAAAAAGAAACTGGACAAAATCTGGAATGACTGGAAAGCCTTTGCCCAGTATGCCTTCAACAAGTCGCACGCCACCTGCTATGCCATGCTCAGCTACCAGACGGCCTACCTCAAAGCCAATTATCCGGCCGAGTTTATGGCCGCCGTCCTGTCAAAGAACCGGGATAACATTGACGAGGTGTCCAAATATATGGACGAATGCAAACGCATTGGCATCAAAGTATTGGGGCCCGATGTCAATGAATCCGAACACGATTTTACGGTCAATGCCACCGGAGACATCCGTTTTGCCATGGCCGGAATCAAAGGGGTGGGCTACGGGGCTGTGGAAAGCATTGTAGCCAGTCGGCGGGAAGAAGGACCCTTCAAAGATGTATACGATTTTGTGGAACGCCTCAACACCAATACCTGCAACCGGAAAGTGGTGGAAAGCCTCATTTACGCCGGGGCGCTGGATTCCTTTACCGATATTCGTCGCTATCAGTATTTTATTCCTTACGGCAAAGAAGGACTGTTCCTGGATAGTCTGCTGCGTTACGGAGCCATGGTGCAAGAAGACCGCAACCGTACCACGGCCAACATCTTCGGAGACGGTAACGCCTCGCTGGCTCCTGCCAGCCGTCCCGTACCTCCGCCGGCCGTGACCGAATCCAAAGAAGATTTCCTCTCAAAGGAAAAAGAAATGGTGGGCATTTATTTGTCGGCCCATCCCCTGGATATTTACCGTTTTGAAATAAACCGCTTTTCCACGCACACCATCAGGCAGGCGCTGGACTTGTTTGAGGCCTCCAAGCCCAAAGAAGTACTGCAGCCCATAACCGTTACCCTTGCGGGGCTTGTTACCGCCACCACATCGGCCATTGCCAAAAGCGGACGCAAATGGGGCAGCATGACGGTGGAAGATTATACCGCCGCCCATAAATTCACGTTATTTGGCACCGACTATGAAAAGGCCATGCCTTACCTTAACAACGGCGAGGCCGTGCTGCTGACCTGCATCATTCAGGAACGCCCCTTATTTGGAAAAGACCGGGAGAAGGTACAGAAGCAGAGCGGTCCCAGAGAAAAAGAAATGCGGCTGACAAACATAGCCCTGTTGTCCAATGCAAAAGACAAGCTGCGGTTTCTTACACTGACCTTGAGTGTGGAAGACATAACCGACGAATTCAGGCAAGAACTGTTGACCGTATTGCGTGAAAACCCGGGCAAAATATCGCCCAAATTTCACTTGAGGGATGTCACCCACAAACTGGCGGTTACTATGTTGTCACGCAACACACGCATAGACATCACCCCCGCCCTTCTGGACTGGCTCTCTAAAAAGAATATTCCGTATACGACCGAGTAAACAGTCCCAGGTCATCCCCAAAATCTATGGAAAACGCGTCTGCCGCGCCGGTGGCCGCATTCACTTGGAAAGTCAGGTCCAAGGTTTCACTGCGCGCGTCAAAACGGAAGGTGTTTCCGTTGATATGCTTGAGCGGACTGTCTATTTCTTTCATTTTAATGCATAGTTGACCGTCCCGGGAGTATATTTCCACCGGACCGAACACTTCTTTGAAATAAGCACCCGTATAGGCACTTGGCGCCAATGCAGCGGCCGGGGTTTCTTTGAGTTTGCGGCTGCCGCTGTCGGACAAGGGTTCCAGATATTCTTCATAAGTGGTGGTAACCCAGTCCGATGCCACGCCTCGGTACAGATCAATGACGGCACGCCCCAGGGCCAGTTCCACTGACGTAGTGGAGCCCTCGTTGGCCAATACGCTCACTCCCAGATTGTACTCGGGTACCAATGCCACCCAGGCGGTAAACCCGCCGGCAAGGCCTGTATGGTTGATCAGTTTCCCCTGTTCCCCCTGCTCAATGCGCCAACCCTGTGCATACAACACCACGCGGTCTTTGTCGTCTGAACAGATGGTCTGAGGCTTCCACAAAAACTCTATGCTCTCCTTGCTGAGTATTTGTTTGTCCTTGTATTTGCCGCCATTGAGCCACATTTGCATCCACTGCCCCATATCGTGTGCATTGCACATGACAAAAGCGGCCGGTGATACGGCCTGCAACCAGTCGTAGGTTTCTTCCCGATCGTTGCGCTGCGAGAGTTTCAAGCCGCTGTCGGTTTTATAAAGGCTATACCCGTGCGCAAAATTGGAGGCCGTAAAGTAATGGTCTTTCCCCGTGGTGGAATGGTCCATTTCCAAAGGTTTGAAAATATACTCACGCACGGCTTCCTCCCAGGTCATTCCAAAATATTTTTCAATGATTTTAGCCGCTATGACAAAAGTGGCATTACAATAAGCGTAGGTGGTACGGAATCCGTAGGTGGGTTTGATGAAGCGCAACATCCGGTAAAGGTCATCGCGGTCATAGCCAAAGGCCGGCATCTGGTCCAGGGCCTGTGCCTGAAACCCCGCCTTGTGATTCATAATATCCTGCACCAGAAAATTTTGGGTCACCCAGGGGTCGTACAGTTGAAAATCGGGCAAGTGTTGCACCACCGGGTCTGTCCAGCGCACATAGCCGCGTTCTACGGCTATGGCCAGCAGGGCCGCCGTAAAGGCTTTTGAAGTGGACGCGTTCACAAACAGGGTGTATTCGTCAGCGGCGGGCGCATCGGCCTTGGCGGACAATTTGCCGAATCCCTGTGCAAAGACCGTTTCCCCGTCTTTTACCACCGTGACCGCCAGGGCGGGCACGTGCCACCATTCCTGGACCTTTTGGGTTATTTCCGTAATTTGTTGTGCGGTGGGGACGTTCTGGGCCTGCAAGAGCAAAGAGCAGCACAACAGCAGACCAATGATTCCGATTTTTTTCATAGAACTCTTTTATTTTAAGAAAAAGGGGAGCTAAACGTTTAGCCCCCCACTTTTCTTTAAAGAAATATATTGACCTTATTTGGTCTCAATCTTTTTCCGTACATTTTTATTCCACATATCGTATACAACAGGAGTGGAGATGAACAATGAAGCGTAAGGAGCCACACACACACCAATAGCCAGTGCCATGGCAAAACCGCGGATGACTTCACCGCCAAAGATGGCAATGGCCAACAATACCACCAAGGTGGTAGCCGATGTATTCACGGTACGGGACAAGGTGGAGTTCAAGGCCTCGTTCATATTTTCCCTCATATCGCGTTTGGGATACAGTGTGCGGTATTCGCGGATACGGTCAAAGATAACCACAGAGTCGTTCAGTGAATACCCAATGATGGTCAATACCGCCGCAATAAACTGCTGGTCCACGTCCAGAGTGAAGGGGAGCAGACCGGTAAAGAGCGAGTAGAAGGAAAGTACAAACAAGGTGTTGTGTACCAGAGATACCAGACCGCCCACGCCCCATGTCCAGTTGCGGAAACGGGCAGCAATGTAAAGGAAAATGGCAATACAGGAAAGGATGATGGCAATCACGGCGTCACGTTTGATGTCGCTGGCCACGGTAGGTCCGACCTTTTCCGAACTGATTACCCCGTTGGGGTTGTTCATTGTGGAAAGGAAATCATCCAAGGTAAGCGGAGCCACATAGTATTCTTTTACGGCATCGAACAGCATCTTGTCCACCGTGGCGTCAGCCTCGGCACTTTCATCTTCAATCAGGTATTTGGTGGTGACTTTCATCTGGCTGTTTCCGCCAAACTCTTTCACTTCAACCCCACCCTGGAAGGCATCTTCCACACTGCTGCGGATGGCTTCGGGAGACACTTCCTGGTCAAAACGCAATACATACGTTCTACCACCGGAGAAGTCAACCCCGTAGGTAAAGCCCTTGGTGAACATGGATGCGATACCAATCAGAATAATCACCGTACTGATGATGTAATACATTTTGCGGTGACCCAAAAAGTCGTAATGGGTGTGACGCATGAATTCTCGGGTAAGGTCGTTGTCAAAGGTGATGTTTTTGTTTTTGGCCAGACGTCTTTCAAACAACAGGCGTGTAATGAAGATGGAAGTCAACATAGAGGTGATGATACCGATTACCAGCGTGGTGGCAAAACCCTGTACCGGACCCGAACCGAAGAACATCAGCACAACCCCGGTGATCAACGTGGTCAAGTTACCGTCAATAATGGCCGAGTAGGCATTTTTGTACCCGTCCGCCACGGCCAGCCTCAACGCTTTGCCCGCTGCCAGCTCTTCCTTTACTCGTTCGTAGATAATTACGTTGGCGTCCACCGCCATACCCATGGTAAGTACAATCCCGGCAATACCCGGCAAGGTGAGTACCGCACCAAAGGAAACCAGGGCGCCGAGCAGGAACAGCACGTTGCAGATCAAGGCTATGGAAGCCACAATACCGGCACGGCTGTAGAAGAAAATCATATAGGCCAGCACCAGAAGGAAGGCTATTACAAACGAGAACAGACCGGCCTGGATGGATTTGGTACCCAATGAAGGACCCACCACACTTTCCTGTACAATAGAGGTAGGTGCGGGAAGTTTACCGGATTTCAAAACGTTGGCCAAGTCGTCCGCTTCTTCCACGGTAAAGGTACCGGTAATAGAAGAACGGCCACCGGAAATTTCACTGTTGACGCGGGGATAGGAATATACCATATCATCCAGTACAATGGCAATGCATTTGCCAATGTTGTCCGCCGTCATTCGGGCCCAGGTGCGGGCACCTTCCGCGTTCATACCCATATCTACAGACGGGGTACCGCCCGAGGCATCATTGTATTCCTTGGTGGCGTCGGTTACCACACCTCCGTCCAACGGAGCGCGTCCGTCACGGGTATTGGCCTTGATGGCTACCAAATCAAAATATACATCACTTCCTTCAGAAGGTTTTACGGACCACAGCAAACGCAGGTCAGAAGGCAACGCGGCCTGTACTTGCGGCAGATGCATATAACCGTTGATGCGGGCGGTATCTCTGTAGTGAGCTCTCCCCACGCAGGGACCGGCCATCAACTGGTTGTCGTAAAGACTCGGGGCCAAAACGCTGAACAAGGGGTTCTGTTTGGCATAGGCTTCCGTAGAGGCATCTGTGGTCTGGTCTTCGGCCAGTTTGGCAAGCACGTCTTCGGCCGAGGTGTCGGCAGCCGCTTCTGCGGGAACCACTGCGGTAGTATCGGATTCTTCTATGGCACCCAGGTATTCGGCCAATATGCGGTTGGCTTCTTCCAGGGCGGGGAAGATTTCGGAATTTTCATACGTTTCCCAGAATTCCAGAGAAGCGGTACCTTTCAAAAGTTTGCGCACGCGTTCGGGTTCCTTTACACCGGGCAGTTCAATCAAGATACGGCCGCTGGTTCCCAGACGCTGGATATTGGGCTGGGTCACGCCAAAACGGTCAATACGGTTACGCAGTACGTTAAAGGAGTTGGCCATTGCCGACTCGGCTTCCGTACGGATGACGTTGATCACTTCCGCGTTGCTGGTTTCCGGCTTGATGCGGTCACGCATGTCGTACGTGCCGAAGATACGTGACAGACGGTCGTTAGGAGCTACCTGATCCCACGCCTCGGCAAACAACGTGATATATTCGGCACGCGCATTGACCATATTCTGATTGGCAATCTGGATGGCTTGGTTGAACACGGGGTCCTGGCTGTAATCCGATAAGGCGCGGATCAAACTTTCCAGTTTTACCTCAAGCATTACATTCATACCTCCCTTGAGGTCCAGACCCAGACTTACTTCTTTCTCTTTAATTTCTTTGTAGGTGAAACCAAGATACACTTTCTCCGGAGTAATGGAATCAATGTAATAACTTTCTTTGGCGTTCAACAATGAGTCGGACAAAAACGCCTTGTCCAAGTCGTTAACAGCTGCATAGTCAGCAGATTTCTGGTATGCGGCAACCGCTTCGGCAGCGTAGTCGGCCGCTTTTTTCTCCTGATGTCTGGTTGCCCAGGTGAAAGACAACTGGTACAAGCAGGCTAACCCAATAATAATTGCCACAAAACGAATGGCTCCTTTACTTTGCATGAATAAATTATTTTAAATTTTATAAGTCAGGTAAAATAGGGTGCAAATGTAATATAAATTCCTAAAATAATTACCTTTGTGATTCGCATTTGCCTCATTTATGGTTTAACTTTCACAAATGCGAAAGTTTACCTAATTTAGGAGCTTCGGCGAAGCGAAGTAAACTAACAATCCCAAGCAAGGTTGCAAAACCTTGCAAGATGTAATATACTTGCAGTAACCCAAGCAGGTTGTTCTGCTTGCGAAACTTCAATCTATGAACAAACACGCGCGAATAAACATTCACATCTGTATAGGGCTGCTGTTGCTTTGCGGGACTTTGCGGGGGCAAAACAGCACGGCCATAAGATATTATGATGAAGGGGAGACGCTTAGAAAATCCTACCGTTTCACCCTGGCGCAAGAAGCATACACCCGGGCACTGGCCGCCTCGCAAGATTCCTCGCTGAACGCCCTGGCATCGCAACGGATTATTTTGTGCGAGAACGGATTAAGTCTGCTTAACTATGTGGCCAATCCCGTAGTGAAAGGAAAATGGGCCGTCCCCAAGAAAGATTTTCATTTGTATTTCAGCCAATGTCCTTCCGGACAATGGATTATGCCTCCCGCAGAATTGCTTGCCACCGTAAATGACAACGCAGCCGCGCCCTCCCCCGCCTTTTACAGGGAAGACACGCCATTGCTGGTCTTTGCCGCTAGAGATTCTTTGCGCCAAAGCGGTTGGGATATTTATTCGGTGCGCCGGAGTGCGGACAGTTCTTCCCGGTGGGAACCCGCACAACGCCTGGGTTCACAGGTAAACAGCAACGGAAACGAGTTGTACCCCACTCTCAGCCGGGATGCCTCCCGGTTGTTCTTCTGCTCGGACGGTCAATACGGGCTGGGAGGCTATAATCTGTATATGTGCTCCTGGAACACGGATACACAAGATTGGGGACCGGCGCAGAATCTGGGCATTCCCTTCTCCTCTCCCTTTGATGATTTTCTGTTTATGGTCTCGGACGACCTGGCCTATGCCTGCTTTGTCTCGGACCGGGAATCCCTCAATGACTCGCTGACCCTATATTGCGTGGAATACGAGGCGGCTCCCCTCAAAATTGCCCCTGCTTCGGTGGAGGCCATACAGCAACTGGCCTTACTGAACTTTGACACGCCTTCCGCTCCTGCAGCCCCGCAAGACACGCTGTCACACGCCCCGGGAAATCAGAAAGCCATTGACGCCACGCTCCAGGCCACGGAACATTACGTTCAGCTGGTGGATGCCGTTCGGATGATGATGGAAAAAGTGTCCGCCCAGGAACTTAAACTGAGCCAACTTAGGGAGACCTATCTTGCCTTGTCCCGTGACGAGGACAAACTGGCTATGGCCCGTACCATTGAGGAAGACGAATTTGTGCTGATGGACCTGCAGGAAGCCCTGCGTACGGCTCAGGAAGCCGCCCGGGATGTGGAAGCGCGTTTTTTATCTACCGGCGTGCTGCCTCCCCTGATCACTCCGACCTCCGGCAAGGCTCGTGCAGAAGAAACCGTTCCGTTTACATTTATTCCTCAAAAACAATCCTTTGGCACACTGGAGCACCAGCAGTTTGACCGGCCCGTTCCTGAAATTCCTCCGGTAAACCTCACTTTCCGCATAGAAGAAACCAGCCAGCTGATTTCTTGGGACGCAAACGAACCCCTTGGACTTTATTACCGCATCCAGCTGTTTACCGTAGCTTCCAAAGCCTCTTTGCGCCAGCTTAAAGGACTTTGCCCCGCTTTTGAAGTGAAAGCAGGCAATCGTTACGTCTATTATGCCGGCCAGTTCGATACATACAATGAGACCGCAAAAGCGCTGACAGTCGTCAAAAAACGAGGGTTTGGCTCGGCAATTGTAGTAGCCTACTATCAGCGCAAGAATCTTACCGTGCAGGCGGCCCGCAAGAGGGAAGCGGAACACAGGACAGCCCCGGAGACAGACAAAGCCTGCCGTATCTTTTTGGACAACAAGGATCTTTCGCCGGAATACATAAAAGAAATCAGCACTTTGACCGCCAAAGACATATACAAGGAAGTTTCCGATTCCGAGACCCGATACTACATAGGCCCCTTCACCGATACTTCCCAGGCTGAAGACATTGCACAAGCGTTGCGCCAAAAAGGTTTTACCCAAATATTCGTTGAACCCGTAAACTAATTATTATGGCTTTCATTATTACTCTTATCCTCATCGGGCTGTTGTTATTGGTGGCCGAACTCACCATCATTCCGGGCTTTGGTATTGCCGGTGTGCTGGGCCTGGCTGCTTTTATTGGCGCCATTGCCCTGGCGTTCACTCAATACGGTATGTTTGTGGGATTTATTGTACTCTTTTCCGCGTTGGCCGTATGCGGCATCCTGGTGTTCTTTATCCTGCGTTCCAAAACGTGGCGCAAAATCACCCTCAAGCAACAGATAGACAAAAAGGCCACTCCCTCACCGGATGACCTGGGTGTAAGTGTGGGTATGGAAGGCGTAAGCATTACCCGTCTGAGTCCGGGGGGTAACGCCCGCTTTGGAAACACTACCGTCCCGGTGTATGCCGCCCAAGGCCTCATCCAGCCTAAAACTCCCATAAAGGTCACCGCCATTGACGGTCTACGCATTATGGTGATGCCCGTGGAATAATAAACAGATATTAATTAACAACTTTTTAAATTATGATGACAAGTTCAGCTGTAGCCCTAATGTGGATTGCCGTAGGAATTGTAGGATTATTCATCCTCCTGTGGTTTTTCCCGGTTACCCTCTGGTTCCAGGCCCTGATTTCAGGGGTCCGCATCTCTTTGGTGCAATTGGTACTTATGCGCTGGAGGAAAGTTCCCCCCAGCACTATTGTAATGGCAATGGTAACCGGCACAAAAGCCGGCCTCACATTGGACGCCAACGCGCTGGAAGCGCATTATCTGGCCAAAGGGAATGTCACCAAAGTGGTGAACGCCCTTATTTCTGCAGACAAGGCCAACATCTCTCTGGATTTCAAGATGGCCGCCGCCATTGACCTGGCCGGCCGTGATGTGTTTGAAGCCGTACAGATGTCCGTTAACCCCAAAGTAATCAACACGCCGCCCGTCACCGCCGTGGCCAAAGACGGTATCCAGTTGATAGCCAAGGCCCGTGTCACCGTCCGCGCCAACATCAAACAATTGGTGGGAGGTGCCGGCGAAGAAACCGTTCTGGCCCGCGTGGGAGAAGGTATTGTATCCAGTATCGGATCCGCGGCTTCCCACAAATCCGTGTTGGAAAACCCAGACTACATTTCTAGAGTGGTACTGGAAAAAGGGTTGGACTCCGGAACCGCCTTTGAAATTCTGTCCATTGACATTGCCGATATTGACGTGGGCAAGAACATCGGCGCCGTCCTGCAGATGGACCAGGCCAATGCAGACAAGAATATAGCTCAGGCCCGAGCCGAGGAACGCCGCGCCATGGCTGTGGCCCTGGAACAGGAAAACAAGGCCAAAGCTCAGGAAGCCCGCGCCAAAGTGATTCTGGCCGAGGCCGAAATCCCCCTGGCTATGGCAGAAGCCTTTCGCCACGGTAATTTGGGCATAATGGATTACTACCGGATGAAAAACATTCAGGCAGATACCGATATGCGTGAAAACATTGCCAAATAAAAATAAATAATTACCTTTGCACTCCCCTTACGAAAAGGTTTGGTGAGGTGGGTGAGTGGCTGAAACCACCAGTTTGCTAAACTGACGTACTCGCAAGGGTACCGGGGGTTCGAATCCCCCTCTCACCGCCAGAGCAAGAAAGAGCAAAGGGTACCAAGGGACAGGCAGCGCAATGCGCCGCCTGTTTTTTAACGACGAGGTGTAGCGCAGTTGGTTAGCGTTCCTGCTTTGGGAGCAGGGGGTCGCCCGTTCGAGTCGGGCCACCTCGACATCAATAAAAACACAAAAAAGAGGATGACTTTCCGGTCACCCTCTTTTTTAATACAGAACGTGAATCCCCATTACGGTGTTTCCCACCAAAACAAACAGCAGGGTCTGCACCAGCGACAAACCCAGCAAGTATAGCATCTTGGACCAGATATAACTGCTGCGGCTGAGGCGCAAAAAACGCTCCCGCTTAAGCAGGGCCTTGTTTTTAAATACTTCTTCCGCACTGATATTTATCCCGATAAAAAGGCACACTATCACCGCCATAAATAAGAAAGACACCAGGTTCTTGTTGTCGTACAAAGTATAACCGGTTTCCGGCGCATAACGCGTCAGAAAAGCTACAATGACCGCCAGCGCAGGGGCTTCCAGCAAGGCAATCAGCAAATTTTTAGTATGGGTAAGTTTGGTCCGGATATCCCGCTCCAGAAAAATTCCGAATTGTTTCCACGCATTAGGTTTCTTTTGGTGTGACGGAGGTACGCCACGCGGTTCCACGGCAAGTTGCCCGGGACGGCTGTCCAAATACTGTCGGTGCCACTGTTGCGGGGTCACTTTCCGTTCTTCCGTAAGCTGTCCGCTATCATTCAGCGCTTTGGCATCAATAATATGGAGCACCAACTCGGGGTTCACATTGCCGCATAGGGCGCATATACTGGCCTCCGAGTCGGCATAATGCACCGCCCGCTTGAAATACGTAATGGCTTCTATGGGATTCCCGTCATATACCGGATATCCGCCTTTGTCCAAAAGCCACAGCCGATCAAACAATTTGTATATATCTGAAGAAGGCTGGTGGATGCTCACCACAATCAGCCGCCCGCGATAAGTCTGTTCCTTGAGGAGGTTAATCACCTTTTCACTGTCAGTAAAACTGAGGCCGGAAGTGGGCTCGTCCAGAAACAACACGGCGGGTTGACGAATCAGTTCAAGCGCTATATTGAGCCGTTTGCGTTGCCCTTCACTGAGGGTCTTGTTCAACGCGGACCCCACTTTCAATTCTTTGACCGCCGACAATTCCAGGTCCGTCAACACGTCATTCACCCTTTGGTCCAACTCGGCCGCACCCATTCCGTCAAAACACAGACGGGCCGTGTACCACAAATTCTGGTATACGGTCAATTCTTCCACCAGCATTTCATCTTTGGGCACATAGCCTATCAACTGCTGCACTTCACTGTGGTATATGGAGTTACCGTTCAGTAGTATTTCACCTTCTTGGGGGACAATGTTGCCGTTGAGCAACCTCAGCAGTGTAGATTTTCCCACCCCTCCGCCTCCCATAATGGCTACCAGTTCGCCGGAACGCAGGGTAAAGGACATATTGTGCATCCCATTGTCACTGTTGGGGAACCTGAAGTTAATGTCGCGCCCGGTAAATTCAATGACTTCTCCGGTGGCACCCTGCCCAAACGCAGCCTTGACGCTGCTGAAATACAGCGGGGTACAACGCGAACTTTTAAGTACGCCGCTCTGTTGCCACACCTGAAAAGCCCCGCTGAGTACCGGCACATCGTTCATCAGCACCACATCTTTACCGCGATAGCTGAAAACCATTTTATTGAATCCGGGCAGTTCCAGCAGCCGAATTTCTCCATCCAGCCCCTCGGGGGTCAGGACTTTCACCCGCTCGGATTCTCCCTGTGTGACAAACGTCATATATTGGCCCACCTCTTCCTCATTCATCCCAAATTGCCGGCCTACTTTCACAAACAAATCTTTGTTGTCTGACAGCCGGGATGGGTTCATTGCGGAAAATTCCATTAACCGCAACAACAGCAGCGCTTGTTCCTCGGCCAGAATTTTTTTGCGCAAGCCCTCACATATTCCCGCAATGATTTTGTCCTTGTCCAGCGAAGGCATCTGGTCGTACAAGTCCCTAAGGTCATTGTACAAACCCAGGTAGGTGTCCAGGATGCGTACTCCAAAATGCCGGCTGAGGTAAGTACTGATGATTTCGGAAGCTTTTTCTCTTTCTATGCCGGATAACGCGCCAAACAGCGCAAACAGGTTTAGTAAACCGGATAAAATAATGTCGTTCATATCTTATCAAAGTTACGGTTTATTTGGACAAGGAATAGGTATAGTCACATTTCTGCACCGTAGTTTGGCGGTGGGCAATGACAAGCAACGTCATTTTGCCGGAAAGTTTTGTCAAAGCCTCCATAACCACCTGCTCGGTATCCGTATCCAAAGAAGAAGTAGCCTCGTCCAATACCAGAAATTGCGGGCGGATGTAGAGCGCGCGAGCTATACCAATACGTTGCCGCTGCCCTCCGGATATACGCATACCCCTTTCTCCCACCTTTGTATCAAGCCCTTGTGGAAGCGTACGCACAAAAGAAGCTACACCGGCATCTTCCAGGCATTTCCAGATATAATCATCCTCCACACTCCCGGAAGGCACTCCAAACGCCACGTTGTCCCTCAACGTGCCTTCCGTTAAATAGATTTGCTGAGGCACATACCCCACCCGCCGGGCCCACCACTGCGGTTCTTGAGAGATATCGCGGCCATCCGCCAAAATGACTCCGCTCCGGGGCACAAGTAATCCCAGAAAGAGGTCGGCCAGTGTGGTTTTTCCAATCCCGGTCGGCCCCGTAAGCGCGACGGACTTGCCCGCCGGTATCCGCAAGTTGACATGAGAAAACAAGAGTTGCGTCTGTTCGGGATACTGAAAGGAAACGTCAATGGCTTCTACTGCTTCGTGCAAAGAGTCCGGCTCCTTGCCGTCAGGGTTGCAGGGAACTTTGCTCCCAAAAATTTTTTCATCCAATCCCGCCGTCTCCTGCAACGCGCTGTAGACAGCCTGCACATAGGGTTTGGAAAATTTTAGCCGAGTAATGTCGCTGTTCACCCGGTTGGCGGCCGGCATAAGCCGTACCGCTGCCAGGGCAAAGGTGGCCAGGGAGGGCAACAGCGAATCCAGAAGAACACCTTTCCACAATAAAACGGCCACCAGCACAAAACAACCGGCCATGCAACCGGTTTCCACCGCTAGGCGGGGCAGCTGGGCCAATAGCGCGTACTTGCGGTTTGCCATGGAAAAATCCTCATACTGCCGCGCATAGTTGTCTGCAAAAAAATCTTCACGGCGGTTGGCCTTGACACTCTTAAGTCCCCCCAATCCCTGCTGGATACCACGCAGCATCTGCACAAATTTTATGCGCGCGACCTCACCGGTTGTTGTTATCCGCCGGGCAATTATCTGATTGACTACAAGCAACACGGAGATTATAAGTATTCCCGCCAGCAGCGTCAACAAGGGATTGATACACAACAACAAAATCATCAGCAAAACGGCCGTCAACGACTCGGACAATATATGCAGCAAACCCATTACGGCAGCAAATGTATACGACACATCCTGCGTTACGCTTTGCTGGATCTCGGCTCCCGATTTGTGAAGATGGTAAAGATAAGGCCTGTGCAAATATCCCCTGAAGAGACGGTCCGTCAAACAAGTCTGGGCCACCGCTTTGAAAGTGTAAATCCCTTTGTTTATGAAATACCTGTAAATGCCGCGCGACACATACATAAAACCCATGGCCAGCGCCAGCCAGGCAATTTTGCGGCCCGTAAACAAGATACCCGCCAGCACATATTCTCCGCCCACCACCGCCTTCATCAGCGGATACATGAGTGCCGTGGCCGCCGTATCCAGCAACGCTCCGAACGACAACAGAAACACATATCCCCACAACCGACATTGTTGTTTTTTGGAAAAAATGTGTTGCAGTTGTTTAATCATGGTGTCAGATTCCGTGTTTACCTTTTTTGTAAAACACATAGGAAAGCAAGATAAACGGCATCCCCAGCACACTGCCCACCACATCGGCCGCCACATCGGCTAAGTCGCCCGTACGGTAGGAAATGTAATGCTGGATTCCTTCCGTAAGCAGCCCAAAAAACACGCCTGCCCACAACAGCATTACTTTGGTGACGGCCCATTGGGGACGGAACGCAAGCCAGGTGAGCGGAACTATGGGAATAAACAACAGGGCGTGAAGTATTTTGTCCGGTTTCACTTTGCAGACCTCGCTCAGCCTGATAATGGTACCAGAGCCCTGCATCTGTTCCAAGGTGTCCGCCCTGGAGAACATCAGGTACACGCAAGCCGCCATATAGGCAACATACAAAAGTATAAATACTTTACGCACAGTCAGAAGTGTCTATTTTTCTATCTTTTCCAACCAGTAACGGATATTCAACTTCTTGTCCATCATCTCACGCAGGTCGGCAATGGCCACCCTTTCCTGCTGCATAGTGTCCCGGTCACGCAGGGTCACCGTATTGTCTTCCGACTGATGGTCCACCGTCAGGCAGAACGGAGTACCAATGGCGTCCATACGGCGATAACGTTTGCCGATGCTGTCTTTTTCATCGTATTGGCAATTGTATTCCAGTTGCAGGTCTTTCAAAATATCGTGTGCCATCTCCGGAAGGCCGTCTTTCTTTATCAACGGCAACACTCCTATCTTCACGGGAGCCAACACGGCCGGAATCTTGAGCACCACGCGGGTCTCTCCGCCGTCAAGCGCTTCTTCCGTATAGGCACTGGAAAGTACGGACAAAAACATACGGTCCAGACCAATGGAGGTTTCCACTACATAGGGTACGTAATTCTCATTGGTTTCGGCATCAAAGTAACGCATCTTGCGCCCGCTGAATTCTTCGTGGCGGCTCAAGTCGTAATTGGTACGGGAGTGAATCCCTTCCAGTTCTTTGAATCCAAAGGGAAATGCAAATTCAATGTCAGCGGCGGCGTTGGCATAATGGGCCAGTTTGTCGTGGTCGTGGAAACGGTATCTGTCGTCACCCAGGCCCAGCGACTTGTGCCAACTCAGGCGGTGGCTCTTCCAGTAATTGTACCACTGCATTTCTTCTCCGGGACGTACAAAAAACTGCATTTCCATCTGTTCAAACTCGCGCATGCGGAAAATGAACTGACGGGCCACAATCTCGTTGCGGAACGCTTTCCCTATCTGGGCAATGCCAAAAGGAATCTTCATGCGGCCGCTTTTCTGCACATTCAGAAAATTCACAAAAATCCCCTGAGCGGTTTCAGGACGCAGGTATACTTGAGAGGCGCCTTCACTCACACTGCCCAACTGGGTGCTGAACATCAGGTTGAACTGACGTACCTCGGTCCAGTTTTTGGTGCCGGAAATGGGGCAAGCTATCTCGCAGTCTATAATCAGTTGACGCAGGGCCGCCAAATCATTAGCATTCAACGCGTCTTTCATACGCTGGTGCACCTCGTCCCGTTTGACTTTTACACGTAACACGTTGGGATTGGTGGCCAGAAATTGTTCGCGGTCAAAAGCGTCACCAAAACGTTTCTGCCCCTTGGCCACCTCTTTTTCTATTTTTTCATCCTGTTTGGCCAGATAATCTTCAAGCAAGACGTCGGCCCTGTAACGTTTCTTGGAATCTTTATTGTCAATCAGCGGGTCATTGAAGGCTCCCACGTGACCGCTGGCTTCCCATACCCTGGGGTGCATGAAAATGGCGGCATCTATGCCCACGATATTCTCGTGCATCCGCACCATAGCGTCCCACCAGTATTTTTTAATGTTATTCTTCAATTCAGACCCGTTCTGGCCATAATCATACACAGCACTCAGGCCATCGTAAATATCGCTTGAGGGGAAAATAAATCCGTATTCCTTGCAATGCGAAATAATGTTTTTAAAAAGTTCGTCTTGTGTCATTTTGTAAACAAATAATCTTTCAAATGTACGTGATAATTTTCTATTACGGCAGCACCTGCGCCAATAATTCCAGCGCAAACGGCCGTTCTTTCAGACGCGGGTGCGGCAGCACCAGCGTGGGAGAATTCCGGCGGAGCGTATCGTAAAGCAAAATATCAATATCTATATTTCGTGAGGCGTACCCGCCGTCCTGCGGCCGCTCCCTTCCCAGTTCCCTTTCTATCCGGAGACACTCCTGCAGCAACGCTTCCGGGTCAAGTGAGGTCTCAAGACATACCACCTGATTCAGAAACTCGGGCACCGGGTGGTCAAACCCCCAGGGCTCCGTTTCCTGCACGGCCGAGGCTTTTGTCACTGCGCCCACGCGGCCCAGACACTCCACCGCGCGTTGCAACCACGCGGCACGGTCGCCCAGATTGCCGCCAAGCAGCAAATAAGCCGTGTGCCTACCGCCGGTCGTCTGCATCAATATATGTCCATTGAAGGAAACCCTTCCATATCCATCCCGGACAGTCCCGTTTCCAACAGGGCTTCTTCACTCATCATAGACGGGTTCCAAGGCGGTTCAAAGGTCAAATTGATCCGGGCACTTTTCACACCGGGAACCTCGGCCACGGCTATACGGGCCTCTTCCAGCACCTCGTCGGCCATGGGACAGTTAGGTGCCGTGAAAGTCATGGTGACCGTCACGTTGTCCTGCGCGTCAATCTCAATACCGTATACCATACCCAAAT
>CAZKPB010000012.1:0-74519 GCA_964554535.1 uncultured Muribaculaceae bacterium | reverse complement strand
AATTCACACTCCCGCCGCCTTCAGCTGCGCGGGGGCTGCTGCCGCCGGTGCGGGTAGGGCTCATTTACTGGATTTCTGAAAAGGGTCCGGGATGTCGGCATAGTTTAGGCCTCTTGGGTGCTTACATCCCCCCGGAAATCAACATTACCGTGTTTATGGCAGAGATGTCGGCACAGTTTAAGCCTCTTAGGTGCCTACATCCCCCCGGAAATCAACATAACCGTGTTTATGGCAGGGATGTCGGCACAGTTTAGGTCTTTCGGGTGCCTACATCCCCTAGAGAAGTAATGTCCCGTGTTCTTTATGTGTGATGTCTCGGTTCAACCCTTTCAAGCGACACATCTAAAGCTGCAAAAAGTGTTTATTGTTTGTTTCCCGGGGGTGATGTTTTGGTTGAACTCTTTTGACCGACACATCACAATGTGGAACAAATCTACTACGAACGCTTATTGTGATATAATCCCCGCCGTCCTCGACGGGAAATAAGTGGCGGGCCCTCCGGAGCCCGTGCCACTTATTCCCGGCGGGAGACGGCCGGACCCATAGTATAAATCCCTATCTCCGTTTATATGTAAAAAAGGACAAAAGAAGGTACCTATCCGGAAAACATAGGTTTTTTTGGCAAGGTCCCCCTCAAAAGGTACTGACCTTGCTGAAAAACCCTGCATTTTTTAGCAAGGTACTTCTTCCGTAAAACCGTACATTTACGTAATTATCTATATTATAGTTGTTTGCGAAATATGCCTGGAAGTTTGTAAACAGACCTTGCCAAAAAGTGCCGGGTATTTTGGCAAGGTGACCCTCTCAAGACCCCGACCTTGCACAAAAAACCTGTGTTTTTGCTTAAGGTCAACGTCACAGCTCATATCACATCCGGTTCTCTCCAGAATTTACCTTTCTTCTAATAAATCTTAATCGGTTTATTCCTGAATAAGGTTGACTCGGGTTATGTTATTCCGGTTAATAGTTGACTACGGTTTTTATTCCGTTCAGAGGTTGACTTCCGGGATTATTTCGTTTACAAGTTGATGAGCCAAATGGCCCGGCCGTCTCTAATGCAGCAACCCCCGCGCGGATAGGGCTCCTTGTATAAAAAAGAGGGGGACTGTACTTTGCAGTCTCCCTCTTTTCTTTGTATGAGTATGATGTTTTAGTCTCTGAACAGCAGGGGAAGGGCTGCATTCAGGTGGTG
Organism: uncultured Muribaculaceae bacterium; assembly: GCA_964554535.1. GTDB lineage: Bacteria > Bacteroidota > Bacteroidia > Bacteroidales > UBA932 > DMER64. Next base: position 73,327 of record CAZKPB010000012.1, on the reverse strand, counting down.
ACGGCTGTTATACCAGGCGTGTCCGCCGGGAGTTACGGCAAAGACGTGGGGCATATCCAGTCGCTTCAGCATTTTGTGCATGGTTTCGGCACCTTTGTAGCCTGTATCATCATCTCCAATACCAATATAAATCAGTTTATAGCCAACCTTTTTAAGGTTTTCCCATCTGGCCACCGTCTGCGGGTTGTCGGCCGATCCGGCCGCCATGGGAATGGCGTAATCAAACATGTCGGGCAGGTTAAGGATGGTGTTGATGGTGGTACCGCCACCCATGGAGAAACCACCTACGGCTCTGTGCGCTTTGTCGGGGAGGGTTCTGAAATGGCTGTCAATGTAAGGAATGATGTCATTTTTTAATGAAGCAATGAAATCCCCGCCTCTGGCACCTCCAAGTTTGGTCTGTCTTGTAAACCGGTAACCGGGAACTTCAATATGTTCGGCCGCCGCCAGAGCGGTCTGGATATTGGGCATCACCACAATCATGGGAACCGCCTCGCCTTTTTCAATTCTGTTATCCAGAATCTGACGGACAAGACCCAGGTCGGCCCACTGGTCTTCATCTCTCATACCGCCGTGGTACAGATAGAGCACGGGGTAATGTTTGTCGGGGTTTTCGTCATAACCGTAAGGAGTGTAGACTACCATCCTTCTGTTCATTTCAAGAGTGGGGGAATCATACCAGATTCTGTGAAGGTTGCCGCGATGGTTGGCTTCTCTGTAGTTGGCGGAATATTCCCCGTCTACAATGAAAGCACTCAGCCAGTCATAGCCATCTCTTTGACGATACGGATTGGCGGGGTCACAGGTGGCTATACCGTCAATGATAAATACATAGTTATAGAAATTGGGCTTGCAGGTACAGGTATATTCCCATATCCCGTCGCTGTTTTTCTTCATATCCACGGGACGGCAGGCACGGGCCTCACCGCCAAACTGGTTGACAATGGTATATTCTTTATTCATGGTACCATTGACCTGCACGCTGCGTGCATCGGGTGCTTCTAATCTGAATGTCACCTTATTACCATTGACTTCCGGAGAAATCACATTAATTGTCTTGCCAATGTTTGCCATTTCCTGGGCATTCATTGACAGACAGGCGGCACTTAATGCCAATACTAAAAATATACGTTTCATATTATCTTATTTCGTCTTTAAACAATAGAGGAGCAATTGCATTCAGGTGATAACGCGAATTATACCAGGCGTGTCCGCCCAAGGTTACGTAGAAGGTGTGAGGCATGCCCAGTTTGGCCATAATCTGGTGCATGGTGTCTCCGGTGGCGTAGCCGGTGTCATCATAACCCATTCCTATCCAGACAATCTTGTAGCCCACATTCTTCAGGTTTTCAAATTTTTTAACCATTTGTTCGCTTTCACGGGCACCGAATCCAACCGAGAACAGATAATCAAAATACTCGGGGAGTTCCAGCATGCAGTTGATAGAGGTGTTGCCCCCCATGGAGAAACCGCCTACCGCTCTGTGCGCTTTGTCGGGGATGGTTCTGAAATGGCTGTCAACATAAGGAATGATGTCGTTTTTCATGGACGGCACAAAGTTAGAACCAAAGCTGGGCCGGGTAGATCTTTTGAACCGGTAGCCGGGTACTTCAATATGGTCGGCGGCGGCGTAGGGGGTCTGATAGTTGGGCATTACCACAATCATGGGTACCGCCTCGCCTTTTTCAATTCTATTGTCCAGAATCTGACGTACCAGGCCCAGGTCGGCCCATTGTTCCTCGTCTCTCATACCGCCGTGCATCAAATATAGTACGGGATAATGTTTGTCGGGGTTGTCTTCATATCCGTAAGGAGTATAGACAATCATCCTTCTATCCATATTGAGAGTCGGAGATTCATACCAGATTTCGTGAATATTGCCGCGCTGATTGGCCTCTCTGTAGTTTTCCGCATATTCCCCATCCACAATGAAGGCGCTCAGCCAGTCATAACCGTCTCTTTGACGATACGGATTGGCGGGGTCACAAATGGAAATGCCGTCCACAATAAAAACGTAGTTATAAAAATTGGGAACGCAAGTGCACGTATACTCCCATATTCCCTCGCTGTTCCTGACCATATCTACGGGACGGCAGGCACGTGCCTCGCCACCCAGTGCGTTGACAATAGTATATTCAGGATTCATAGTACCGTTTACCTGCACGTTGCGGGCGTCCGGGGCCTCTAACCTGAAAGTTACGGTGGTTCCCCTAACCTCGGGAGAAATCACTTTTATGGTTTTCCCTATGTTAGCCATCTCTTGTGCCTCCATAAAGTGGCACAAGAAGAGACAAAAAATTGAAAGAATAATTTTTTTCATATGAATAAATTTACCAGCCTGTATTATGCTTGAGTTGCGGATTAAGTTGACTGAAAATAGAACGTTTGTTTCCTACCACAGCCATTAGCGTAACGTTAGATAATTTGGGTTAAATAGTTATAAAACAAAATTACTTCTTTGCATAAATATTTATTGATACTATTGCTTCAAATTATGATACAATCATTAATGCCCGAATGTAAAAGTTTTTGTCCACCTTTGCAGTAAACGCAAGAGGTGTGCATTTACATATCAGACATTAAATCATTAAAAACAGTAAAAATGCAAACACGTAAACATTTCCTCTTTTTTGCCCTTATGGGCCTGTTACTTTCCTCTGCGGTTTCTTGCGACAACGAGATCTATCCCGACCTGCAATACGTATACGCCACCACCTTTTTGCAAGGAGAAGCCACACCTTTCTTCTTTGTAAGCGATGACAGCACCCGCATCATCCCCACCAACGCCCAGGAAATAGTGGCTGCCCCCTACAAAGCCGTTGACGGCCAACGCGTCATAGTATACTTCACGGAAGAAGAGACTCCGGCACCGGAACGTTCAGATAAATATATCTACGCCAACATCCAGCAGATAGACGACGTACTTACTAAAAACATGATGGTGACCAGCAATCTGGACACCCTGCAGCAAGACGACGTGGACCTGCGGGAAGTCTGGATTTCCGACAACGGAATGAACGCCACCCGGTTCCTGAATATACAATTCAAGTACACCGGAAGCGGCACAAAGGCCCACTGGATCAATCTGTGCTACAACCCTACCATTGAATGGAACGACGGATACTGTATCCTCACCTTCTGCCACGACGCGAAGGGAGACTTCCGGACTTACGAGTACAACGGTATGGCCGCCTTCATCATTCCCGGTGACCTGGCCAAAGACAAAGGTTGCAAAGGCTTCATTGTCAAATACAACTCGGGTGGTCAGACTGTGGAAGAAAAGACCGCTACTTATAAATAATAAATTAACGTTTTTATTATGAAGCAAATAGCATTTTATGTCTGCCCCAAATGTGGCGCTGTAGTGACCTCATTCAAAGCCAGCGCCCACCTGACCTGCTGCGATGAACCGCTGGTCAAACTGGAACCCCATGCGGAAAACAATCCCAAACACACCCCGGTGGTAGGCGTCAACATCAACGACGACTACAGCGTGCGTGTAAAAATCGGAGAAATTCCGCATCCAATGGAAAAGGAACACTACATTCAATTTGTAGCCTATGTTTCCTTGGACAAGGTCCGCATAAAAGAACTGTTTGCCGAGCAAGACCCGTCGGCCTCTTTCTCATACGAGGGGGCCGGCACGGTTTACGCTTACTGCAACCTGCACGGGCTGTGGACGGCCCCGGTCAAGTAACGCGTGAACACACGTCATGAGGGCGCTTGTCATCACCGATTTCACAGGAGCCTACAAAAACGAATCTTTTTATAAACACAAGCGTTTTGTGTGGGTGGACTGCACGGGTATTCCGGGATCGGAATACTTCTGCGACACCCGCGCTTTGCGCATACTCCGCTCCCGGTTGCGTCTGTTCGGTCCCCACGGCATCCACTTCTGCGACTCGGGCAATTACCATTACATGAGCAAAATCTGGACGGACAAAATCCGGGTTCCGTTTACGCTCGTTGTATTTGACCATCATCCGGACATGCAGCCGCCGTTGTTTGGAGACTTGCTCAGCTGCGGCAGCTGGGTCAAAAGCGTGCTGGATACCAATAAATATGTTCAAAAAGTCATCCTTATTGGAGCCGCAGACACCCTGACAGCACAAATAGAACCCGCTTACCTTCCCCGGCTGGCTGTATACAACGAGTCCTCCCTGCCACACCAACAGATCTGGGCCTCCTTTGCCCGACTGCACGTCACCGGCCCGGTCTACCTGTCCATAGACAAAGACGTGCTGGACACGGAAGAGGCAGTCACCGACTGGGACAACGGTTCCATGACGCTGGACCAGCTCAGGGCCCTGCTGCCTGTCATCCTTTCCGGACATACTCTTATTGGCGCCGATATCTGCGGAGAATGTTCGCAAACCCTGCGTCTGTTAGACCAAAGTATCCCCCGCCTCAACGACCGCAGCAACCGCCTGCTGCTGGACACTCTGCACAATTACTTTTCAAAATCTACCCAACCCCTATGATCTCACCTCTCTCAGACTGGGCCCAAGAGCTCAACTGCGCCGTCACCGTATGCGACGCCCAATGCAACGTGTTTTACATGAATAATAAAGCCAAAGAGACCTTTGCCGCCCACGGAAATCTCATTGGCAAAAATCTGAAGGACTGCCACAACTCCCGTTCGTGGAAAAAGATCCAGGATATATTGCGTACCGGCCAAAGCAATGCCTACACCATACAAAAGAACGGAGTCCGTAAAATGATCTACCAGACTCCCTGGCGCACTGAAGACGGCACCGTGGCGGGTCTGGTAGAAATTTCAATGGTCATACCCGAAGATATGCCCCATTATCAAAGATAGCGCCTATTTAATAAGTAGCGAATCTATCAGTTTGCACATCTGCGCAAACTCCTCTTCTTCATATAAACGAGTCAACATCACCATCTTGCCGTCCCGGTCCACAATGATATTGCGGGTCACTCCGGCGTCCGGACCGCAGAAAAGCGCAAAACGTTCCCCATCGGGGTCCAGGGTGATGGGATAGGTCACCGGTATGGATTTGGCAAACCCTTCTACCGTATGCATATCTTCCTTCAGGTCAATGCCCAAAAGTAAAAAATCTTCATTATCCTTGTGTTTCTGCCAAATATCGCTTTCAATGAAAGGCATTTCCTTGCGGCACACCCCGCACCACGAAGCGGTAAACTGAAGCATTATGACCTTGCCTTTGTAGTTGGAAACAGGCACCTCCTTGTCGGGCCCGTAAAGTACCGTAAAATCGGGGAGCGGGTCGCCCACTTTTACGATGTAACCGCGTTCGTCGGCCACCGGCGCTTCCTCGGCCGTTGCAGCCACAGGGTCTTCCCCCGCCACCTGCTGAGCGCTTTCTGATTTTTTGTTTCCGAAATTACAGGCGGTCAGCGACAATAACAGTGCGGCAGCCAGAATATTAAGAGTATCACGTTTGATTTTCATTGCTTTGTGTTTTACCTATGTTTGACTGCAACAAATGTACATTATTTAACTAACTTTATAGGCTGAACGCAATACAAATATTTATGAACTCATCCCCCATCCGTTACGGCATATACCGCGCCCTTCTGGGCCTTGCCCTGGGCATTTTGCTGCTCATAGACCCCCAAAACAGCCTCAACGTACTGGTACGCCTTATAGCCATTATATTCCTCTTCAGCGGCCTGTTTTCTCTCTATTTTTCCTGGAAAAGCGGTCGCGAAGCGGAACGCGACAGACGCCACGACCGGGCCGACCGCGGCCTGCAACGCCTGCTGCTGCTCAATTCCTTTGTCAACGTCATCTTTGCCGTGGTACTTTTTATTTTTCCAGCCTTCTTTGCCTCGCTCATCTGGGTACTGGTAGGCCTTATCCTGGCCCTGGCCTCGGTAATGCAGTTCATGGCCCTGGTACAATTCCGCCGGTCCGTGGCCAACGCGCTCCCTTGGTACCTATACGCCGCCCCCGTTCTGGTCTTTGTCCTGTCCATTGTCATCCTGAGCAACCCCTTTGAGACCGCCCTCACCCTCACTGTCTTTGCCGGCATCATCTGCCTGCTGTACGCCGTGCTGGAAATAATCCAGGCCATCTGCGAAGGACGCCTCCGCAAAAAATACACCTCCTACACGGAAGTTACTCCGGAGAACCCCGGACAATAATCCCATGCAAATTCTTCTGGCAACCGATTCCTTCAAAGGCAGTCTTACTTCCCTTGAAGCGGCCCGTGCCATTTGCCGAGGCATACAACGCGCCTGCCAGCTCCACCACCTGCCGCCACCCCGCCTACAGGTGATGCCTCTGGCCGACGGCGGGGAAGGTACTCTGGACGCCCTCACGCAAGGCCATCCTCAATGGTTGCGCTCCACCCGTATCACCGGCCCCGACGGCTCTCCGGTCGAGGCGGCCTACGCCCTGCTGCCACAACCCGACGGTCCGCTGGCCGTGATTGAAGCCGCGCAGGCCAACGGCCTGCTGCGGTTGCCTCCCCAACAGCGCAACCCGCTGCACACCACCACGTATGGCGTAGGGGAACTCATCCGTTGTGCCCTGGCAGACGGGGCGCGGCGGTTTGTGGTGGGACTGGGAGGCAGTGCCACAAACGACGGCGGGGCGGGAATGCTCAGCGCCCTGGGGGTACGGTGCTTTGACTCGGCCAATAACCCGATGGGGCCGGTGCTTACGGCGAAAGACCTGCCACGGGTAGCTTCTCTGGATCCCGGCCCGGCAAGGCAACTTACCGCCGGTGTGATGTTCCGCGTGGCTTGTGACGTGCGCAATCCGCTGTGCGGACCGCTGGGAGCCTCGGCTGTATTCGGTCCGCAGAAAGGGGCCACGGCCACGGACATTCCGCTACTGGACGGCGCGCTGTCGCATTTTGCGGACGTAGCGGCTACTGCCTGTGGACAGGACTTGCGCACGGCAGAAGGGGCCGGAGCGGCCGGAGGATTGGGATACGCCTTTGTTCAATTTCTTAACGGGCGGTTGGAATCGGGCATTGACTTGATTATGGACGCGTTGGATTTTAACACCGCCCTGCGCGCCGCCGACCTGGTGGTTACCGGTGAAGGCCGTATGGACAGCCAGACCACCCAAGGGAAAGCTCCGGCCGGAGTGTCGGCCCGCGCCAAAAAATACGGAAAACCGGTCATAGCGTTTTGCGGGAGTGTGGAAGCCGCTGTTCAGAAGAATCCGCCCGCCGGCATAGACGCCTGCTACAGTTGCCAAAACCCGGGAATGACTACGGAAGAGTCTATGGCCCGTGCCGCGCAGTTGCTGGAAGAGTGCGTGGCGGCCCGTATCGCCAATCACCTCATGTAATGACGGAGAGCGGTATTGTCAATTACCGCACAATCAGACGGCGTCCCACCCGCAACAGTGTCTTGCTGGTAATGCCGTTCAAAGAACAGATATTGCGTACGGTCGTGCCGTATTTGATGGCCAGACGGCCCAAAGTGTCACCGGACTTGATGGTGTGCGTGATGCGGCCGGCCGCTGCCACGGATTCCGCATCGGTCTGTCCGTAATGGGAATAGATACTGAAGTAATCTTTGTGCAGGGTCAGCAGCGAATCGCGCAGGGTACCCGTTTCAAAATCAATGACGCGTTCCGGGTCAAACGGTTTGCCCATATAGCGGGTTTCAAAATGCAGGTGCGGACCGGTACTGCGGCCTGTACTGCCGCCCAGACCAATGACCTCTCCGGCATTAACCATTTCACCCGTTTCCACCAGATGTTTGGACAAATGGCCGTAATAGGTTTCCAGACCGTTGGGATGACGCAACACCAACAAGTTGCCGTAGCCACCCGTGTTGCGGGTAAATTCCACCACGCGCACCACCCCGTCAAAGGCAGCCCTTATGGTATCACCCGAATGCAGCGGAATATCGGTGCCCTTATGTTCACGCGACCCACGGAACGCATATTTGGAACGCACCTTTCCGGTAATGGGGGCGGCGTAGGCGTGCAGCGAATCCACCAGCATAAGGTCTATTTCATCCGGAAGGTATTTGAGATCCACTTCTTTATAGGCGTGAATTTTATCAGTATCCCAATTTTCGTAGAAATCCTCCTCGTTAATGACCGGCTTGCCCAAGTCCCAGAGTTCCCAGGTATGGTCGTTGAATAAAATAATTTTGGTGAATTTGTCTTTGGTGTCTACGGTATCAATGGCCGCCTTGGGAAATGCCACGTCCCCCGAAAAATCGGTAATGGCCTCTAAAGCGCTGTAGTCTTGTGTATTGTTTTCCTGTGCATACACTGCGGACGAAAGCAGCGTGAGTGTGAAAAGAAGGGCAATTTTCCTCATGACATACAAAGGTAATTTATTTTTGTAATTTTGCTTTTGACGCCCAAAGTTATGAAACGTTTAAAACTGACCCTGTACTTCTTTCTGTTTGTCTTTCTGACATTTCTGGCCACAGATATTTTTTTGGGCTCGGTCAGCCTGCCTTTTGTACAGGTTTGGAAGGCCTTATGGGGAGGGGTCTCGGCCCATGAGGTGCCGGCTTATGTGAGGCAGATTGTATGGACGTTCCGCCTTCCTAAAGCCTGCACAGCCCTGCTTGCCGGGGCGGCCTTGTCTGTCTGCGGGGTGCAGATGCAGACGCTGTTCCGCAACCCGCTGGCCGACCCTTACGTGTTGGGAATCAGTTCGGGCGCCGGACTGGGGGTTGCCCTCTCTGTCATGGGGGGCGGTCTTGCGGGGTCCGCTTTATCTGATATGGGAATGGCGGCCGGAGCCCTGCTGGGCGCCCTGGCAGTTACGCTACTGGTGATGGCCGGCGCCCAACGCATGCGCAGCAACCTTTCCATTCTGGTATTAGGCGTGATGATTGGCTCGGCCGGCAGTGCCCTCATTGGCCTAATGCAATATTTTTCTAATGCTCAGGCACTTAAGGTGTATGTTTTATGGACAATGGGCAGTTTCACCAACGTGACGGGCAGCCGTCTGGTCCTTATGGCGGCCCTGTGCGTTGCCGGGTTGGGACTGGCGTTTTACAACATCAAAGACCTCAACGTATTGCTAATGGGTTCGTCCTACGCGCGCTCATTGGGACTCAAACCCAAACGTATACGCAACCGCATCTTTGTGTCAACCACACTTCTGGCGGGCAGCATCACCGCTTTTTGCGGTCCCATAGGTTTTATTGGCATTGCCGTACCGCATATTGTGCGGATGAGCACCGGCAACGCCAACCACCGGAGCCTGCTGCCGCTTTCCGCCCTGGCCGGAGCCGCGCTGATGCTTCTGGCCGATACCGTATCCCAACTCCCCGGCACCACCAGCGTGTTGCCCATCAATACCGTGGCCGCCCTGCTGGGGGTACCGGTCATTATCTATGTACTGCTCAAAAACCGGAACCTGCAGCTATGAAAATGGAAGACCTGGCCATTGGCTATGCAAGGAATCAGGCCTTGTTTACACACTTGAGCGCCAGCGTGGAAACCGGTACACTGGTGGGGCTGCTGGGACCCAACGGGATTGGAAAATCCACCCTGCTACGTACTCTGGCGGGGTTGCTGCCTCCTAAGGCCGGCGTCCTTGAAATGCCTCGCTGTGCGTTTGTTCCCTCACAGGCCGTTCGCGTCCCGCTGCTGCGGGTGGAAGATATGGTGGCCACCGGGCGGTACCGCTACACCAACTGGCTGGGCATTGAAGATGCACAGGGAAAAGAAGATATTGCCGCCGTCCTCCGGCGCACCGGCATCACGCATCTGGCCGCCAGAGACTGTAGCACGCTGTCCGACGGGGAATTCCAGCGGGCCGCCATAGCAAGAGCTCTGGTACAACACACGCCGGCCATCCTGCTGGACGAGCCCACCGCCTTTCTGGACATAGCCAACAAGCACGCCACCGGGCTTTTGTTGCAACAGCTGGCCAATGAAGACGGCAAAATCATTATCCTTTCCACACACGATCTTTCGCTGGCCTGCCGCCACTGTCACCAACTCTGGGTACTCTGCGCCGACCGCACCTTCCATACGGGCACGCCCGCCGCGCTGGAACGGCAGGGCGTCCTGGCTTCATTGGAACGCCTGTAAAAAGAAAACCCCGACCTCACGGCCGGGGAAAACATCAAATATTGGAGAGATACGACTTAGGCAACCGCCTAAACGTTCTTTTTCATTTCCATCATTTTTCTGATAGCGGAAGCCAGACGGCGTACGCCTTCCGTGGCAAGGCTCTCTTCAGTAAAGGAGAAGTTGATGCGCAGGGTGTTCTTTCCGGACCCGTCGCAGTGGAACGCCTCGCCAATCACAAAAGCCACGTCTTCTTCTATAGCCAGTTTGAACAGCTCGGTAGCGTCATAGCCTTCCGGCAAAGTTACAAACAAGAACAGGCCGCCTTCGGGATTGGTCCAGGTAACTCCTTCCGGCATATATTTTTCAAAAGCGGCAATCATATTGTCCTTCTTGTGATGGTAATTGGCTTTTATTTTCTCCACGTTCTTGTCAAACAGTCCCCGTTCCATATATTTGGCGGCAATGTACTGGTCAAATACGGGAGCGCACAGGTCTACGGACTGTTTCACCACTTCCAGACGGTCTATGAACGGCTTGGGTGCCATAACCCAACCCAAGCGGAAGCCGGGGACAAAAGTCTTGGAAAATGTACCCAGCAACACCGTGCGTTCGTCCTTGTCCATGGAATAAATCAACGGCATGGGTTCCCCGCTGAAGCGAACTTCCCGGTACGGGGTATCTTCTATGATAATCAAATCATACTGTTTGGCCACCTCCAACACGTTCAGGCGTTTTGCCATATCCATTGTCACGCCGGACGGGTTTTGGAAATCCGGAATGGCATAGATGAATTTGGGCTTTTTCCCGGCAGCCACCAAGGCACCGACCACCGAACGCAATTCCTCATCACGAGGCACGCCCACAGGGCTGGCCTGATGCGCGTAGAATGCCTGCAAGGCACCCAGATAGGAAGGAAGACCGCAGATAACGGTATCTCCGGGGTTCAACAGCAGGTTGGACACCATATCCAATGCCTGCTGAGAAGAAGTGCTGATAATGAAGTTCTCATAGGTAACATCAAGACCCTGGGCGCGGTAACGGGCGGCCAGCGCTTCACGCAATGCCTTTACACCCAAGGTTTCTCCGTACTGGAGCGCTTTAGCGGCGTTTTCATTCAAAACTTCGGCCACAATATCTTTAAGATCTTCTATAGGAAATGCATTAGGATCCGGAAAACCGCCGCCAAAAGAAATGACGTCCTTGCGGTTCACCATCTTGAGCAAATCTCTGATGGCAGAACGCTTCATATGTTTAGCGTTCTCAGATACAATTGAATTCAAATATTCGTGATTCATGTTTGTAATGTTTTTACACCGCAAACCTAACATTTCTTAACGATTCTTGCAAAATAAATGCTGAATATTTAGCAAACGATTCTGGAATAAGCACAGTTTATAACTTTTAAACGACAACGGTGGATTTTTGTTACATTTGTAGATTAATAAAATACATCGCAAAACATGTCAGGGCTACGTATAACCAAAGTATTCCGTTTTGAAGGCGCTCACGCCCTAATGGGATATAACGGAAAGTGCCGCCATATCCACGGCCACTCCTACAAACTGCTCATAACCCTTACCGGTACCCCCTCCTCGCGCGAAGAGGACCCCAAAAACGGAATGATTCTGGATTTCACCGACTTGAAGGCCCTGGTGCAGAAGCATATTCTGGACCGTTTTGACCACGCGTTGCTGTTGCGCAAAGATGCCCCGCTGGCGCAAGAACTGGCCCAAACATACGACAACGTCTGTATCTTGGACTTCCAACCCACTTGCGAACAACTGGTGTGTTACATAGCCAGCATTCTGGCTCCCGTATTGCCCGCAGACAGCCTGTACAGCGTCCGCCTGTACGAAACGCCCACCTCTTACGCCGAATGGATCAGATAATGAACGCAGACACCCAAGCCCGGAATCGCATCTTCATGATAGACGGCCACGCGCTGGTCTATCGCGCCTATTACGCGTTTATCAATCGGCCCGTATCCAACTCAAAGGGAGTAGACACCGGGACCATATTCGGATTCTGCAAGTCACTGTTTGACTTGTTGCTCAAAGAACGGCCCTCACACCTGTTTGTGGCCTTTGACCCCGGCGGCAAAAATTTCCGCCACACCATGTATCCGGTCTACAAGGCCAACCGCCCTCCCACCCCGCAAGTAATCAAAGACTCCATACCCGTAATTCAGCAGATACTTACCGCCTGCGGTATTCCCATTATCATTATGCAAGCCGTGGAAGCCGACGACGTCATAGGCACCCTGTCCAAACGGGCCGAGGAAGACGGTTTTGAAGTATATATGGTGACCCCCGACAAAGATTACGGACAATTGGTTACCCCCAACGTCAAAATGTACAAGCCCCACTCCCAGGGAGAAGGCTGGGACATTCTGGATGTCAACGACATATGCCGCCGCTACGAGATTCACGAGCCCAAACAGGTCATTGATATTCTGGCCATTTGGGGAGACTCGTCTGACAACGTGCCGGGAGTGCGCGGCGTGGGAGAAGTGGGAGCCAAAAAACTGGTGGGCCAGTTTGGGTCGGTAGAGAACATTCTGGAACACCTCAACCTGCTCTCTGTCAAAATGCGTGAGCGCTTTACGGAAGGCAGGGAACAATTGCTGTTGTCCAAAGATCTGGTGACCATCCGCACGTCGCTGGACCTGCCGTGGAATCCCGAGGACTGCCGCGTGCAGTGTGCCAACCTGGATGCGCTCAAAGAATTGTTCAAAGAATATGAATTCCAGTCGCTTATGCGTATGTTGCCCCGGTTGGAAGAACTTTTCAAATGCGGTACGCCGGCCGCCTGTCCACTTTATCCGGAAGAAGCCCCCGTTTTTGCCCCCATCACCCGCTTTACTGAAATCACCGACGTCTCTGTCCCGGACGCTGTAGCCGCAGCCGCCCACCGCACCGGTACTATGGGCCTGAGCTACCTTCCATCACATAACCTACTGGCCGTCAAGGTAGAAGACTCGCTCTACAGTGGTGTCCCCACCGTATGGAAATCTCTGCTGGAAGACTCTCAAATAAGCAAATGCGGTTTCAACCTCAAGGATTTGATACTGATTCTTTTTAAACAGCAGATAACACTCAAAGGCCCTCTGTGGGACGCCGCCCTGATGCATTACCTGCTCAATCCGGAACGTGGCCACACGCCGGAGGCGCTGGCTTTCCAGTACCTCAACTATATGGCTCCCGGGGCCGATAGGAAAGAGCCCTCCCTGTTTGACTCGGAAGCCCAGGCTACCGCCCCGACCCTGCTGACAGCCCTGCTACCTCATTTTGAAGAAGCCCGCATTTCCCTCAGATTGCGTCCCGTGCTGCAAAAATGTCTGGAACAAGAGGGAATGGAAAAACTATACCTGCAAGTGGAAATGCCTCTTATGGAAGTGCTGGCCCGCATGGAGCAGGAAGGCATCCGCGTGGACCTTGACCTGCTGAAAGCCTACGGAGACCTATTACGTGCAGAAGCCAAGCAGATAGAACAGCAGGTCCGCGACTATGCCACCGACCCGGCCCTTAACGTATCCTCACCCAAACAGTTGGGCGTCATTCTGTTTGACAAATTGCAGATAGACAAAAACCGCAAAGGGAAAAAAGCGTATTCCACGGACGAGGAAACCCTGACAGAACTCATAGACAAACACCCCATTGTACCGCTCATACTGGAATTTCGCTCGCTCAAAAAACTACTGGGTACCTATATAGATCCTTTCCCCGAATGGGTCAACCCGCAGACCGGACGGGTGCACACCACGTACAACCAGACCGTAACGGCTACCGGCCGCCTGAGTTCTCAGAAGCCCAACCTGCAAAACATTCCCATACGTGAAGAACGGGGTCGGGAACTGCGTAAAGCCTTTGTGGCCCGCAACAGCGACTACATCCTTTTCAGTGCCGACTACTCGCAGATTGAGTTGCGCCTTATGGCTCATATGAGCGGGGACAATCACTTTATTGAAGCGTTCAACAAGGGCCAGGACATTCACGCCGCCACGGCCGCCAAAATTTTCAAATGTGCCCCGGAAGAGGTGACACCCCAACAACGCAGCCGGGCCAAAACCGCCAACTTCGGCATTCTATACGGCATCTCGGCTTTTGGACTGGCCTCGCGATTGCGTATTTCACGGGCCGAGTCCAAACAGTTGATTGAAGATTACTATGCAGGGTATCCCAAAGTCAAAGCCTACTTGGACCACATCATAGAGCAGGCCCGCACGCAAGGCTACGTGGAAACCCTTTTCCACCGCAAGCGCTACGCGCCCGACATAAACTCTTCCAACGCCACGGTCCGCGCCCTGGCCGAGCGCAACGCAATCAACGCCCCCATACAGGGCACTGCGGCCGATATCATTAAAATTGCCATGGTACGCATACAGGAAGACATCACGCGTTTGGGCCTGCGCAGTCGGATGCTGCTTCAGGTGCACGACGAACTGGTGTTTGATGTATACCTGCCCGAAAAAGAACAACTGAAGCAACTGGTGATTGACCGTATGGAACACGCCGTATCACTTTCCGTGCCGCTTACCGTCGGAGCCGCTTTTGGCAACAACTGGTTAGAAGCCCATTAATTTTTACACAATGACCCTTACTGATTTTTTTGCGATTTTTTCCGAACCACTGTGGTGCCTGGCATGTGTCGGATTGTTTTTATGCACCACGTTATGGTATATGCTGGCCTATACCCGCCTGGCTTTCCCCAAAAAGAAACGCCGGGCACAAGGAACTCCGGAATACAAACCTGTTTCCATTCTGCTTTGTGTCCGCAACGAATACGACCGGCTGTCCCAACTCTTGCCATTATTGCTGGAACAAGAATACGACGCCCCGTATGAAGTGGTGGTGGTAGACAAAAATTCGGAAGACGATACCGATATTCTTATGGCCCCCCTGGCCCAGAAATACCCCAATCTTGTCATTAGAAAACTCAACGCTGACCTCAAATTCGGACAAGACAGTTCCATGGCGCTGGGAGTGGGCATAAGGGCCGCCGCTCTGGAATATGTACTGCTGATGCGCCCGGATTGCATGCCCACGGGCAAGTTCTGGCTCAAATCGTTTATGGAAGGTTTTCCTCAGAAGCCCGCCACACGGGTTATGCTGGGACACGCCGCGTATCGCTCCAGCAGTCATTTTATCCGGAACGACCTGCTTGAACAGGACCTTCACTTTTATAGTATGGCCCGCAAGGGGCTGGCCTATGCGGGCAATGGTTCGCCCGCCGTATTTCAACGAAGCCTTTTTTTTGACGTGCACGGGTTTGATTCCCGGCTCACCGACCGTCATCTGTACGGACAGGCCCTGATGGGGCATATCATCACCTCGGCCAACACTACGGTTTGCACGCACCCGCAGGGTACGCTCATGACCATACGCCGCATCCGCTCTCAAGAATGGAACCAGTGGCGCCGCCGCCAGATGCATACCCTTTCGCTGATCAAGGGCTGGCGCTATGCTTTTTTGACCGCACACAAGACACTTGTGGGATTATTTTACCTTTGCTGGGCATTCACCCTATACCTGCTGCTGCGCTACGGCTTTTCCCTGACCCTGCTTCCCTCTCTGGGCGTGCTGACCGCGGTGTTGCTGCTCCGCTGGACCATGCTGTGCATTCACTACTCGGGATACCGGAGGAACCTGCGTGAAATCCGCCTCTGGTACAGCGCTCCGCTGTGGGATGTCTGCGCCCCGGCCATTCATTGGTATTTGCTCCTCTCATCTTTTATACGCAAAAAATAATGGACAATTTAGACGATAAAGCATTGGTGGAACTGGCCCTGCAAAACCGGCAGGAAGCCTACACACGCCTGCTGATACGCCATAAAGACCGCGTGCAGTCATTCATCAACAAGCTAATTGTCAACCAGGCCGAGGCCGAAGACCTTATGCTGCTGAGTTTTGACAAGGCATTCCGCAACCTGAAGCACTATAGCCCTAAATTTGCCTTTTCCACCTGGCTCTACAGCATAGTCTACAATTTGTGCATTGACTATTTCCGCAAGAACCGGCAATACTTTGTAGGGCTGGAAGAAGCCCAGGACACGGCCGACGTGACTCCGGAAGAAGTCTTCATTGCCAACCAGCAGCGGCAGACCGTGGAATCGCTCATTGACCAGCTCAAGCCGGAGTACCGAGAGGTCATCTTCCTGCGCTATATGCAACATTACGCCTATATAGAAATTGCCACCAAACTGCAGATTCCCGTGGGCACCGTCAAAACCCGTCTGCACCGCGCCAAAATCGAGTTGAACAAGATTATTTCCCTGGAAGAAGAATAATATGGGCGCACAACTTGTATACGACTGTTTTCCCCATCTGACCCCCACCCAGAAAGAGCAGTTTGCCCTGTTGGGACCGCTCTACGCAAAGTGGAACGCCTGCATCAACGTAATCAGCCGCAAAGACATTGATTCTCTGTACGTGCACCACGTGCTCCACTCGCTGGCCCTTGCCTTTGTAAATGGAGACCCCTTTGCCCCCGGGCACCGCATACTGGATGTGGGAACCGGCGGCGGTTTCCCCGGCGTGCCGCTGGCCATCCTCTTCCCGCAGGCCCGTTTCACGCTGTGCGACTCCATTGGTAAGAAAATCAAAGTGGTCACCGAGATCTGCAGCGAGTTGCAGCTGACCAACGTAACCCCGGTTGTGTCACGGGCCGAGTCCCTTCCCCCGGAGAGCTACCACACCATTGTGTCGCGCGCCGTCACCACCTTGGCGCAATTTCTGCCGTGGATACGTCGTTACGTGGCCAAAGACGGGTGCGTCCTCTGCCTCAAGGGAGGCGACCTGACGCAGGAAATAGCGGAAGCCTCGGCCCTGTGCCGCATTCCTCCGCACCTGTTTAAGGAGTATTCCATTGCCTCGTTATTCCCTGCAGTACGGGATGATTTCTTTACCACTAAAAAAATTTGTGAAATCAAACAAACTTCCTACCTTTGCACTCCCATTTTAGGAAGCAAATCAACCTCTTTAAAAGGCAAATAAAGAAGATATAAGATATGAAACGCACTTTTCAACCTTCACAACGCAAACGCCGTAACAAACACGGTTTTCGTGAGCGTATGTCCACTCCCAACGGACGTCGCGTATTAGCAGCCCGCCGCCGTCACGGTCGTAAAAAATTAACCGTATCCAGCGAAGAGCAATTCTAATACGTGTCAAGCGTGTTGGAAAATAGACCCATACTTAAGAATCTGCTATGGATTCTTATTTTTCTATGTGTGCTTTTTATAGGCACACTTATTTTCTTATCCCGTTTCACACGCCATAAACAAGACTATATCCTTCCGGATTTCTCCGGACTTTCTCTTTCAGAAGCACATGAAGTTGCCAAACCGCTGCATCTGCGGTTGGAGGTGACGGATTCCCTGTATATACCCGATAGTCCCAAAGGCGCCATTTTCCGTCAGGTTCCCCCGGCCGGCCAACACGTCAAGAAGAACCGCCGCATTGAACTGACAATCAATTCCGTAACTCCACGCCAAGTGATAATGCCGTCGCTGGTGGGATTCTCACTGCGTCAGGCCAAGGCGGTACTTTCTTCCAGAGGCCTTCAACTGGGCCGCCTCACTTACCGCCCCGACATGGCCACCAACAACGTGCTGGCACAACGCTATAAAGGCCGCGATATTGCCTCGGGACTCCAGATTGACGCCTTCAGCGACATTGACCTGGAACTGGGAGTCAGCGTGGAACACGCGCTGGCCTACGTTCCTTCTCTCAAAGGCAAAAGTCTGGAAGCCGCTAAAGATATCATTACCGACCACTGCCTTAACGTGGGCATTATCCGTTATGACGCCTCGGTACAAACGGGGGCAGACACACTCTCTGCCCGTGTGGCCCGCCAATACCCCGAATATTCTTCCGTTCCGGAATGGCCCTTGGGTACAGAGGTGAATATCACGTTAACCGTAGATCTTGAACTGCTCAAGGTAGAGGAGTTCCCAGTAGAAGAAACCGCTGCCACAGATACTCTGTAGTTATGGCGGAAGATCCGGAATTATTTGAACACTATCATCTTTCTGTAGACAAAGGACAGGACCTGTTGCGTATTGACCGTTACCTGACCGATCATCTGGAATCCACATCGCGCAACCGCGTGCAGATGGCCTGTGATGCCGGTTATGTGCTGGTCAATGACAAGCCTGTCAAGAACAACTACCGCGTCAAGCCGCTGGACCAGATCCGTATTCTGCTGCCCTACGAGCGCCGCGAATTTCAGATTATGGCGGAAGACATTCCCCTGGACATTCCTTACGAAGACGACGACGTGCTGCTGGTCAACAAGCCCGCCGGATTGACCGTGCATCCGGGTCACGGCAATTACACGGGCACGCTGCTCAACGGCCTGGCCTGGCACTTTGGCTCACGAGGCGTGGTAGAAGCCAACGATAACCGCATGGGCGTTTTGGTGCACCGTATTGATAAAGACACGTCGGGGCTGTTGGTGATAGCCAAGTCGGACGTGGCCCAGTTCCGGCTGGCCAAACAGTTTTTCAACCACACAGTCAAACGGCAGTATCTGGCACTGGTGTGGGGCAACGTGAAAGAAGATGCCGGCACCATTACCGGCAATATTGGCCGAGACCCCTCCGACCGCCTGCGCTTTTGCGTCACCGACGGCAACAGCGGCAAACCGGCCGTCACCCACTACACCGTACTGGAACGTTTTGGTTACGTCACTCTGGTGGAATGTCGTCTGGAGACGGGCCGCACGCACCAAATACGCGTGCATATGAGCCACATTGGGCATCCGTTGTTCAACGACGCCCGCTACGGAGGCAACCGCATCTGCCAGGGAACCCAGTTCTCCAAATACCGTCAGTTTGTGGAAAATTGTTTTGCGCTGATGCCCCGTCAGGCGTTGCACGCGCGCACCTTGGGCTTTGTACATCCGTCCACAGGCAAAGAAGTCTTTTTTGAAACGCCGCTTCCGGCCGATTTTCAATCGGTTCTGGAAAAATGGAGACAATACGCGGCCGCCTCTATTTCTTAACCACGCGATCGGGATTGTTTTCCACAAACGCAGCCCAGGACTTGGCTTGCGTATGGGTGGCGGGGATTGCCGCGCCGCGCAACTGATAGCCGTGGCACACGGCTATGGCCAGGGCGTCGGTGGCGTCCCAGCTGGCGGGCTCCTGGTCAAAATGGACCGTATGCTGCAGCATCTGGGCCACCTGTAGCTTGGTGGCTGCGCCTCGGCCCGTAATGGCCAGTTTGACTTTACGGGGGGCGTACTCGCTCACCGGCACTTGGCGGGACAGGGCGGCGGCTATGGCCACTCCCTGGGCTCGGCCCAATTTGAGCATAGACTGTACGTTCTTGCCGTAGAACGGGGCTTCAATGGCCATACAGTCGGGCATGTATTTGTCCAGCAGCACGTACATCTGTTCCAGGATATAAGCCATCTTTTGGTACGGGTCCTTGATTTTCTTCATACAGACGATGCCCATGTCCAGCGTTTCCATTTGGTTTCCCTGTACACGAATAACCCCGAAACCCATGATATTGGTTCCGGGGTCAATTCCCAATATAATGCGTGCTTTAGACACGGCTTATTGAATCTTGGAGAAATGAAGGTACGGATGCAGTACGGCCGGCATTTCAATACCATCGGGAGTCTGGTTGTTTTCCAGCAGGGCGGCCACGATGCGGGGCAAAGCCAGAGAACTTCCGTTTAAGGTGTGTACCAGTTGCAGTTTGCCTTCGTCGTCGCGGAAACGGGCTTTCAGGCGGTTGGCCTGGAAGGTTTCAAAGCACGATACGGAGCTGACTTCCAGCCAGCGCTTCTGGGCTGCGGCATATACTTCAAAGTCGTAGGTCATGGCCGAGGTAAAGCCCAGGTCGCCGCCGCAAAGGCGTACAATGCGGTAAGGCAGTTCCAGCGCCTGTACCAGGGATTCCACGTGAGTCACCATCTGGTCCAGCGCTTCATACGATACTTCCGGGCGGGTCAGTTGCACTATTTCCACTTTGTCAAACTGGTGCAGGCGGTTAAGGCCGCGCACGTCCTTGCCGTAAGAACCGGCTTCTCTGCGGAAACAAGGAGTGTAGGCGGTCATCTTGATAGGCAGTTCGGAAGCGTTGACAATGGTGTCACGGTAAATGTTGGTCACGGGGACCTCGGCCGTGGGAATCATATAGAAGTTGTCCAGGCCGGCGTGGTACATCTGGTCGCTCTTGTCGGGAAGCTGACCGGTACCGTACCCGGAATCTTCATTGACCATGATGGGAGGCATTATTTCTTTGAAACCGGCACTGGTGTTGCGTTCCAGGAAGAAGTTGATGAGAGCGAATTGCAGGCGGGCGCCTTGTCCCTTGTATACGGGGAATCCGGCTCCGGTCAGTTTGACCCCCAGGTCAAAGTCTATGATATCGTACTTTTTGGCCAGTTCCCAATGCGGCAGGGCGTCCTGGGGAAGATCGGGCATGAGACCGCCTTCGCGTACCTTGACATTGTCGGCGTCGCTCTGGCCTTTGGCTACCAGGGCGTGCGGCAGGTTGGGCAACAGTACCAGGGTTTCATTCAGTTCTTTTTCCAAAGCTTCCTGCTCGGCCACAAAGACTTTCACGGATTCCTTGCTCTGAGCCGTCTGTTTTTTGAGTTCTTCCGCCTCGGCCTTTTTCCCTTGTTGCATCAGGGAGCCTATTTGAGCAGCCGCTTTCTTTTGTTCAGCCAGCAAATTGTCTGCTTTGGTCTGGGCCGTGCGGCGTCGGGTATCCAGTTCCAGGATTTTCTCCACGCTTGCTCTGGCGTCTATATTACGGATAGAGAGGCGTTCAATCACAAATTCGGGTTGTTCCCTGAGTACTTTAAGAGTTAACATAAGTCGTATGTTTAGAAACTGCGAATTTACACAAAGAATCTTTATATTGTACACCTGCACCGGCGGCTGCGGTACCCCCTCAGTGCAGTTCGGGCGTTCCCATAGACAGGACATCTATGGAATGGGCTTCCATGCCATTTAAAAGGTGGAGCGAAATTTTGCCGGGTTGGCAACCGCCGCCCGGTAGCTCTGCCAAGTAACCGTAATAAAGGTCAGTACCAGGATTACCATTAAAGCCGCACCGGCCACCCATAAGTGCAGCGGGGTGTGGTAGGCAAAACCTCTAAGCCAGACGGACACGCCGTAATAGGCTGCCGGTATGGAAATCACGGCACCGATAAGGATTATGCGCACAAACGGTTTGTTTATCAACAGCAGTATTTGGGAAACGGTAGACCCAAACACTTTGCGTACCGCTATTTCCTTTGCCATCCCCTGGGTCTCGAAAATCACTAATCCAAACACGCCCGTCAGAGAGAGAAGCACGGCCATCAGACACAGCACCGCCACCAATATTCCCTGATTATGGCTTTTGGTATAAAGCAGGTCCAAAGATTGGTCAAGGAAACCGACCTCTACCGGATATCCGGGATTGAGTTCGTCGGCCACGTGCCTGATTTGTTTCATCAAATCCCTCGGGTCACCCGGGGCAATTTTCACATAGGCATATTTTCCGGGAAGCATTTGCCGGTAATGTGCTTTGTTGGCCGTCCACAGACCCAGCGGACGCACATTTCTATACAAAGACTCGTAATGGACGTCGTCAATGATTCCAATGATTTCTACCGGGATGTCATTGTCGTATATACTGCGGCCAATCAGGTTTTCCAAGGAGGGCACTTCTTCACGGGAAAACCAAGACAACATTTCATTGGCTGCCTCTTTATTGATGATACATACGGCCCGCGGATTATCGGGTACCTGGTCAGAAGGCCTGAACGAGCGCCCCGCAATCAGGTTCGTCTCCATCATCTGAGGAAAGTTATATGACACACCCAACCAGCCCATATAAGAGTGGTGGTTATTCAAAACGTACCCGATAATCGGACGATTCTGGTCTGTTACAAACTGAAATTGAGAAAAGGCTACATCCCGGACTCCGGAAAGGTCCATCACCTTGTTACAAAACGCCTCGCTTTCTGTAAGCCCCGTACCCATACTCATCTTCACCTCCAGTATATTTTCTCTGTTAAAACCCAGATTGACCTTTCCTATATACTTGTTCTGAATGAGGATAAAAAGAGAGGCCACAATCATCGCAATGGATATCAGGTATTGAAAAGCCACAAGGCCTTTACGGATGGCTTTAGCTCGAGCGCTCAACAAAAAGGTGCCGTTAAGTGCCATTACGGCCGGAAACGAGGTGATATACCACGCAGGATAAAGCCCGGCCAGGCACCCTCCGCCCAACGCTACCGCAAACGTAATGGCAGGTACCTCCCAACAGGCCTTCAAGTCTATGCTGTATCCCAGCAGGGAAACCAACTGCGGCTGGTCATACACCAACAACAACAAGCCCAAAGCCAACATATACGATGTCACAGAGGTGGCCACCGACTCAAAGAGCAAATTGCCACGCAACATAGCCTCTGTACCCCCCATCACTTTGCGGATGGTAATGGATTTGGCCCGCACCGGGGCCAGAGCCACCGAAAGGTTCACATAATTAATCAGCGCTATGGCAATGATAAGGAGAGAAATAAAGAACAAAATATCGGTACGGAGTCGGCTTCCGGTAGGAGCTGCGTCGGCTCGCGCCGAAGGGGCAAAATATAGCTCTGACAACGGACGCAGACGAATATCCTTTATTGCCAAGCGGTTAAGCAACTCTGAATTCCGTTCCTTATATTGAGCCAACATTTCTTCTCCGACCCGGGCAGAAGGTAGTTTGACAAAGCAGTAGAACAATCCGGTATTCCAATCTTCCATACTTTCTTTTTCCATTATGGGAACATACACCGCGTTCTCAAGACGCGTGTTTTCCGGAAAATCCTTATAGACACCCCCTACCTTAAAGGGGGTTGCAAAGTCCACACCGGGATCACCCGCACCATTCCCTTGTGCCATAGTGGAAATGCCTTTAAATTCAGAACAGAAAATTTGGCGACCTAACGGACTTTCATCGCCAAACAGTTTGCGGGCCATAGACTCGGAAATCAATACTCCGTCCGAGGCCTCCAAACAAGCGACGTCCCCGAACACTATATCAAAACCGAATACCTCCGTATATTCCCGCGTCACACGGCAGACGGTTGCCATGGTACTTTTGGCCTCTTCCCCCGCACTGGTGGCTATACCAATGCCATAAGTCACCGTAGTGGTGAGTCCGTAGCCTTCCACCGGCGGACATCCCAAAACCACGTGTTCTATTGTGGGCCGCGCCCAATTGGCATCCCATATACCGTCATCCCGCAAGTTCTCAATTTGGTATAAAGACGCATACTCAGGAATGTTGTGGTCAAAACCGTACTCATTTTGAACATACACACCAATAATCATAAAAAGAAAATAAGCCAGCATAAGGCCGGAAAGATTGGCTGCCGTAGCCACCTTATATCTCTTGAGAGTAAAGAAAAAATTCCTGAATGTTTGCATCGCCTGCTTGTTGAGTCAACAAAAAACGTCAAAAGTTGTACCAACAAACATAAACATCTATCAACATGTGTTTTACAAAAAATTACACCACAGGGTAGTGTATAAATAATTAACAGCAAGTGTCTAAATGATTGACAGAACGGGACAAGCAAAACCGGAAAAATGATAGAGGTTGCCCCCGATGAGGTGAACCCAAAAAGTTGGACAAACAAGTCAATGTGAAAGACAACGGACTTGAAATTAAAGGAGTAATTGATAGAAACTTTGCTTGTGGGTCAACTTATCAATGGAATAATTCCGGGAGTCAACCTAGGAACGGAATAAAAACAGCAGTCAACTATTAACCGGAATAACATAACCCGAGTCAACCTTATTCAGGAATAAACCGATTAAGATTTATTAGAAGAAAGGTAAATTCTGGAGAGAACCGGATGTGATATGAGCTGTGACGTTGACCTTAAGCAAAAACACAGGTTTTTTGTGCAAGGTCGGGGTCTTGAGAGGGTCACCTTGCCAAAATACCCGGCACTTTTTGGCAAAGTCTGTATACATACTTTTAGGCGGATTTTACAAACAACTATAATATAGATAATTACGCAAAAGTGCGGTTTTACTGAAGAAGTACCTTGCTAAAAAAAACAGGGTTTTTCAGCAAGGTCAGTACCTTTTAAGTAGCACCTTGCCAAAAAACGCTATGTTTTCCGGATAGGTACCTTCTTTTGTCCTTTTTTACATATAAACGGAGATAGGAGTTCATACTATGGGTCCGGCCGTCTCCCGCCGGGAATAAGTGGCCCGGGCTCCGGAGGGCCCGCTACTTATTTCCCGTCGAGGACAACAGAGATTATATCGTTACCTTTCCAGGGAGGGAAGTAGTGACAGCCACGTGTAAGAGCTCCATCCGCGCCGGCAGCGGAAGCCCACGCGCAACTGAAAGCCCATTCAAAGGGTTCTAACCACTAAGAGGCAACGGACGGAGAGCCCCTGAGCGCGGTCGTAGTCTTTCATCTTTGATTTATTATGGTCTTTGCCAGATCCTAGTTCGAGGCCTTCGGCGGAGTTAGTCGAGGAGGAGGCGGGAGAGCTACTCCAACAGGAGCTTTCTTTGCCACCATGCTTACCCTCTCCACTACTAAAATTGCCCGAAGCAGGATACCAGGCCGTGCCGTGTGTGTTATCGTTACCCTGAAGGAAGAAATTACCACCGGAACTCCAAGCACCATCCATATTTGACACCTCCGTTTCAGAATAGAAATTTGTCCAAACCTCTCCAGGAGGCACCATATATCCCGGAGGACAAGGGTCGTAGATGGATTTGACGGCGGTGTAATCCGGGTCATATCCGGTCGGGTTGCCCCAGAGGTAATCGTTCTTTGCATTGTCTTCCTCTTCATACCAATGCCAGTCCTTTGGAGAACCTGCGCCTTTGCTTGTATAGAATGTGAACGGATTCTTGATGGTGTTGGCGATGGTACCGTTCATTGCAGATGTGGCCTCCTTAACAAAGGCATTAGTCCCTGAGAACGGATCCTTTCTGCCCCACTGATAAAACACCCCGGAAGTGACTATTTCATCGGGAATGGGATCGGGGCCCTTGGTTCCCGGTGTCGATGTGCCGGCCGTTTCCCCCAGGTTACGGTCAAGAAGCGTGAAAGCTTCCTCATCGTCGTTTTGGTAAACTTGATTAGCCGGCCTGTCCGTACACCAGATATGCCACGACCAGAGAATATCACCGCTGGAATTCTTTACCGCTATCACCGCATTCCCCTCAATAAAAGGATTTGCCGTTTTGAAGATAACTTGATTCTTGATGTAAGACAACTTCACATTGGTAATAACAGTCGTATCCTGCCAGAGAAGTTCTACCGACTCCGGGGCAATCGTGGCAGAGGCAGTGTGAAAATCACCCCCGGCAATGATCCCTGATGGCCCGTTACCTATTATATTAGCAGTAAAACGATAGTCTCCGGCCGCCGACACTATATAGCAATTGGCAGTGCCGCTCTTACTCAAATTAGTGTAAGCGGGAGGAGTAGGAACAGTAGGACTCTCCTGCTTGGCGCAGGATGTTGCCACAAAGGACAACAAGGCCACAAAAAAAATGGCTGCATTAATGATTTTGCTTTTCATAGTAACAGAATTAAGGTTAATTAATAATGGTACAAAAATTATCTATATTCACATACACCCTGAATAAAAAGGCAAAGACATCCACCCGCGCCGGCAGTGGAAGCCCCGCAACTGAAGGTGACGGGAGTGTGAAAGATCATGGATCAAGGGGGTTACGGCGGGACACCCGACGTTAGACGGGGCACCGCGTAGCGGGAACACGGCAAAGGAGCGATTCAATGGTAGCAGTAAAACAACAGTCACCGGCCGCCGACACTATATAGCCAGTTGACAAGGCCGCTCTTACTCAAATTCGTGTAAGAGAGAGAAGGAGAAATAATGAAAGGACTTTCCTGCTTGCCGCAGGACGCAGCTACAAAGGACAACAAGACCACGAAAAAATGGCCACATTAATGGTTTTTCTTTTCATAACAGAATTAAGGTTAGGTTAAGTAATTTTGCAATATACAATTAAATCATTTATATGCACTTACACTTCAACATATAGGCAAAAAAAATCTACCAACACCGGCAGCGGCAGTACCAGCGCAGATATAACTCACAAAAAAAAGAGGGCAGCCGTTTCAGCCACCCTCTAAATTTACAAACTGCTATGCTTATGCCTCGGCCGTAACGGCGGGTTGAATGGAGACAAAAGAGCGGTCGTTGGCTTTTCTGTGGAAAACCACCACACCGTCTTTCAATGCATATAAAGTATGGTCTTTGCCCATTCCCACGTTTACACCGGGGTAATGAACGGTACCGCGTTGACGTACCAGAATGTTGCCGGCTTTGGCAACCTGACCACCAAATAATTTAACGCCTAAACGTTTGCTTTGTGATTCGCGGCCGTTCTTTGAACTGCCGACACCTTTTTTATGAGCCATAATCTTACTTTTTTACTAGTTATGAAATAGCGTCAATTTGAATCTGCGTCAAATGTTGACGATGACCGTTACATTTCTGAAAACGTTTTCTGCGAATTTTCTTGAATACAAGAACTTTGTTGGCGCGTACACTGTCATTAATTACAGTAGCGCTTACAGAAGCACCCTCCACGTAAGGCTTGCCTACGGTCACGGCTCCTTCATTGTCAATGAGCAACACTTTGTTGAATGTAACCACTTCTTCATTCTTCTGGGGAAGACGGTTAACAAACAATTTAGCGCCTTGTTCCACCTTGAACTGTTGTCCGGCAATATCTACAATTGCGTACATAAAATTGTTTTTTAAGGTTCCAACCGCAAGCGGATGCTTTACAAGCAACTCTTAATCAATAGCTTAGCGGTCATTAATTAATATCCAATACAAAAAATTGGACTGCAAAGATAGAAAAGTTTATCTAAAACACAAACTATTTATAACTTTACAACACACTTGTTATAAACGACAAAACCTCCCTATGAACTCACCCTTTGTATTCAACAGACCCCTGACCCCCACGGAAATGCTGGGACGCAATGCCGAGTCAAACTGGCTATCTGGAAACCTGGTCAAAGGCCAGCACAGCCTTGTCTGGGATCATCCCCGTACCGGAAAGACCACCCTGATAAACCACGCATTGGACAGGGTCCGCAAAAGTGCCAACCAAACCGTCACCTGCACCCTCAACTGCTACAACTTTGTGAGTTTCCATTCCATGTTGGCCTCCATGGCCAATGCCCTCTTCCACACCCTGGCCGGAAGCACCTACGGCGACTGGTGCCAGCTGGTCAACAGAACCCTTCCCGTCTGCCATCCGGAAGTAAGCGTGCAGCATCTGCAGGAACAGGAAAACCTGCAACTGTCTTTCCCCAACGCCCTCACCCGCGAAGCCGAGGAAGAACTGCTGATGTTCCCCGAGCAAATCACCGCCGCTACCGGAAAAAAACTGATCCTTGTCTTTGAATCGTTTCACCACGTCCTTTCCGTGGCCCCGGCCGGAGAACTGACCCGCCTGGCCAAAGCGTGGCGGCAACACACCGGTGTGACCTACCTGCTCTGCGGTTGCGGCACCTGCGCCTCGTCACAGACCTCGGCCTACAGCCTGCTGTTCGGACCCAAGAAACCGTTTTTCAAATTTGCCGAGCAAATAGTGCCGGAACGCATTGACGAGAAAGAATTCGCCGACCACATAGTGCGCAACTTTTCCAAAGCCGGCCGAGTCATTTCCAAAGACTTTGCAGAGCGCATCTACCGCAATATGGACGGCCACCCCTTTTACACCCAGCAATTTGCAGACATCTGCTTCTCCAACACCCAGGGCTATATGAACGAGCCCATGTTTATCAACGGCATGAAAGAAATGCTGGACCAGCACCAGAGCACGTTTGAACGCATCTGCGGGGACCTTTCGCTGCCACAAATCCACTTTCTGCACGCACTGGCGCAGGGCGTGGAACAATTCAGCGCGGCCGGCACACTGACCGCCTATCACCTCAACTCGTCGGCCAACGTATTCCGTGTGCGGGATGCTCTGGAGCACAAAGAAATTATAGAAATCCGCCGCAAAAAGCCCTGCTTTATTGACCCGCTGTTCAAACTGTGGTTTACAGAACGCTTTTGCCTTACCTATTGGATATAAAAAACTAAGGCCATGAAAAAACTGATTGTATTGACCGGAGCCGGTGTAAGTGCCGAGAGCGGTATAAAGACCTTCCGTGACAGCGACGGCCTGTGGGAAAACTACCCGGTGCAGGATGTGGCATCCATTGAAGGCTGGTACCGTAATCCCAAACTGATGCTGCAATTTTATAATGACCGTCGCGCTCAGGTCCAAGACGCCCAACCCAATGCGGCCCATCTGGCCCTGGCCCGTCTGGAAAAGAAATACGAGGTACACATCATCACCCAGAACATTGACAATCTGCACGAAAAAGCCGGCAGCACCTGCGTGCTGCACCTTCACGGAGAAGTGACCAAAGCCGTCAGCGAAAACAACCCCTTGTTGGTCAGCGACATTGGCTACAACCCCATTCACTGGGGCGACAAAGCCGCAGACGGGGCCCAACTGCGTCCCTTCATCGTCTGGTTTGGAGAAGCCGTTCCAAATATTGAACCGGCTATTGACCTTGTACAACAGGCAGACATTCTGCTTATTATTGGAACCTCCATGGTGGTCTATCCCGCCGCAGGGTTGATCCACTACGCCCCCAAAAACATTCCCATCTACCTGATTGACCCGCGCCCGGCCGACGTACAAAATCCCAACCTACATATAATCAAAGAAAAAGCCAGCATCGGAATGTTGGAATTAGAAACAATCTTATAAAAAAACTTATGAAAAAACTCTTTTGGCTGCTTGTGGCGGCCCTGCTACTTCCGGCCGCCTGCCAACGTGCCGGAAAACCGGTGCGCTTTGCTTTTCTGACCGACCTGCATCTGGCCCTGGACGCCCCCTGCGTAACAACCTTTGCGCGCATAGTGGACGACCTGAACACCAACGATTCCATTGATTTCATTATACTTTCCGGAGACATCACCGAATTCGGTTCGGACAGTGAACTGCTACTGGCGGACAGCCTTATAGGGCGCCTTACCAAACCGTATTACATTCTGGCCGGCAACCACGACTCCAAATGGTCGGAAAGCGGTTGCAACACCTTTAAAGAACTCTTTGGCTATGAACAATTTGCTTTTGAAAAAGAAGGCATTCTCTTTATGGGCACCAACTCGGGGCCCAATATGCGTATGTCCCCCGCCCTGGTACCCAAGGAAAGCGTGTTGTGGATGGATTCCGTGTTACGCGCCACCGACACAGAGACCCCCATTGTGTTTATTAACCACTACCCCATGATGGAGGGCGACGTGAGCAACTGGTCAGAAATCATGAACCTGCTCAAAACACGCAACATCCAGACCACCCTTTGCGGGCATTACCACGTGGACGACACGTTCAGCGCCGACGGCATAGCATCCGTCAAATGCCGCACCGCCATGGCGAACAAGGAAGGTCCCGGATACAACCTGATTACCATCACTCCTTCTGAAATGGTATTTGCAGACCGCATTGTTACGGCAGACACGGCCTATACCAAAGCTCCCCGGCACCGTCAGGCCTTTGGAACCGCTACGCCCTACCGCACCGACACCCTCTATAACGCCCCTTCATTTGCCGTAAACGACACCTTCCCGCAAATCCGTGCCGTATGGACCTATGAAGATGTCAGTGACATTGGTTGCGCGGCCGTCATCAGCCCCGCAGCCGACCGCGTGGTCTTTGCCAACACACAGGGAACCGTCAAAGCCCTTAACCTGGCAGACGGCAGCCTGCTCTGGCAGACTCCCACCGGCGGCAAGGTCTTCTCCACTCCGGCGCTGACCGATGACTGCGTCTACATTGCCTCGACCGACAAAAACATTTACTGCCTGTCCCTGCAGGACGGAAGCATACGCTGGAGCTACCCCACCCCAAAAGGCATTGTGGCCTCGCCCGCAGTATGGGACGGAAAAGTATACATCGGCGCCTCGGACGGCTTTTTCCGGGCCCTGGACGCCGCCACGGGCAAACTGATCTGGCAGACGGGAGGCATTGCCGACTTTGTGGAAGCCCGACCCTACGTGGATGACCAACAAGTGGTCATCGGCTGTTGGGGCAACGCGCTTTACAGTATGGACCCGCAAAACGGCAAATTGCAATGGACATGGGACGTACCAGGCATGTCCCGGAAGTATTCTCCGGCCGCCACCTGGCCCGTCAAGGCCCACGACAAAATCTTTTTCACCACGCCCCAGCGCAAAGGCTACGCCCTGGACGCCAAAACCGGAAAAACCATCTGGGAGGTTGACGGAGGCCGGGAAAGCATAGGGCTGTCCACCGACGGGGAACACGTCTACATCAAGACCATGTTTGACTCGCTCTTTTCCTATCAGACACGCCCCCAGAAGGCCGTGGCCGACTGGAAAGTCAAAGGCGGTTTTGGCTACGAGATAGGTCCTTCACCGGTGAGTGCCACGGAAGACTTGGTGTTGGTTCCCACCTGCAACGGCTTTGTACACGCTTACAATGTAAAAAGCGGTGAAACACAATGGATTCACCGCCTTTCCGTAGCTTTGATCAATTCCGTGGTTCCGGTGGACGCCACCCGTTTTGTGGTCAGCGCCATGGACGGAAAAGTAGCCCTTATTGAGCAACAGAAGTTGTAGCGCAAAATTCGCGGGCCGCCGTAAACAGCGCCATCCACGGGGAAACCTTGTCCTGCGGACGGTCGGCCGGATAGTACGTCCAGTTCCACGGGTACACGCAACGTTCCGGATGGGGCATAATGGCCAGATGGCGTCCGCAGGGACTGCAGATGGCCGCCACACCTAGGGGTGACCCGTTGGGATTGGCCGGATACATATCATAACTGTAGCGTGCCGCCACGTGGTAGTTGTCTATGGTGTCCGGAAAAGTAAATTTGCCCTCTCCGTGCGCCACCCATACGCCCAAACGCGCTCCCACTAACGGGCTCAGCAGAATGGACGGGCTGTCTTCTATAGTCAGGTTCACAAAATTACACTCAAATTTATGCGAGTCGTTGGAAACCATTTTGGGAGAACGCACAGGAGTTCCGGCGGTAATCAGCCCCAATTCGGCCATCAACTGGCAGCCGTTGCAGACTCCCAGACTGAGCGTGTCCTTGCGGGCATAGAAGGCATCAATGGCCGCCTTGGCCTTGGGATTATAGAGCATAGCCCCCGCCCAGCCTTTGGCCGAGCCCAGCGTGTCGGCATTGGAGAAGCCGCCCACAAACGCAATAAACTGCACGTCTGCAAGGGTTTCCCTGCCGCTTACCAGGTCGGTGGTATGCACGTCCTTGACGTCAAATCCGGCCAGATACAGCGCCCAGGCCATCTCACGGTCACACTGCGAGCCTTTTTCACGAATGATGGCCGCTCGGGGTCTGTTCCCCATGGCGGGCATTACAAAATGCTGCGTGTCAAATCCTTTGGGGAATACGTATTGTAACGGAATCTTGTCAAAATGTTCAAAGCGTTCCAAGGCCTTTTCGGCCCCGCTCTGCCGTTTGTCCAGCAGGTAAGAAGTCTTGTACCACAGTTTGCGCAACGCGTCTATGTCAAACGCCAGAGAGTCATCCACCCTTATTTCCCTTTCACTGCAAGGCGTCCCCAGCCACAAGGCCTTGACGCCCTGTATGGCAAAGAATACCAGCATGGGTTCCAGTTTGTCCACGGGCACCTGCAGCACCACGCCGGGCACCTCGGCAAAGAGGGCGGCCGTACGGTTTTTAGGGGCCATCAATCGCAACGCTTCCTCATCAAGGCACACCCCGCCGCCGGGATTGCTGAAGCACATTTCCAGCAGGCAAACCAACAGACCGCCGGCCGATACGTCGTGCCCCGAGAGCACATTGTCTCCCTGCACGGCCAGCTGCACGGCCCCGAAGGCGCGCGCAAAATACGCCGCATCATACACATCGGGACATTCATCACCCAACTTGCCGAGGCATTGTGCCAGTGCACCGCCTCCCAGGGGCGCTTTGCCCAGTGCGCCGGAGAAGTCCACGTACAACAATACGGAAGGTACGTCCTGCAATACGGGACGTATGGCCTTGCGCACGTCTTTCACGGGAGCCACGGTGGATATGATGACGGTTCCGGGAGCCAGCACGCTGGTGCCGTCCGGATATTTCTGTGTCATGGAGAGTGAGTCTTTGCCGGTGGGAATATTGATACCCAGGGCGCAGGCAAAATCGCTGGCTGCCTGTACGGCTTCATACAGACGGGTGTCTTCTCCTTTGTTGCGGCAAGGCCACATCCAGTTGGCGCTCAGCGACACGCCCTGCAATCCGCCGTCCAGCGGAGCGCAGGCCAGGTTGGTGAGGGCCTCGGCTATGGACAGACGGCTTCCGGCGGCGGCATTGATCAGGCCGGGGACGGGAGCGTGACCCAGTGAAGTGGCCATTCCCCTGAAGTTGCCTTCCAGATTTCCATCAGGTTCAAAACCTTCCGGAGCATAGCTCAGTGCCGTCATACCGTAATCATTCAAAGGCAATTGCAGCGGACCGGCACATTGCTGGTTGGCTATCAGACCGCTTACGGAACGGTCCACCTTGTTGGTGAGCCAGTCTTTGCAGGCCACCGATTCCAGTTGCATCACTTGTGCGGCATACTGCTGTAACGACGCGTTGTCCCCAGCCGCTTCCACCGGCGCATATACCGGCTGGTCCGTGACGTCCGTCATTACGGTTTTGGGAGCCGACCCAAACATGTCTTCCAGGGCCAGGTCTATGGGTTTTTCTCCGGTACGTGAATCTTCAAAAGTAAAGCGTTTGTCACCGGTAATATCACCAATCACGTAAAAAGGAGCCCTTTCCCGCTGCGCGGTAGCTTCCAGTAACGGCAAATCCTTTTCGCTGATAACCAGTCCCATACGTTCCTGGGACTCGTTGCCCACAATTTCCTTGTAGCTCAGCGTGGGGTCTCCTATGGGCAATTTGCTCAAATCCACCCTGCCGCCCGTCTCTTCCACCAGCTCGGACAGACAGTTCAAGTGACCGCCGGCCCCGTGGTCGTGAATGGATACAATGGGATTATGTTCACACTCGGCCATGGCACGTACCGCGTTGTACACGCGTTTTTGCATTTCCGGATTGGCGCGCTGCACGGCATTCAGTTCTATGGCATTGCCGTACTCCCCTGTGGCAACGGACGATACTGCGCCGCCACCCATTCCTATACGGTAGTTGTCACCGCCCAGCAGGACCACCTTGTCGCCTACCTGCGGTACATCCTTCCTGGCATCGTTTGCCTTGGCGTACCCTACTCCGCCGGCCAGCATGATGACTTTGTCGTAACCGAAACGGCGTTGGGCCTCAATATGTTCAAAACACAGCAGTGAACCGCAGATAAGCGGCTGGCCGAATTTGTTGCCAAAATCACTGGCTCCGTTGGAAGCCTTGGTAAGCACGTCTTCCGGCTTCTGATACAGCCACTTACGACCTTCCCGGGTGTGTTGTCCGCCTTCCAGGCGCGGGTACGAGGTCATATAGACCGCGGTTCCCGCCAACGGGAACGAGGCCTTGCCACCCGCCATACGGTCGCGGATTTCTCCACCGCTACCGGTGGCGGCGCCGTTGAACGGTTCTACCGTGGTGGGGAAGTTGTGGGTCTCGGCCTTCAAACTGATGACCGTGGGGTGGCTGTGCAGGCCAAAGGCACTGGGTTTGTCCGGGGCAGAGGGAGTGAAGTACAGGTTGTCCTGCGGGCCCTGTATAAACGCGCAGTTGTCTTTGTAGGCCGATACGATGAGGTTGGGGTGTTCCCTGGAGGTCTTTTTGATGAGGCCAAAAAGAGTGGAAGGCATTTCCTTGCCGTCAATGACAAAGGTGCCGTTGAAGATTTTGTGGCGGCAATGCTCAGAATTCACCTGAGAAAAACCAAACAGTTCCGAGTCGGTCAGCGGGCGGCCCAAACGGGCGGCCAATTGTTCCAGATAGGCTATTTCATTGGAATTGAGGGCAAGGCCTTCTTCTATGTTGTATTTCTTTAAATCTTTTATGTAGGTGATGGGTTGGGGCTTTTTGTCCAGCGTAAAGACATTCCCGTCCAGGCCGTGGTATAGGGCCCGCAACATGGGGTCGTATGTGGCCCGGTCAGACGGTACGGGGAAAAATTCCTCCATCCGCACAATGCCGTTCACGCTCATATTTATGCAAATTTCCACCGCCACCGTACTCCAGGGGGTAATCATTTCTTTGCGCGGACCTACAAACCAACCTTGCAAAAAAGGATCGGCCGGGTCCACTGGTTGGGCGCCTTCAAATAACCAGCAAAGCGCTGCCATACCCTCTTCCGTAAAGTCTTGATCTGTTTGCAAGGCCAAAACCCGGGAATTGGCGTCTTTAAAAAAAAGCATCATAAGTTTTATTTTTCCAATAAATGTTTGAGAATGTAAATCTGAGCCGCCTTGTTAAGCGTATCTATCATATCAAAGACTTCCGTGATATTGCTTCCGGTACCGAGCACGCCGTGACGTTCCCACAGCATGAAACGATGGTCCTTGAGGTCCTTGATGCCGGCACGGGCCAGTTCCATGGAACCCGGTTCTTCATAGGGCACCCAGGCCAGGCCGCGCGGAACAGACATCTGCACTTCCGCGTGCATCTGGTACAAGGCCTTGGTAATGGCCTGCGTACTTTGCAATTCCTTGATATGCGACAGGGCAATCAACTCGGTGGGGTGTGTATGGAATACCACACGACGGCCGGCTCCCACTTCTTTGCCTTCTTTGATGGATTCGTGGGCAAAAAACTGGTGCATTAACAAGTGGGAAGGTAACTCAATAGTTGGCGGAAGGTCCTTGTCGGCAATAATGTCTATGCTCTTGCCGCCGGCTTCCACGCGGATAATAATTCCTTGATCCATAGGGTCCCGGGCCAAGTCACGCATACGGGAGCCCGCACTGGTTACATAGTAAAACTGACCTTCCAGTTCGGGAAAAGTATAATAAAGCGGAATCTTTTGAATAGCCGGAAGGGTCCGGTTATCATCTCCAATGTAATCTGTAATGTTCACAGAAATGTTGCCTGCGTTGCGTTCCGCCCAACCTTTTGCCCAAAGGTGTTCTGCTACTCGTGCAATAGCATTGATCTGCATTTGCAAAGGGCCGTTGTACTTTAGAATCATTTTGCGTTAGTGTTTATTAGTAAACATATTTTCATTACCACCAGGTCCAATGTACGGTGGCTGTACGTTTTAAACGATATTTTGTTGCCCACCAGGATATCAATGATGTCCTCGTCTATGGACAACGACTGCTCCAGGTTATGCACCCTTCCCTCCTGTTCAAAATACGCCGCCCGCTGGATAAACAGGTTGAAGTTGTTGAAACGCAAAAAATTGTCCAGTATCTCCTTGCGGAAGACTTCTGTTATATTTTTGCCGTAAACCAGGCTGTTCAACAACGTGGCATCTGTCACAACAACGTCCACTTTTCCAACCAGACGTTCCACCCTGTGCGTTTGGACCTCAAAAATGTGCCTCTGGTGCGGCTCGCTGCCGTCCAAAAGCTCAAAATTCTGGTCCCACACTAATTCTTTGGCGTATTCAGAAACGTATTCCGTTACCAAATGCTGTTTTTTGAGCTTACTGGCAATTTCCCACGCACAAGTAGTCTTTCCCGCTGCCGGTCCGCCAAACAAATTGACAATTAAGGTGTTTTTGGGGGTCATATTTTAATAGCAAAGATAATACATTTTTTGGATAGGTGCCATTATTTACCGGGTTCAAAGGAATACGGCAAATTGCTTCCCTTAAACGTTCTTCCGCGGGCCGGAGAAGCGGACATCACAAATTCCAATACCCCGCCGGCCATAATTTGTGTATGTGTAATATATGCGGTAGTCAGCACTTTACCGTTAAGCCGCACCTCTTTCACGTAACAGTTCTTGTCAGAGAGCAAAGGCGCATTTACCGTAAATGCCTTCCCGTTTTCCAGCCTCAGGGACAGGTTCTTGAAATACGGGATTCCCAGCACATACTGGTCGGTTCCGGGACACACCGGATAAAAGCCCATGGCCGTAAATACATACCAGGCAGACATCTGGCCGCAGTCGTCGTTGCCGCAGAGTCCGTCGGGAGCATTGCGATACATCCCGTCCATTATGAATTTGAGGCGCTCCTGTCCTTTCCAGGGAGCACCCGTCCAGGCATAGAGGTAGGGTACGTGATGGGACGGCTCGTTGCCGTGTACGTAGCAGCCCATAATCCCGTCGCGCGTAATATCTTCCGTCTGTTCAAAATATCGGTCCGGCAGGTTCATGGTAAAAAGCGAATCCAAACGGTTCTCAAAACGTTTTTTGCCCCCCATCCGTGTAATCAAATCGGCCACGTTATGCGGCACAAAAAACGAGTAATTCCACGAGTTGCCTTCTATGAATCCCTGTCCCTGCGTGTCCAGCGCATCAAACGGCGTCACAAAGCTGCCGTCGGCATTGCGTGCGCGTACCAGTCCCAGAGCCGAGTCAAACACATTGCGGTAATTGACGGCCCTATCCCTGAAACTGGCCGTCTTCACCGGGTCGGCCGCCGCATTGGCCAACTGGAACACACACCAGTCGTCGTATGCGTATTCCAGCGTTTGAGAGGCCCCGGAAGCACTTGCCTGCGCGTCCACAAACCCGTCTTTCATATAGGACGCCATCCCGCTGTAATAAGGCACACTTGCCGAGGCGGAAGCCGCCTCGACCAAACGGGGCAGCAAACTTTGCGGCAGCAGCCCCTTAGCGTACGAGTCGGCCAGTACGGAAACAGCGTGATAGCCCGTCATGCACCAATTTTCATTGCCCTGCAGCGACCAAACCGGCAACATATGGTGCACGCTCTGATCATAGTGCGCCAGCATAGACGCCACAAATTGGCGGCTGCGCACCGGGGCGGTCAGGTTCATCAAGGGGTGCAGGGCACGGAAGGTGTCCCATAGAGAAAAAACGGTGTAATTCTGATGACTTTGGCTGGTATGGATGTTATGGTCAATGCCGCGGTAACGGCCGTCCACGTCCTGATAGAGCGACGGATTAATCATGGTATGGTACAGGGCCGTATAGAAACTGACTTTCCGGTCCTCGGCCTTCTGATTTCCCTGCGTGGGATCCAGTTCTATTACAGACAGCGCCTGATCCCACATTTTCTGAGCCTCCCACAGCACCGATTCAAAATTTTTATCCTCCAGCTCGGCCTTCAAATTGGCCAAAGCCCCCAGGCAATCCACTCCTGAAAGGGCGACCCTGACTTCCAGCACCCCGTCATCGGCATAACTGCCTCCGTTCTTGACCAGGTCAAAATCAAAGTAGGCGGTCAGGCCCTGCCCTCCCATCTCCGGAAAATGCTGCTGCTGGTCAAACTGTCTCCAGAATCCGTTATAAGTTTTGTCCTGATTCAATGCGCAACCGTAATTTTTGACGGGCCGGGAGAACTTGATGGCAAAATACGTGTAATTGGTACGCGCCCAGCCCTCGGTGATACGGTAACCGGTAAGCGTATATTCGTCTTCCACGCGCACCTGGGCCCAAAGCACCTTGCCGTCGTAATTGTACAGGCCGTGGTTCAAATCCAGCAGCACCCTGCCCGCCGACGCCTTTTTCCCGTCCTGGGTGAGGTAGGTATAGCGGTGCATGCCGCCACGGGGGGTGGCCGTAAGTTCCACTTCAATGTTATAGTCATCCAGCGTGACCGCATAGTAACCGGGCGAAGCTTCCTCCGTACTGTGCGAGAAGCGTGAGCGGTAGCCGTTTTCCGGATGGTCGGCCGTACCGGGGTTCAGACGGTCGGTTCCCTGCACGGGCATAAGCAGCACGTCCCCCAGGTCCGAGTGGCCCGTCCCGTTAAGATGGGTATGACTGAATCCCACAATGGTCTTGTCTTCATACTGATAGCCGGCGCAGTAATTATAGACTTCTTTCTGGTAGGCCCCCTCCACATTGTGGGGAATGGTATCCGTATCGGGGCTCAACTGCACGGCCCCAAAAGGCACGCAGGCGCCGGGGAAGGTGTGCCCCATCCGCTGGGTGCCTATAAAGGGGTTCACATACCGGGTCACACTCTGTTGGGCGTTAAGTCCCAAAGGCAGCAGCAGCAGGAAAAATAAAAATGCACGACGCATAACGGGTAGTTGAGAGTTTGAGATGTGCGAAGGTACGCAGATTTTACGTATCTTTCACCTGAAATAAAATACGTAATGTAAATACCCGACCCTATGAAAATAATTACACATTGCGCTTCTCCCTTTGAAGCCGAACTCATAAAAGGCAAGCTGGAAAATGAAGGCCTGCATCCCGTAGTGTTCAACAATGCCATGAACTCCATCTATCCGCCGGTAATCCTTATCGACACGTTCACCATTGACGTGCGCGTACCGGATGAGGAAGAAGAGGCAGCCCGCAAATGGGTAGCCAAAGACTTGCACAAAGACGCGGAACAGGCAGAGAGTGAAGACGAGCAGGCCCGTTAGCGGTCTAGCAATCTGTGGTAATGGCAGCACTTCAGATGCTGTTCATTATCCCACAGATGCATTCCGTTGCCCATACAGTAACGCCACTGGTTGCAGCCGGCACAGGGTTCCACGCGACGCGTCCAGCTGCGGTCGCGGAATACTTTGAATTCATTATTCCATACGTCCATAAAGGAATCCGTGTAAATGGAACCCTGATTGAAGTTGGCCCTGATGGACGGACAGGCCCCAATGGAACCGTCGGCCAGCACGGAGGCCACCGTAACGCCGGCCTGGCAACTGAACAGATGGTCCCGCACCTTCCCCTCGTAGGGACCCAAAAAACCTTCACAGCCGTACGAGACGTCTATCAGCCCTTCTTTGCGGGTGGCGACAATAAAATCAAAAGTGGCCGCAAATTCTTGGGGCGTCAGTTGTAAAAAAGGATTTTCCACGGCCCTTCCGCTGGGGAAGACCGTAAAGAGGCGCCAGTGACGGACGCCCTTTTCTATGAGCCATTGCTTGAAAGCCGGTAACTTGGGCAGTGTGCGGCGGTTGACACAGGTGACAATATCCCAGTTGACCTGGCCCGAGGTGTCCGCCAGCAGCACATCCAACGCCCGCAACGCCCCGTCAAAGGCCCCTTCCACCCCGCGCATCCAATTGTGATCTTCCCTGAAACCGTCCAGACTGAGCGTCAGGGCGCCCATCCCGCTTTGTTTCAGAGATTCGTAACGTGCCGCTGTCAGTAACAATCCGTTGGTCACCAGCCCCCAGGCATACCCGGCCCCGTTGAGCAGCAGGCCCACGTCTTCCAGATCCTTACGCAACAAGGCTTCCCCTCCGGTAAGGATAATTTCCGGTTTGGGTGCTCCCCGGGACAGGGACGCACTGATCTGAGCTATGACTTTGAGAAAATCGGCCGCCGGCATATCGGCCGTTTTGGAAACGGTCTTGCAGTCGCTTCCGCAATGCAGACAGTGCATATTGCAACGCAGGGTGCATTCCCAGAACAACGCGCGCAGGGGATGCGTTTTACGCAACGTATGGCATTGCATCCGGTGCAGTTCAAGAGCCAATTTTTGCCGCATGGCCGCAAAAAACTATTCGTTTTCCATCTTGACGTTCAACGTCACCGTCTGGGCTCCGTGGTACCAATTTCCGGAAGGTTTGGAATAGTTGCCAAACTCGGCCGTTTGGGTTTGCGTGCGGAAGGTACCGCCGTTTTCCGCGCCGTCGGTATCTTCAAAAATCACGTCGTAGTCCGTATCGGGCCAGGCATACGGGTCCTGGAACATATAATTGCCGGAAGCATCTGTCTTTAAGGTATCGGCCCATTCCTTGTCTTTTACCTTCACCACCACCCTGATTCCCGGAAGAGCCACATTTTGCAGTGTGGTGACGGAGCCTTTAAGCGTATGGTCCGCGTGAGGCATACCATATTCCACCCTGGGCAATATACGGTCACACGAGGTAACCCCCAACATTCCCATGAGTCCGGAAAGTATCCAGTTTTTGAAGCGGAAACAACTTCTGGTAATCTTTTTCATAACAACAACCGTTTAATTCTAAATGCATTCCCCCGCCGTTTACTGCACACCGGGCGCAATAAATATGCGGTACAGCGCATTGATCACGTCCGACCGGATAGCCTCAAACCCGTTGTCCAACACCGGCCGCGTGGCATCATACCCGTTGCACATCATCACCAGCCCGAAATGTTTCTGGGGACTGAAGAAAAAGGCCGAGGCAAGCCCGTACGCACTGCCGGTGTGCCCCGTCAGGTGTTCGCCCTGCACCAGTTTGTCCGTCTGTTCCAGGGCGAACCCGTACAGTTGCTGCGCTTCAGGATTGTCATAAGGCTGTATGTGTGAAGGCGTCTGCATAGCCTCCACGCTTTGCGGGGCCAAAAGGGTCACCCCGTTCCAGGAACCTCCGTTCATCTGTATAAGCATATGTTTGGCCAGGTCTGCCGCACAGATCTTCATACCGCCGGTAGGAGAAAAGACGGGAGTGGAATAGCCCGGAACGTATTGGGCTATCTGCTCTTTTCTGGGGGCGTAGGCTTCCTCTTGCGCCACAAAGGCGCCGTCCTCATATTCGTACAACGTGGCAAAACGCGCGGCATCCAGATCGTTTACATTAAACGAGGCATACAGTCCCAGCGGTTCCAGGATATGGGCCTTGACATAGCTATCAAAACGTTCTCCGGAATGAATTTCCACCAGCGCACCAATAGTATTGAAGCCCAGATTGCAGTAATCGTAGGCGCTGCCGGGACGGTATTGGTGAAACGACCCTCGCACGTCGGCCGTTTTTTGCGGGTTGACCACGTCCAGACTGAAGTAGCCGGCCGTATCCAGCAGACTGGAAGTGTGGGTCAGCAGCATCCGGTACGTAATGGGAACCTCCGGAAAATACGGGTTGCGCAACAAGAAGCCCAAAGCCTCACTCACGTCGTCATCCAGGGAGAATTTGCCCTGTTCGTACTGCTGCATCAGCGCCGTGGCGGTAAAACTCTTGGAAATAGAGGCAATGCGCATAAGGTTGTCAGGAGCCAACGGCACGCTGTCTTCCAACGACTTATATCCAAACGCCTGCGTATAGATGATTTGATTGTCCTTTACCACAGCTACGGAAAATCCCACCGCATTCAGCTGTTGCCTCAATGACTCAAGAGTCTGATTGGCCTTTTGCGCAGGGTCCGCTTGGCGGCAGCCGCATAGCAGCAACACCCCCAAAAGAAAAAACGAAATCTTTTTCATGTCAATATCCGAATACTTTTTTTGCCTTGCGCATCTGCGCTATAATATTCACCTCAAAAGGACAGCGCTTCATACAGGCACCGCATTCCACACACTCGCCGGCGTGGTGCGCCAGCAGTTTGTAGTGGTCCCGCACGGTTTCCGGAATCTGTTCACCGGCCAGGGCCAGATTGAGGTATTTGTTTACCGAGGCTATGTCAATGTTTTTGACGCAGGGGGCGCAATGTCCGCAATACATGCACTGCCCTTTCCAAGAATAACCGGCAGCGGTCGCCAAGGTGGCGGCATAATCTTTTTGGGCCGCCGTGGCGGTGCACCAGTCAAGAGATTGTTGCATCTGTTCCAAGCCGTTGCATCCACACATCACCGACGCCACACCCGGACGGCTGAGGGCGTATTCAATGCATTGGGCCGGTGTGAGCGCCTTCCCAAAAGGAGAGTTCTTGTCACTCAGCAGATTGCCCCCTCCAAAAGCCTTCATCACGTCAATGCCCACATTGGTGCGCGCACACAGTTCGTACAACGCCTTGCGTTGCGGGTCCAACAACTGACGCTCCTTGTGCTGCGGGTCGGGCATCATGTCATAGGCGGGGTTAAGAGAAAACATCAGCACGTCCACCAGCCCCGTTTCCACAGCCATCCGGGCTACCTGCGTATTGTGGCTGCTTATCCCTATATAGCGGATCTGCCCTTCCCGCTTGTACTGGTTCACCAGCCGGATAATTTCCCCGTCAAAGACGGTGTGGAAGTCATCCACGTCATCCACGTAGTGAATCATCCCAATATCCACATAGTCCGTACTCAGTCGTTGCAACAAATCACGGAAGGCCGCCTTGGTCTTGTTCACGTCCCGGGTGCGCAGGTACTGCCCGTTTTCCCAGGTGGAACAGATATGTCCCTGAATCAAAAATTTTTTGCGCCTTCCCTTGAGGGCTTTCCCCAAGTTGCTGCGCAACTGCGGGTCAGACGCGTACAGGTCAATGAAATTGATTCCGTGTTCCTGTGCAAAATCCAGTTCGTGGCCCAACTCCTGGGCCGACTTGCCGGAAAATCCTTCACAGCCTAATCCAATCACACTCACATTCAATCCGGTACGTCCCAATAACCGATATTTCATTTGGTACGCTTTCGATTCTTTTTTCTGATAGGGTACTGCAGCCGTCAGGGGCAAACGCACCAAATACAATCCGGCTCCCGCCACGGCCAGAGTCCTCAGAAACTCTCTGCGTGAAAATGTTGATTCTGAATCCATATAGTAACCTCCTGAATTATATTTCTGTAAGTGTATAGGTCCGCGAACCCAATCCGATTGTTTCCGCGTGTTCCAGTCCAAAAAGTCCGTCCGTGGCGGGGTGGACAAAATGGAATTTATTCTGGTCACGATGCGAGTCCTGTCCGTCCGGATTGACCGCACTGCCGGGTATCGCCTCGGCCTTGCACACCATATCAAAACAGGCCTGGTCCAGAGCCACCGGGTCAAAAGAGGCCAGCATACCCAGATTGGGCACAATGGGTACGTCGTTACAGCCCCAGCAGTCGCACAGCGGAGATACATCCGTAATGAGCGCCACATGGAAATGGGGTTTCCCGTGCACCACCGCCAGCGCGTATTCGGATATTTTGGCCGCCAGGTTACGGGCCGAGGACCAGCTGTCCACACAGGCCGCCCCGAACTGACATACGGCAATACACTGGCCGCAACCCACGCAGATAGTCTTGTCAATGACCGCCACCCCGTCCAAAGCCACGCGAATGGCACCGTGACGGCAATTGGCCTCGCACTGGCCGCAGCCCACACACAGGTCACGGTTAACGGTGGGCTGCGAATCGGAATGCAGATGCAACTTTCCGCCTACACTGGCCGACCCCATTCCCAGGTTTTTGAGGGCTCCCCCAAAACTGGTCTGCTCGTGTCCCTTGAAGTGCGACAAGGATATTATGGCATCGGCTTTGGCAATGACCGCGCCGATTTTAGCTTCAATGCAATAGGTGCCGCCCGGAACGGGGACAGACACTTCATCCGTACCTTTAAGTCCGTCGGCAATAATCACCGGGGCCGAAGGCACGCTCACGGCGTTGTATCCGTTGAGAAAAGCCGTATGCAAATGGTCCACCGCATTGGAGCGTGTACCGGAATATAACGTATTGGAGTCTGCCAGGAAAGGTTTGGCACCCATATCGGCAAGCACCTCGGCCAGACGTTGGGCGTAATTGTGACGCAGAAAAGCCATATTGCCCAGCTCTCCAAAATGGATCTTTATGGCGGCAAATTTATCTTTACAGTGCATTTGTTCAATGCCTGCCGCCTTTATTAATTTCTTGAATTTCGCGGGCAAACTGTTGCCCGGAGAAGCATGTAAGTTAGAATAGAAAACTTCACTCATGATGTGGTAAATATAGGGAAACTTTCGCATTTGCGAAAGTTAAATATCCTTATCTTTGTAAGAATACCCAAAAAAAACTCATCGTGAAACGACTCTTCTTATGTGCCCTTTTCCTGCTTGGAGCGGGCCTTGCGCAAAACTCCCACGCCTGCACCGTGATAGTGGCAGGCAAGAAAGCCACGGCCGACGGCAGCGTACTGAATTCCCACACCGACTGCGGTCCCGACAGCCGGATACGTATTGTCCCCGGACAGCAATTCCCCAATGGGGCGGTGGCCAACGTGTATTGGGGGCTGCTGGAAAACAGTCGCCCCATCAACGACTACGGACGGGTGCTGGGCACCATTCCACAGGTGGCCCAAACCTATACGTATTTCCACTCGGCCTATTCGCATATGAACGAATACCAACTCTGTATCGGGGAAAGCACTACCAACCAGCGGCCCGAACTGCAACTGACCGTGGATGAAGGCGACCAGATCATGACCATAGAACAGGCCCAGATCTTTGCCCTGCAACGCTGCAAGACCGCCCGCGAGGCACTGGAG
Source organism: uncultured Muribaculaceae bacterium (assembly GCA_964554535.1). GTDB lineage: Bacteria > Bacteroidota > Bacteroidia > Bacteroidales > UBA932 > DMER64. Next base: position 29,188 of record CAZKPB010000012.1, on the reverse strand, counting down.
CTGATGACCTCCCTTATGGAGACCTACGGCTTTCTGCCCTCCTGCGGACAAGACCCCGAACTGGTTACCCTGGCCGACCCCGACGAAGTGTGGGTGCTTGAGTTCTTTGCCGTGGGCAAAGGCTGGAAAAAAGACAGCGGCACTTTGGGTTGTATCTGGGCCGCCCGCCGCGTACCGGACGACCACGTGGCCATCATATCCAACTGGAGCGTCATAGAAGAAATTGACCTTTCCAAACCCGACGAATACAAAGCCAGCGCCAACTATCAGAGCGTAGCCATTGAGCACGGCTGGTGGGATCCAAACGGCACCATGCCCTTTATCTGGAGCAACGCCTACGCCGGTGTGACCCCGCGTGAAGCCCACACACACCGCCAATGGCTGTTCAACGCGCTGTATAACCCCAACCTGCCCGAACTGCCGCAACGCTGGACCACAGACCCTTACAAAAACCTGGACCAGTACGGCGCCACCATAGAACCCATTGGAATGTACCCCTTCTCGTTCAAGCCCGACAAACTGTTTACCATACAGGACATCATGGCTTTCCAGCGCTCTACCTTCACCGGCACCATCTACGACAAGGAAAATGATGCCGCCTGGTACATTGTGGGCAAGGACGGCAAGGCCCAGAAGAGCCGCCTGGCCACCCCCTTTCCCAATGCCGAGTTGCAGAAGCTCCTGCGTACCAACCGCCGCCGCCTGACGGCGCGGGTGGACGGAGAGTACGGCATGTGCGCACAGTTGCGCGGCTGGTTGCCTCGGCAAATAGGAGGCGTATACTGGGTGTTTCAGGACAATGCGTACGCATCGCCCTATATTCCGTTCTATGCCGGGATGACCGTTACGCCGGCCGTATATAGGGAGTACAATCCCGAGGAATTCTCAGAGACGTCTTCCCGCTGGGCCTTTGACGTGATTGACAACCTGTTGAACCTGTGTTATCAGGACGCCAAGGAAGACTTGCGGCAGGCCCGCGAGCCCATGGAAACCTCGTTCTTTATCCAGAACGCGCTCATTGAACAGCAGTATTTGGAACTGGACAAGCAAGACCACCAAAAGGCGGTGGCCTTGCTGGACCAATACGCCCAACAATGTGCCGACACCATTATGGACACCTACCACAAGCTGCGTAACACGCTGTTTGTCAAATATACCAACAACAAGCTCCGATAGACAATTTATTACTGATAGTATGAGTCTCAACAGAAGAAACTTTCTCAAAGCGGCCGGAGGACTGGCTGCCCTGACCATCATTCCGCGCCGTGTGCTGGGAGGCAACGGCTTCATTGCCCCAAGCGACCAGCTGACCAAAGGCATTATCGGCCTGGGCGGCATGGGAGTGGGACATATTGATTATGCCGGAGCCCGGCTTACGGCCCTGTGCGATGTGGACGATCATCACCTGGAAGCCGCCGTCAAACTGGTTCCGGACAAAGTCAAGACGTACCACCATTTTATGGATTTGATTCACGACCCCGATGTGGACGTGGTGCATATTGCCACCCCGCCCCACTGGCACGGCATTATGTGCGTAGAAGCCGCCAAGGCCGGCAAGGACATTTGGTGCGAAAAGCCCATGACCCGCACCATTGGAGAGGGCAAACGCGTCATGGAGGCCGTACGGCGCAACAGCCGCATCTTCCGGCTCAATACCTGGTTCCGCTTCACGGATACCTTCTACGGATTAGGCACTCCGGTAAAGCCGCTCAAAAAATTGGTGGACAGCGGACTGCTTGGCTGGCCGCTGAAAGTGACCATCTCAAAGCACACCGGTTTTGACTGGAAGTTCTACTGGGTGGGGAAAGAAAACCTTACCCCGGAACCCGTACCCTCCCATTTTGATTACGATTTATGGCTGGGACCTGCTCCCTACAAGCCTTACAATGCCCACCGCACCCACCAGACGTTCCGGGGCTACTGGGATTACGACGGCGGCGGACTATGCGATATGGGCCAGCATTATATTGACCCCGTGCAATACCTGTTGGGCAAGGACAACGACAGCCCCGTCAAGGTGGAAATTGACGCTCCCCAGCAACACCCCGACGCCGTGGGTACCTGGCGCAGCATCACCTACACCTACGCCGACGGATGCCAGATAGTACTCTGGGGTGCCGACTACGGAAACCCCGACACGCCCTACATTGCCGGCCCCAACGGAAACGTTTACCAGAATTTTATCTGCGACATTCCCGACTGGAAGTACAAACTGGCGGCTTTCCCCGACCCAGCGCCTCAAAACACCGATTTTACCGAATGCATCCGCACCCGCCGTCCCTTTGCACTGAACCAGGACAACGGGTTCCGCAGCAGCACGGTGGTCAATATGGGCGCTGTGGCCCTGCGGCTCAACCGCAACCTGGAATTTGACCCCGTCAAATTGAAATTTATCAATGACCCTGCCGCCAATGCGTTAATTGACCAACCTATGCGCGGCCCCTGGAAAATCTGACACTACCATGAAAAAAATACTCAGCCTTATATTGATTGGTCTGTGGAGCCTCACCGCCCTGCAGGCCCAAAGCCCGGTCCGCACTCCGGCCACCAAAGTGGGTGACGCCCTCAACCAGCTCCCCGCGACGGACGAGGCCCTTTTTGTCCGCCTAATGGAAGACCTGTTCTCCACCGGGCAAGAAGGCGTCCAAATGCTTGCCTCCATGCTCAAGCCAGCCGGCGAAGCACTGCCCGGTGTGGAATACGCCCTGGACGGCATGGTGCTGTACGCTACCCGCCCGAGTCAAAGCGACTCGCTGCGCAATGCCCTGGCAGGCAATCTGGCCGCTGTACTGCCCTCCCTTGCCGATGACTATAACAAAGCTTTTGTAATCAGAAAACTACAACTACTGGGACAAGCCTCAAGCATTCCCGTGCTGACCTCATACCTTTCTGATAAGGTACTCGCAGCTCCTGCATCCGCGGCTCTTGCCTCCATTGGGGGCCCACAGGCCGTGGAAGCCCTGCTGAGTGTTCCCCTCAACGCACAGACCCTTACCGCTCTGTCCCAAACGGGCAGCCTGCTGGCCGAGCGCAAAATAGCGCAAGTGCTCTCCGACGGACCCCAAGAGCTTAAAGACGTCGCGTACCACGCGCTGGGACGTTGCGGCACTCTGGCCAGCGCCCAACTGATGGCCAAAGGTCCCGTTACGGATTACCTCACCCTGTTGCGCCGTATGTGGGACGGCGTCAATACCCGGCAGATGGTCAAGGCCGTAAAACCGGTGCTCTCCAAAGCCGCCACATCCAATGACCGCTGCGATGCCCTGGACTTCCTGCTGGAATTGCAACAGGAAGCCGGTATGAAGTACGTAAGCGCCGCCCTCAAAGACTCTGACCGCGCCTACCGCGCCACCGCCTTACGGCGGGCCGCCGATTTTACCGATGCCGCCATAAATGCCTCTTTGCTAAAGGCACTGCCTTCGCTTACGCCCGAGGCTATGGCAGACCTCATAACCTGGTTTGGAAATCAAAAAAATGCCGCCCTGACCCATTTCCTGGTGCCGTATCTTGACCACCCTGCGCAAGAAGTAAGACAGGCCGCTGCCGGAGTCCTTGTAAAGACGGGCGGACAGGTAGAACGTACCGCCCTGGCGGCACTGCTCACAAGCGCTGACTCCCTGCGTGTGGCCCTGGGCAAGGAGAGTTTGGCCGAGTGCCCCGGAAACATAGTGCCGGACGTAATGACCGTGTACCCGACGGCCGGTGAAGAAGGCAAAGCCGCGGTACTGGAACTGCTGGCCCTGCGACGGGCAAGAGAACAGGAAGCGTTTGTTATAGAACAGTTGTCCGCCGCTTCCGCTGCGGTGAAGGCTGCAGCGGCCAAAGCGCTTGCGGGGGTTGCTGACCCGGCGCACAGAGAGAGGTACTTCCATTTGCTGGAAAACGCCCCGACGGAATACGTGTCCAACTACCAGGAAGCCGTCAGAACCACCCTGGAAGGCCTGAGCTTGGACCAACAGTTTGACCTGCTTTCCGCTCGGATGGCTAAGGCCGCTCCGGATAAACAAGCCTTGTATTATGTGCCGCTTTCCCATACCAATATTAAAAAAGTGCTGGATTTGACCGGGACAAAAATGCCCGTGGCAGAATATATCCGGATGATCAACCTGTGGGACGCCCCGGGGGCACAGAAACTGATTTTCCTGCGCAAGGCGCTGGATGTGCCACAGGACCCCGCCCGACAGGCCGCCCTGCTGCAAGCCATCGGAAAGACCGGTACCTTCCTGGGTATCATTGCCTGCGGTGACTATCTGGACAGTCCCGCGGAGAATGTCCGCGCCGCCTCGGCTATGAGCATCTATACACTGGCCGTAAATCACCCCGAATTTCACTCGGCACAGGTAAGCGATTTGTTGCGCCAATCCCTGACCGTGCTGGAAACTACGGGCGACCCAGACGTAATTTATTACAAACAAAACGTACAACAATATTTTGACAACCTGCCGCAGTCAGCAGGCTTTGTCAGTATGTTCAACGGGAAAGACCTTTCCCAATGGCAGGGGCTGGTGGGCAATCCCATATCTCGTGCCGCCATGAAGCCGGAAGCCCTGCAAAAAGCTCAAAAAGAGGTGGATGCGCAGGCCTTCAGTCAATGGGTGATTGAAGACGGTAAGATTGTGTTCCTGGGAAAGGGAAACAACCTGTGCACCAAAAAATCCTACGGGGATTTTGAGATGTACGTGGACTGGCTGCTGTATCCCCAAGGTCCCGACGCCGATGCCGGTATCTACCTGCGCGGCGCCCCCCAGGTACAGATCTGGGATACCGCCCGCGTGGACGTGGGAGCTCAGGTGGGGTCAGGTGCCTTGTATAACAACAAGCTGCACACCAGCGAGCCCCTGTGCGTGGCCGACAACCGCCTGGGAGAGTGGAACAGTTTCTACATCAAGATGGTGGGCGAAAGGGTTACGGTCTATTTGAACGGTACCCTGGTGGTGGATAATGTCATTATGGAAAACTACTGGGACCGCAGCCTTCCCATCTTCCCCGAGGGGCCCGTGGAATTGCAGGCACACGGTAGCAAGGTAGCCTACCGGAATCTGTACATCAAAGAACTGCCGGCCGTAAAACCGGTGGAATTGTCGGCACAAGAAAAAGCAGAAGGTTTTGAGATGCTCTTTGACGGCACCCACCTGCACCAATGGATGGGCAACACCACCGACTATGTGACCGAGAACGGCACCCTGGCCGTGCACCCCACCGATCAGGGATTCGGAGACATCTATACGGTCAAGGAATACGGCGATTTTGTCTTCCGCTTTGAGTTCAAGCTCACTGCGGGAGCCAATAACGGCGTGGGAATCCGCGCCCCGGGGGAGGGAGACGCCGCCTACGTGGGTATGGAAATCCAGATTCTGGACCATTACAACCCCATTTACCAGCCCTGGCTCAAGCCCTACCAGTACCACGGGTCGGTCTACGGAGTCATTCCCGCGCAGCACACGCACGCGTTCAAACCGGTGGGTGAATGGAACACAGAAGAAATCTACGCCAAAGGAAATTACATTAGAGTAACTCTCAATGGCGTAGTAATTACAGAGGGAGATATTTCAAACGGACCGATTGACGGTCAGGAACACCCCGGATTGTTCAACAAAAAGGGGAAAATCGGATTCCTGGGCCACGGGTCGGAACTGTGGTTCCGCAACATCCGCGTGAAGGAATTGTAAGCGACTTGTTACTTGCGGGTGAGCTTATACTCGCCCGTAAGTGATTGTTCATCAAACAGCAAGTCACCGTCGTAGTATATAACCATCTTGTTTCCGGACAGAGAAGTTACCTTTACCACATCCGTAACGGTGGCACTTGCCATCACCACACGTATGGTGATTAATTCCCCGTTGACCGTATAGGTGGGAGTAATATTGGATTCGGCATCGGGAGCCACATAATTGAGGCTTCCGTTGGAATTAAAGGTGACACTGTAACGGGGATCGTCATCGTATACCCAGGTACCTACCAGATCCGCAGCCGTCCATTTGGCATTTTTCTCACAGCTCACGGCCATTGTGGTGCATAACACGCACACCACACAAAGCATTTTCAGCACTTTTTTCATAAAATTCAATTCAGTGGTAAATAGTAATATTGTTTATTAATTTGTTCCTCCAAAATAGTAATTCAGATCTCCGGCAACCCCTTCTTCCGTAGTGCCTCCGGGCAACACACGGGTCACCGTACCGGTACTGCGCGTGCCCCCATCCTGGTCCACATCATTGGTTCCGGAATGGAAAAATCCGCAGATGGCACCCACATAGGCATAGGATTCTTCATTATGGTATGCGTTGACCGTCCCGCTGTGCACGCTGGTCTTGATAACCCCGTTGGAAGCCGAGTTAGCGGAAGAAGCCACGTTGTATCCCAACAGCCCTCCCACATACTTGGATTCACCTAGGGTATCCGTCCGGGCCACGGCCCCCTTGTTGTAACAACTTTCCATGGTGCCCCGGTAATTGTTGCCACATACCCCGCCGGCAAAAAAGTACTCTTCCGCCTCGCCGGTAAGGCCGGTAACGCTTCCCGAATTATCACACCTATACAACTTGCCGGTGTTGTTGAATCCCGCAATGCCGCCTATATACATAAGACCGGTCACCGCTCCCGAATTCAGGCAGGTATCCACTTTGTGCCCTCCGTAATTCATGGCCACCACCCCACCGGAAATCCGGGTCCCGTCCACCGCACCCGAATTGGTGCAGGAGGTGAGGTTATTGTAAGTGCTACCGTAAGTCCAGGCCACCATTCCGCCGGCAAACAACCCTTTGATTTCTCCCGAGTTGGTACTGGAGGTCACATCGCCGCACGCAATGGCGGCAATACCTCCACTCCCGGTCACGCTGAGGGCATCTACCGTAATTCCCTGATCCCCGTCCCCACCGCTTACGGAAGTGGTGTCGGTAAGCGTAGAAACAACGGCACCGCTGTTGGTGCAGGATTCCACGTCACAATACGCCCAACCCACAATGCCACCGGCATATTCCAACGCATTGACGGCAGCCAGGTTGGTACATCCCGATACCCGGGCCGAGGCGCTCTCGTCCGTGGTGGTACCGCAAATACCGCCACCCACCGAGGAAGAGGTCACCGTGGCGTCCATATGATTGGTACAGGATGTTATTTTAACACCTTCCGTTAATTTGCCGCAAATACCTCCCACCGCGTCGTTTCCGGTAACCGTACCGTAATTGTGGCTGTTTTCAAATTCAGAGAAAGCACCGTAAGCATCCCCCACCACCCCCCCCACTTCACCAACGCCGCTTATGGCTCCGTTATTGGTACATCCTGCCACAAACGAGTCCAAGGAAGCTCCCACAATCCCGGCCACTGCGTCCGAACTGCCTTCGCTGTCGGGCGTGGCGCTTATATCCTTGTTGTTGACGCACCCGTCAATGGTAGAAGTTCCCATTTGCATACCGCAAATGCCTCCCACCGCTTCTTTTCCGCCCACACTGCCGTTATTGGTACTTCCCTCCATGGTAGATCCGTTACTCATTCCCACAATACCGCCGGAAATAGAGCCCCCGTTCACGGAAGCCGTCACCTTATTCTGACAGTTGTCTACGTATGATTTATACAAATACCCCGCAATGCCTCCCACATACGAGTCGGCCGTGATGGTGCCGCTGTTGGAGCTGTTGATCACATAAGCCGTCGTTCCATAATAACTATCGTATTCCACGTGTCCGGCAATACCTCCGGTATAGGGCTGCAGGCTGCTCTCCGGTTGGTATACGCTGACAGTGCCCATAAAATGGCAATTGTCCACTATGCCGCCGTCCACATACCCCACAATGCCTCCCACACGCAACGGATAGGTGCCCGTATTGGTAGCGGTTGCCGAGATGGCGCAATCAGACGCCACCGTCAGATTCTGAACCGTTGCATTGTCCAGATAACCAAACAAGCCCAAAGCCAGAGAAGATGAAGAAGATGTGATATTCAGATGGTGCACCGTGTGCCCGTTTCCGTTAAATGTACCCTTTATGCTACGCATCTTGGATCCGAAGTAAATTCCTATAGGTTCCCAATTGGGATAATCGGACAAGTCCATATTGGCATACAACTGAATCACACTGTCCTTGTCCATAAATCCCGCCTGATGCTTGCCGGCATTGACAGAATCGCGGAAAGCCGCCAGGTCTTCCTCCACATAGATACCCGGGGCACGCTGCGTAACTTGAAGAGTAAGCAGTGAGTCATTGGAAGAGACAAACGTCACAATGGCGGTACGCCCTGAAGTGAGTGACGAACGTTCTGCAAAAAGGGTCAGCGTGCGGACGCCGGCTTCCTGTATTTCCGAGGGCGGCACCGACAAGACGCGGCACCACGACTGACTGGACCCCACATAACTCCATTTCTGATTGGAGGTAAATCTCACGGTCTTCAGGCCGCCCTGACCTCCAAACGCCAGTGTCTGCGGCTCAACGGAAAGAGTATCCTCCTTAGTATCGGGGATAGGCGGTTCGTCGGGTTCATCACCGGGGTCATCGCCAAAGTCCTCCACCGTACCGGCCTGTGCCAGCACCAGTAAGGTCTGCACGTTCCCCGACTTGGAAGAGAAAGTGAGGTTCTGGTAACGGATTTTCTCCCCGTTGTTGGCAGAAAAAGTCAACTTCATATACACGGGAGTCACCCCCACATTGGCAGAATTGATGCTCGCGCTGCCCCAATTCTCGGGAAAATCCAAACTCCAGCCTGCATTGGATTGTACCACCACGTGATACGTCCCGCCTTTTTGCGGCACTTTCAACTGCACGGGATCGGTCTTGATAAAATATACAGAATCGTCTTTATGGCACGAGGAGGTAACAGCGAACAAAAAAAGCACTGCAAGTGGAAGAATCCTTAAGCGATTGATCTTCATAATAATAGTGTAAAAGTAACGCTAAGACGCGCAAAACGGGACAAATGTTGCGTAAAATTATAAAAAAAGCCTAATTTCGCGCTGATGAAAAGGGGTTCACGGATATTTTTATGGATTTTCGGCTCCATTGCCTTGGTGCTACTGCTAATCACAATAACCGTGCCCGTTGTCCTGTCCGAGAAACGCCTTACTCCGCTGCTCAACAAGTACGCAGTGCAATACGTACGCGCTCAGGTCCGCGTGGAACGTGCCTCGGCCAATATCTGGAGCAGTTTTCCCTATCTTTCCTTTACTCTTAGGGGCGGCGAAGTGATTGTGCCGGGCTTTTACCCGCCCGTTCCGGCAGCCGACTCGGTTTTTACCTTTGACTATCTGGACGCCTCGGTGCGTCTGTTGCCCCTGCTGCAAGGCAAGGTAAACGTACGCCACGTGGAACTGCACCATGCCGGAATGTATTTGTGCACCACTCCGCAGGGGAAATCCAACTGGGATATATTTGGAGCGGACACCACGGAGTCGCCACCCTTGCGTCTGGAGGTTCGCCGGCTCCATTTTGAGGATAGCATCCGCTTTGCCTACCACAATGTGGCCGATACCGTCTTTTTTGAAACACAGGTAGAATACCTGGATATGAAAGCCAAAGCGTTCAGTACGTTGCTGGTGTCCGACCTGAACTCCAGTGCCAACACGCTGGTAGTGGGGCCTACAGTCTTCTTTGACCATACACCGCTTGACCTCAAGGGAGCCGTGGGGTTTGGACGCAAGCCGGCCTACGGCAACGTCTCCATGGACTGGGAAGAATACTTATTTGACAAATGCAGCGCCACATTGGGTGGTATTCCCATGTATCTGGACGGCTTTCTGGGATTGCGCACGGACAGTCTGGAACTCCGTGCCGACTGCGTGATTGAGAAATGTCGCATGGACGCCCTGCTGCAACTGGTTCCCGCCTCCATGCTGCCGGTCAGGGATTCCATACGCACCGACCTTCCGCTGCGCCTGGAGGCCAAATTGGACGGGGCCTACCGGTACGCGGACGGCTCCCTTCCGGCCTATGAGGTGGAGTTGTCGCTGGGTCCGGGCAGTATGAATTACCTACCCAAAAATTTGGTTATCAAGGAAATGGAAGCGGAAATCACCGCCTCGTACAACCCGCGCGAAGACAATCTGGGCCTGCTGGATATAGGCAAACTGCACGTGGACGCCCCCTGGCTCCAAATGGATGCCGGAGGATTTGCGACCGCGCTTTTTGACAATCCCCACATTAACATGAAAGCCAACGCCACGTTGCTGCTGGATAGCATTGCGCCGTTGTTTGTGGAATATGACAAGGCTACCGCCGGCGGGACCCTGCAACTGGACGCCAAAGCTCAGCTCAAATGGAGCGATTTGACCCCGGACCGTATTGGCCGGACTTTCTTGCAATGCAATCTGACTACCGACGGCTTGCTGTTTGACCTGCCCGCAGACAGTATCCGTTTTGTGGCCGACAGTACCCGCCTGAAAATCGGCGTCACCCCCGGAGAACCGCTGTACGCTCAACTCAATGCGGACAGCCTCAACGTATTGTTCAAGGACAAATACACCGCACAACTGTCCCATACACAGTTACAGGCATCGGGCGATGCCGCTCTGGTCGGGTCGGACACCCTAACCGTACATCCTTTTTCCGGGACGTTCAGTAGCCGGTACTTCAACGTGCTTTCTTCCGACTCCACCCGCATCACCCTGCGTAATGCCGACGGGGAATTTGCAGTGGCACCCGACTCGGCCATCACTTCTTTGGCCCGTCTTACCGCCCGTCTGAGTGCCCGCACCCTGGGAGGGGTGTACGACGTACATCGCGCCAATTTCCAGAATGCGCGGATAGAGTTGACCATGAACCACCTGGCGGACAGCACACGCAATGAAGCCGCCCGGTCACAGGAAGCAGGCCGCCCCATAGACGCTCTGGCATATGCCGACATCCGCATCAACGTGGATACCGCCACCCGCCGCCTGTTACGCAAATGGGACTTCAACGGCAAAATCACGTCTTCCGCTGCCAACGTGACCACCCCGTACTTTCCCCTGCGCAACGTCATTGAAAAGTTGAACCTGCAAGTCAACTCGGACTATATAGATATTTCCAACACCCGGCTGCGCACCGGACGGTCGGACATTCTGCTCAACGGGCGGATATTCAACCTGAAGCAGGCACTGAACCGGGACGGCAAAATCAAACTGACGGCAGATATTCAGTCGGACACGCTGGACTGCAACCAACTTATTCAGGCTGCCAATGCGGGCGGTCTGTACGCTAGGGAAATGACCCAGAAACAAAAACAGTCTCTCAAAGCCCAGTTGATCAGCGACAAGAGTGCCGAGAGCATTGGCGCCTCCCTGGAAAAAAAAGTGGACCAGACCGTTCCGGAAAGTGATCTGGTGGTGGTGCCGGGCAACATTGACCTGGAAGTGGTGCTGGGGGTCTCCAACGCCTACTTCCGCCAATTGCAGTTGCACCAGTTACACGGGCTGGTACGGGCTGACAACCACATGCTGCAACTCAACCAGCTGATGGCCTATTCGCCCATCGGAGACATCACCATCAGCGCGTTGTACGCCACTCCCGACAAGCAGAACATATCGGCCGGCTTTGACATGGAACTGCAACGCATGCAGTTGGAAGAGGTCATCCGCCTGATTCCCTCTCTGGACACGCTGTTCCCTATGCTTCAATCGTTTGAGGGGATCGCGGACGTACAACTGTCAGTGGTCTCGGCCATAGACACCTCCATGCACTTTATTCTGCCCTCGCTGTACGGCGCCTGCCGGCTTAAGGGCGACAATATGGTACTACTTGACGGGGAAACGTTTTCCCGCATTTCCGACCTGCTGATGTTCAGCAAGAAGAGCCGCAACAAGATTGACCACATTGGGGTGGAAGTGACAATGGCCAACGAGCAGGTGGAAGTCTTCCCGTTTGTCATGACGCTTGACCATTACAAGGCGGCGGTAAGCGGCGTGCACCATCTGGACAAGACCTTCAACTATCATATTTCCGTAATCCAGTCCCCCCTGTTCCGTTTGGGTATAAACGTAAACGGAACTCCGGACGATATAAAATACAAATTGGGCAAATGCCTGTACCAGAACGAGCACGTGCCGGTCTACTCATACAAGATAGACAGCATCCGCACCGACCTTCGCCAGGTAATCACCCAGCAATTCTCACAAGATAACTAGAAAATGAACGCCATAGCCCTAATCCCCGCCCGTTACAATTCGTCACGCTTTCCCGGCAAACTGATGCAGCTGCTGGGAGACCGCACCGTCATCCGCTGCACTTACGAGGCCACCGTCGCCAGCGGCCTGTTCTCCCAAGTGGTGGTGGTTACCGACAGTGAAGAAATCTACAACGAAATCACCTCGCACGGCGGCCTGGCACGCCGGAGCCTCAAAGAACATGCCTGTGGCAGTGACCGCATTGCCGAGGCTGCCACGTACTACCCACAGGCAGAAGTGATTGTGAACGTGCAAGGAGATGAGCCCTTCACCGAGGCCGCCCCGCTGGCCGCCCTGCTGCAGGCCTTTGAGGGGAACGAGGGAGCCCATACCGATGTGGCCACACTGATGTGCCCCATCACGGACCCCGCCCAGGTAACCAACCCCAACGTGGTCAAGGTGGTGACGGACCGTCAGGGATTTGCGCTGCTGTTTTCCCGGGCTCCCGTTCCATTTACCAGAGACAGCGCCGACTCAGCACATACCGCCCACTGGCGCCACATAGGCATCTATGCCTTCCGCCGTCAGGCCTTGCTGGATTTTGCCGCCACCCCCATGGGACCGCTGGAAAAGGCGGAAAAACTGGAAAACCTCCGCTTTTTGGAAAACGGAAAGAAGGTCAAAATGATTCCGGTAGAGAGTTACGGCATAGGCATTGATGTTCCGGAAGAACTGGAGCTGGCCCGCGCCCTGCTGCAAAAAAACCGATAACTATCAGGAAGGGACAGAGATCCTGCGCACTTCTTCCACTCCCACCACAGCTTCCAACCGGGCCGTGATATTCTGCAGTTCCCGGGCCGAACGCACCTGTATCTGCAACAGACACTCAAACAGGGCGTCTTTGGTGGTAACCTGCATACTGATGATATTCATACCCCATTCTTCCGATATGGCCCGCGTAATTTCAAAGGTGACACCCTTGCGGTCCACGCCGCTGACCAGAATGCGGGCGGGGTAATAGGTGGTCTCATCCTGCTCAAGTTCCACGTTGACAATGGTTTCTCCATGTTCTGTGGACAATAGGATGGCCCTCTCACAATTGCGGGTGTGCACAAAGATTTTGCCGCTGCCGTCCTGCGTTTCAAAGCCTATCAACTCATCACCGGGCAGGGGACTGCAGCATTTGGCAAAACGGTAACGCGTGGGCTTGACCGATATTTTTTGCCGGCGCAGGGCCGACCGGATACACGATTTAGCCTTGTAGGTAATGGCACTTTCCAGCCAGTCTTTTTGCGGGGTTATGGACGGATCCACCCCTATTTCCACGCGGTCTCCGCGACGCAAGACCGTTTTGACGGAGCACAGGCTGCCGTTTACACGGGCAAACTGCGCGTGATCGCCAATTTCCGTATGTATGGCGTAGGCAAAGTCCAGGGCCGTGGAATTCATGGGCAACAGCACCTGTCTGCCCTTGGGAGTGAACACGCGGATGTCGTCATTGTACAAATACGATTTGACACTTTCCAGAAAAAAGCCGTCCTTGTTGTTGTAACCGTCGTGATAGACCATATCCTTGAGTGTGCCGCGGAATTCTTCCACCCAGGCGTCAATACCTCCAATACCCACGTTCTTGCGACGTTTCACCACGCAACCGTGGATGGACATTTCTTCCATCCGCTCGGTCTTTATGTGTACCTCGGCCCAGCTTCCGTGTTCGGTCATGAACTTGCAGTGCAACCCCTCGTAACCGTTGGCTTTGGGGTTGTCAATATAGTTGTGGAAACTGCCCACTTTTTCCATATACAGGTCGGTCAGGAGCGAGTAGATAGCCAGACACTGGTTTTTCTCCGAGATTTGCTCCATACTGGTTTCCGGATTGAACACTATGTTGAACAAATACACGCTTTCCAGGCGACTGAACGGCACCTGCATCTGTTGCATATGACGCCAGATGGAATATACACTGCGCATATCGGCCGTTACCTTGGCGTCAAAACCGTGCTCTTTCAACAGGTTTTCTATGGGGGTCACAAAACGGGTGCGTATGCCGCACGTTTCCTGAGCATAGTTTGCCAGGGTACTTTCCAGACGGTTGAATTCTTCAGGAGAGCGAAACTTGAAACTGAGGTTTTCCAGTTCGGTTTTCACTTTGTACAAACCCAGACGGTTGGCCAGCGGAGCGAAGAAAAAGTCGGTCTCGCCGGTAATCTTCATCTGCTTGTTCAGGGGCATACTGCCCAGAGTGCGCATATTGTGCAGACGGTCGGCCAACTTGATAAGCAGGGCGCGAATATCGTACTGAATGGTCATCAACATCTTGCGGATATTATCCACCTGTTTGGACAACTCGTACTGTTCTTTTTTCTCTTTGGTGAGTCCCTGCACCAGAAAGGCTATGTCGTCCCCGAACTCTTCCCGTATTTCATCTATGGTGTGCACGGTATCCTCCACTACATCGTGCAGCAGGGAGGCAATGACAGGATTTGTGCCCAGGCCGATTTCCTCATTCACAATGCGAGCCACTGCAATAGGATGCAGAATGTAGGGCTCGCCGGCTTTGCGTGTTTGCTTGTCGTGCGCCTGATATGCGTATTGATACGCCTTTTTGATGCGTTCCAGATCTTCTTCGGTACGACCTTTGGCCGCATTTTCCAAAAAAATGTCCCGCTGCTCTTCCACCATCTGTCGGTACTGAGCTTCCGTTTTTTTCCCTTTCAGTAATTCCATAAATGCAAAGATATATAAAAAAAGCACAGTCCTTGCACTTATCATTTATGGCATCTGTGAACTGATTTACTGTTATTTTGTTACTTAGATAGCGTATTTTCTACGCAAAATCAACGTAAAAATAAAAGAAATCGTAAATTCGCAATATGTATTAATTGACAACTAACCCTAATAACCAAACTATGAAGCATAAAATCTTCAGGAACCTAATGATTACTGCGACAGTTCTTGCCGGCGTATGTATTCTTTTCGCCTTCAAGAGCGTTGCCCCTGAAGGCAAATCCAACCCGGTTCCCATTTACCTCAATAGTGCCTATTCGTTTGAAGAACGCGCCGTAGACCTCGTTTCCAGGCTTACGCTGGAAGAAAAAGAAAGCCTGCTGGGCAACAGTATGGCCGCCATCCCCAGACTGGGAATCAAATCGTACAACATCTGGAGTGAAGCCCTTCACGGCGTATTGAGCGGTCCCGTACCCGCCGCCGGCATCCAGGGTCCCAGCTCGTTTCCCAACAGTGTAGCCACCGGCTCCGCCTGGGATCCCGACCTGGTACATCGCATGGCAGAAGCCATTGCCGACGAAGCCCGCGCCATATATAACGTGGGTTCCAAAGGCCTGACCTTCTGGTCTCCTGTAGTAGAACCTATCAGAGATCCCAGATGGGGCCGCACCGGTGAATCCTACGGTGAAGATCCTTTCCTGGTATCTGAAATCGCCGCCGGTTTCGTAAAAGGTATGATGGGCGACGACCCCGATTATATCAAGAGCGTACCCTGCGCCAAGCACTATTTTGCCAACAACAGTGAATTTGACCGCCACGTGAGCAGTTCCAACATGGACAGCCGCGATATGCGCGAATTCTACCTTACCCCTTACAAGAACCTGATTGAAGACGCCAAACTGCCTTCCATCATGTCTTCTTACAACGCCGTCAACGGTGTGCCCACCTCGGCCAGTTTACTGTACCTGGATACCATTGCCCGCCGCACTTACGGTATGAAAGGGTACGTTACCGGTGACTGCGCCGCCATTGAAGATATTTATTCCGGTCACTATTATGTAAAGACACCCGCAGAAGCTACCGCCAAAGGTCTTATTGCCGGTGTGGACTCTGACTGCGGCAGCGTGTATCAGCTCCACGCCATTGAGGCCTTGAATGCCGGCCTTATGTCCATCAACGATGTGGACCGCGCCTTGATCAACGTATTTGTCATCAGAATGAGAACCGGTGAATTTGACCGCCCCTCTCTGGTTCCCTTCAACAGATACCAACCCTCTACCGTTAACTCTCCCGCCCATCAGGAACTCGCCCGCGAACTGGCCACCCAGACTGCTGTATTGTTGAAGAACGACGTTTCCGTTGCTACCCACAAAAAGGCCCTTCCCATCAACCCGGCCGATGTCAAGAAAATCGCGCTCATAGGCCCCCACGCCGACCACGTGGAATTAGGGCCCTACTCCGGAAGACCGGAACAGACCAGCATGATTTCTCCCTACAAGGCTATCTCCAAATACATTGCCGACAAGGGACTGTCCACACAAGTATTGCTTGCATCCGGCGCCAATACCAAGAGCAAGAGCAACTTGTTGTATGTAGTTGAATTCAAGATCAAAAAAACCGACGGCAGTGTATCCACCCACAACGCCATCAAGTACACGGGTTCTTCAAAGGGTATCACCGTAGGTTCCGGTATGGGTACCGTAGAACAGGTAAGAACCATTGATGACGGTTCGTGGACTTCTTACGATAACATTGACATCACCGATATTGACTCCATCGGTATTAACCTCAACATACCCACCGAAGGCGGTCTTGTGGAAGTACGCGTCGGCTCGGAAGACGGTAACCTGCTTACCACCCTGAACGCCACCACCGCCTCGGGTGCCAGATCGGGTGGTGTATACGGCGCCGGAAGTTATATGTATGCCAAAGTAAACCGCTTGGGATACAACGTACCCCAGACCCTGTATTTTGTATACAAAGCTCCCGAAGATCCTTCCATTGACCCTGCTGTTATTGAAACGGCCAAATCTGCGGACGTAGCCGTAGTATTTGTAGGTACCGACCAGAACACCGCCACGGAAGAAGCCGACCGTCTTACCCTGCTGCTTCCCGGTAACCAGGTTGACCTCATCAAAGCCGTAGCCGCCGTAAACCCCAACACCATTGTGGTGATGCAGACCCTGGGTTGTGTGGAAGTGGAAGCATTCAAGAACCTCAACAACATCCCCGGCATTCTCTGGACCGGTTACAACGGTATGGCCCAGGGAGAAGGTATTACCAATATTCTCTTTGGTGAAAACACCCCCGGTGGAAAACTCAACGCCACCTGGTATAAATCCGTAAAAGACCTTCCGGAAATTACCGACTACACCCTTAGAGGCGGAAACGGTAAAAACGGCCGTACATTATGGTATTTCAAGAAAGACGTATCTTATGAATTCGGTTACGGTTTGTCCTACACCACTTTTGCTTACAGCAACTTCCAAATCAGCCGCAACCAGATTACCCCCAACGACAAGATTACCGTTAGCGTAGACGTTACCAATACCGGCAGTTTTGACGGAGACGAAGTCGTACAGATTTACATGACCACCCCCGACAGCCCCGCTTCCATGGAACGTCCCGTCAAGAGACTGAAAGGTTTCAAACGCGTAAGCATTCCTGTGGGACAGACCAGGAAAGTATCCATTGACATCAACTGTGAAGACCTTTGGTTCTGGGATATGGCCGCCAACAAGATGACTTACGACCAGGGCCGTTATGTATTTGAAGTGGGCTCTTCTTCCAAAGATATCAGAGGCACCGTTACCGCCACTATGAGCGGCAAGCTGAACGCTTCGCTCAAGACGGTGGTTGCCGACTGCGGTGTATATGTGGTTAGAAAAGGCGCTACCGCCCAGACCGGCACTACCGCTGCCATGACCGATGACAGCTTCTATGACATCCACAAGGCAAAAGTGGTTTACACCAGCAGCAACCCCGCCGCCGTCAAGGTGGACGACAAGGGTCTGGTTACCGCTGTAGGTACCGGTATGGCTACCGTAACCGTGGACGTTACCATTGACGGCAAGACCGTTTCCGACGATTTTGTATTGAAAGTGATGCCCCAACTGACCCCCGCTTCCATTACCGTTAACGGTAAACCTGTACAGGGCTTCAAACCGGAAACCGCTCAGTACAGCTACCTGTATAAAGCCGCTCCCGCCCAGGCTCCCGTAGTAACCGCCGCGGCTGCTGATCCTGCCATTGTGGTTAGTGTGGAACAGGCCAAGGGCGTTCCCGGAACCGCCATCATTACCCTTACCGACTATGTAACCTTTGAACAAAAACAATACTCTGTAAGCTTTGACGTAGCCACTGTCGGTGACGAATTCAAAGCCGCTACACTAGGCGCCCAATGGAGTTGGGTAAGAGAAAACGCTTCCGCCTGGAGTCTTTCCAAGAAAGCCGGTGCCATGGTTATTACCAGCGGCAAGGGCGATGTGACCGAAGAAAGCAACAACGCGCAGAACATTCTGCTTACCAGCGCCAACTGCGACTGGACCATTGACACCAAGATCACCTGCTCACGCAGACCTGTCGGTTCTGTGGAAAACGCGGGTATTATTGTATACCAGGATGATGACAACTTCATCAAACTGGCCCGCACTGCCGGAATGTGAGCCCGTAGAGGAGCTCCTTCACCCACTTCTGCCGGTGGTTTGGAACTGTCCATTGAAGTCAACGGCAGCCGTCAGGTGCTCAACGTCTTCAATTTGAACGGTGTTTCCAAAGACGACTTCAACCTCATTCTCCGTCTGGTGAAGACCGGTGACATTTACAACGCCTACTGCTCTACTGACGGCAAAAAATTCACCGCGGTGGGTATGGCCCAGGGGGTGTTTTTTGACATCCAGGCCGGTATGATTGTTTGCGACGGCGTAGTTCCCGCTTCCTATGCCGCCTTCGCAAGAAGACAGCCCGCAAGCGCTCCCCAGGAAACCGGACCGTTTGAAGTAGCCTTTGATTACTTTAAAATAACCAAAAAAGGAAATAAAACCAACTAACCTTAATTTTGTGCACCTCTTCCCCGCATGGATTCCTTCTGTGTGGGGAAGTTTTTTTCTTTATCATCCGCCCTATTATGCGCATTCACATCCTGTTTTTCACGCTGTGTTGCCTGCTGTGCCACAAGGCAGCCGCCCAGGACCGCACGGGAATTACTCGGTTTGCCAATGGTTATGTGGCGGTTTCCACATCCGGACAAGCCACAAGACTATCGGCCACCGGAGAGGTGACCGGGACGGTTACGGTCTGTAACGCACCGCTGCTGTGCGTGGCAAGCGACGGAACCGCACTGCTGGCCGGAGGGGCCAATGGGGTGCTGTTTGCCTCGGCCGATGGAACTGTTTTTTCTCCGGTGGACAGCGGGGTGGAAAGTGACATTACTTCACTGACCGCCTTCAAGGGGAAATGGGTGGCCGGCACGCGTGCCGGGCAACTGCTGGTCGGGGATGCCGGATCGGGATTTGTGATGGCCGATGTGTCTTTTGTGGGCAGTGTCACCTCGCTGGCCGCGGCGACGGGACAATGCGGGGGCGTGACAGCCTCGGGAGATGTGTTCCTGTCCAAGAACGGGACCGACTGGAAGGTGATTTCCTTCAACAACTATTACGACGGGTACTATCCCGCCTGTTCGTTTACCGCCGTATGTATGGGCGGCGGCCGTATTGCGGTGGCCGGGACGCAGAATGACGGGAAACCGGCCCTGTATTTTTCCACCAACGGGAACGTCTGGTCTGCCCGCGAACTGAACTACCAGGGACCTCAGAACAATTACCTCTTTGTCGAAGGGACTCCGTTACGGATGACCTACCAAAAAGAAAAAGACCAGTTTGTACTGGTCTTTGATAACGGCTTTCTTTTGGAAGTGCCGCCTTGTTCACATTGCAACAAGTGGTTGCCTATTTCCCAAAATATCTTTTAAACAGACCTTCAAAGCCGCGGCCGTGACGGGCCTCGTCCTTGGCCATTTCATGTACGGTATCGTGAATGGCGTCCAGGTTGGCTGCTTTGGCTTCGGTGGCAATGCGCAGTTTGTCCTGGCAGGCGCCACTCTCGGCATTCATTCGTTTTTCCAGATTGGTCCTGGTGTCCCAAACCACGTCGCCCAACAACTCGGCAAATCTTGAAGCGTGTTCGGCTTCTTCCCAGGCGTAGCGTTTAAAGGCCTCGGCCACCTCGGGATAGCCTTCACGGTCTGCCTGACGGCTCATAGCCAGGTACATACCTACTTCCGTGCATTCTCCCGTAAAATGGGCGTTAAGGTCTTTCTTCATACTTTCACTTACTTCTTTTGCCACGCCAATCACGTGTTCGGTAGCAAAGGTAATAGGCTGGTTTTCTTCCAGTTTTTTAAATTTGGAGCCGGGAACACCGCATTGAGGGCATTTTTCGGGAGCGCTGTCACCTTCGTGAACATAACCGCATACAGAGCAAATAAATTTAGCCATAATGTAAAATTTTAAATTGTGTTATTGATTGTTTGTTTCTTTTTCATTCAATTCCAGGCAATGAAAGCACAGGCCCTTGTAGTTAAGCTGGATGTCATACACCACTACCCCGGCGGGTGATTTGAGGGCTTGGGGAAGCTTCAGCGGCACGTCAAAGAAGGCGCCGCAGCGCAGGCACAAAAAGTGACCGTGTTCTTCCAGGGTGCCGTCGTAGCGGATCTGATGATCCTCCAGGTTGATGGCCAGGGCCGCCCCGTGGGTTACAAAACCTTGCAGACAGTTGTATACCGTGGTCTTGGACAAGGTGGGCAATTGGGGATGCAGGGCAAGGTAGATTTCATCCGCTGTGGGATGGGTCAGATGGGTCAGCAAGTATTCCATCACGGCAATGCGTTGGGCCGAGGGACGTATGCCGCTGGATGTCAATCTTTCTATTGCCTGTTGATTTTTTGTATTCATTACAATTTTATTTTCAATGCAAATATGTAACAAATATAATTACTGCACAAATTTTTTTATCATTTCTATGGATTTTTGATGTAATTTTGCGTTTTAACAAAAACAGGACGCACATTATGGCACAGAAACCTTCCATTCCCAAAGGCACCCGCGATTTCACACCGGTAGAAGCCGCCCGCAGAAATTATATCTTTGACACCATCCGCAGCGCATTCCGCCAATACGGCTATGCCCCCATTGAAACGCCGGCTATGGAAAATCTGTCCACCTTACTGGGAAAGTACGGAGAAGAAGGCGACAAACTGCTGTTTAAAGTCCTCAACTCGGGCGACTGCTTTGCCCCGCTGGCCGGACAGGTGCCCGCCAACGCGGAAGAATGCAACTCCAACGCGCTTTCATTGAAGGTATGTGAAAAGGGATTGCGTTACGACCTCACCGTTCCGTTTGCCCGTTTTGTGGTACAGCACCAGAGCGAACTGGTCTTCCCCTTTAAGCGTTACCAGTTGCAGCCCGTCTGGAGGGCCGACCGTCCCCAGAAAGGCCGCTACCGCGAATTCTATCAGTGCGACGCCGACGTCATTGGTTCCACCTCTTTATACAACGAGTTGGAATTGGTGCAACTGGTGGACAGTGTCTTTGAACACCTGGGCATAAGGGTACAACTGAAGATTAACAACCGCAAGGTGCTCTCCGGTATTGCAGAAGTAATGGGCTGCCCGGAAAAGGTTACCGATATCACGGTGGCCATTGACAAACTGGACAAGATAGGGCTGGATGCCGTAGAGGAAGAGCTGCTGTGCAAGGAAATTTCCGCCCAGGCCATAGAGGCTCTGGAACCGCTACTCTCTTTCAAAGGCACCTCACGTGAGAAGATTGCCTTCCTGGGCCGGCTATTTTCTAAAGGCCCCGCCGGGGAAGTGGCCGTGGGACTCCAAGGCGTGGAAGAACTGGACACCCTTTTTGGGCTGATTGAACAAGTGGGCGTCGGGATGGATGTAGAATTGGATTTGTCCCTGGCCCGCGGACTGAACTACTATACGGGCGCCATCTTTGAAGTGAAGGCACTTGATTTTGCCATTGGCAGCATTTGTGGAGGAGGCCGTTACGACAACCTCACCGGCATCTTTGGTCTGGACAATATGTCCGGAGTGGGCATTTCTTTTGGAGCCGACCGCATCTACGACGTGTTGCTGGGATTGGACAAGTTTCCGCCGCAGGTAATGGACGCCCCGCAGGTCTTGTTCTTCAATTTGGGAACGGTCCCTTCCGTGGCCGCCTTGGGGTATATGAAGGCCCTGCGCGCCGCCGGAGTTGCCTGCGAATTGTACCCCGACAATGCCAAAATGAAAAAACAGTTTGACTACGCTTCACACCGGGGAATACCCTATGCGGCTATCATTGGAGATTCTGAATGCCAATCACATACGGTTGGTTTAAAGGATTTGGGAAGCGGGCAGCAAGTCACTCTTACAGCAGACGAATTCGTAAATAAATTTGTTTCCTTACAATAATCTACCTACATTTGCGGTTCAAAACACCGCGGAGTAGAGCAGTTGGTAGCTCGTCGGGCTCATAACCCGGAGGTCGGAGGTTCGAGTCCTCCCTCCGCTACTAAAAAGAGGCAGGTCTGATGACCTGCCTCTTTTTAGTAGCGGAGGGAGGACAAAGTCCTTTTTTACGCACTTCGTGCGGGGGAGGCACGGCCTCCGGGCTTACGTCTTGCAAGCAAGACACGCCCTACAGCCGGGCGCTGAAGCGCCAGGCGCCGGCTATGCCGGCGCCTTAAATCTGAGAAGAGAGGGCAATGTCCTGGTTTACGCACTATTTCTCCAGCCCTGACAGCAACCGCAAATAGAACAGCCCGCCGGTGGAATTGCGTTCCGCTGTCTGAAACCGCACGGTGATCTGCTGTTTGCCTTTTGTCATTGCCTCCGGAATGGAATATTCCACATTGTAAAAATCATTCTTGTTCCAGCGTCTGGAAGTGGTTTCATTTACCAGCAAATTTCCGTCCACCAGAATGGAGAAGTTGCGGCCAAAACCCTCGTTGCCCCAGTAGCGGACCATCAGGGACAGGTTGTCCTGCCCTTTGGTCTTTAAGGTATATTCCACAAAGCCGCCCCGATGCACCTCGCGCCGCATCTCGCCTTCATAGGGTCCCGCCGTGCTCAGTTCCGTGCTGACCTGCATCAGATGGTCCACCTCGGGTTGTTGTTCTCCGGGAATCACCCAATCAACGGTTCGTTTGTCCAACAACAGTTTCTGACGTTCATTTTCCTGTTGATCCGCCAGAAAACGGGTATGTTCCTCACGATTCATGGACAGAAAATAAATGGCGTAGCGGCTGTCGTGAATCTTGTAGAACGGCATCAACTCCATATCCTTAAATTTATCGTCTCCAAAAAGTCCGGGAATTTTGAACGTCAGGGGTTTGCCGGGTTGCTCCCCGGCCCGCTGCAGACGCTCGGCAATCTCCTGCGGCGTACCCACAATATAAGGCATTTCAAACAGCGACACCATGGGACCGTCGGCAATTTGCCCAAAACGACTGTCGTCGGCAATGAGTCCCACCATATCCTGCGTGCCCGTCTTTACGCCCAGTACAATGGGTCCGTAAAGAATGGAGATGTATTCGTCCACATACCTCAGGGGTTCCACATGCAATTGCATAGGGATGGTATAGGTTACCACGTCTCCGTCCTTCCACACTTTGTCAATCACCACGTAAGAAGACGGCACGGCCTTGGCGGCATAGTTTTTCCCGTCTGCCATCACCTGCATACCCTGTGTGGCCCACTGAGGACAACGCACCAACAAGGGGAAACGGGTAGGTTTTTTTACGTGTACGGTCAATTTGCCATTATCTTTTTCCGGAAACTGCGTTTCCTGTGTCAGGGTTATGCCTTTTTCTTTCCAGTTGACCTCAGAGGCAATAAACAGATTCACCCGCAACGTATCGCCGGTATGGTTGTAAATGAACTCCCCGTATTTACCGTGGTTCTCCATTCCGGAACCCACGCAACACCACATGGCCTCATTGGGGGCCGAGTACACGCGGTAATGTCCGGGACGGGCCGAGGTGAAATACACGTATCCCCCGTGAACGGGGTGCTGTGTGGACAGGATGTGGTTGAACAACGCACGCTCGTAAAAGTCCGCATATTGCGGGGCGGGGTTCAGGCGGAACAGGCCCTCGGTCAGTTTCAGCATATTGTAGGTGTTACACGACTCGGGACCCTGCTTGTCTTCCACATATTCCCGGGCCGCCTCGGCCGAGGGAAAATGCTCCCTGCGGCTGTTGCCCCCGAAGGACAGGGAACGGTTATTGACCACGGTGGACCAGAAGAAGCGGGCGGCCGAGGCATACAGCGGGTCGCCGCTCAACTCGGCAATGCGCTCATATCCTACTATTTTGGGGACTATGGTGTTGGCGTGCCGGTTGTCCAGGTTGTCCACTCCGGCGGCCATGCTGTCCAGAATCACGTGGTGCGAGAAGCGGCGGGCAACCTGCAGGTATTTGGGGTTGCCGGAGATCTGGTAAGCATCGGCAAAAACCTCGCACATGCCACCGAATTCGGTGTCCAACATTTTTTCCATTTGGGCGTCATCCAGCGGGGCAATGACCTCGCAACCCCAGTCGCACAACTTCAAGAACATCTCCCGGGCCTTGGGACTGTCTCCGTACAGCCATGCGTCACGCAACCCCGCAAAGGTTTTGTGCAAATTGTACCAGGGGGCCCAGTAGCGACCCACAAGGACAGGGTCTCCACCCTTCACCCCGTCCCAGATTTCCTTGCCGTGCGGCACTCCGCCCACGTAGCCGTTGCCGTGGGCCTGCTGGCAGCGGTCCAACTCGGCCAGCATATACTCCATACGGCGTTTGCACTCGGCATTGCCGATGGCGCGCCAGTTCATGGCCATGGCGCTGAGGTAGTGTCCGGCCACGTGGCTGTCCAGGTCAATCCAGTTGGGGTAGCTCTCGGCCTTCGCCGGCAGCCCGGCTTCTTTTAGGAAGGGGGCCAGCAACCGGTCAGGGCTGTATTGAAGCAGCACTTCTATGTTCAAATCGCGAGCGTGTTTGAAAGGGCCGTCCAACAATTTGACGTCGGCCAGTGAAAAGGTGTTGGGGTAGAGTTTGTCCTGAGCAGGCGCAGGAAAAGCCAACAGAATCAGCAGGGTGAATAAGGCAAGGTTTTTCATAGGTTAGAAGTATTTGCCTGTGAAGGTACGGATTTTTTGTGCTACTCCATCCAATCACTCCGCGCAATCCACGCACAAGCCAAGGCATCATCCAGGGCATTGTGGTGGTGCACCAGATCAAATCCGCAGGCGGCCGCCACGGTTTGCAACTGATGATTGGGCAACTGTTTTCCAAAATGACGGCGTGACGCCGCCAGCGTGCATTTGAACGCATACTTGGGGTAATCCAGATGAAGCTGGTAACAGCGCAATACCGCCTGCAGGCAGCCGCGGTCAAACGGAGCGTTATGCGCCACCAGCGTCAAGCCTTCCACCCGCGGGGCAGCCAGCTCCCACACCTTGGGGAAAACGGGCGCGTCACAGGTATCGGCTTCCGTCAGAGAGTGCACTGCGGTATTCCAGTAACAATAATAGTCGGGCTCGGGTTTGATGAGGCTGTAAAAACGGTCGGTTATTTCTCCAGCCCTTACCACCACAATCCCCACGCTGCACACACTGGTAGGCTCCTGATTGGCCGTTTCAAAATCAATGGCGGCAAAATCTGTCATACCTGTTTGTCTAAATGCTCCTGGTAAATGCGACACGCGGATTCCACCATCCGCAGACAAGGACGTTTGGCATAATACTGCGGGGTACGCTCTTCCGGAACAGGCGACAACTGCATCGCCCTCAGGCCCAACAACTCGCCACAGAGAAGAGATCCGTTGCGTGCCTTGAACTCGGCCGCCAATTCCTGAACCAGAGCATAGGTGGCGGTTTTGCCTTCTTTGTCGGTGGGCAGCACGGCGCCCCGCTCCAGACCGGCCAACAGGAACATCCCGCACGCCGCTCCGCACGTCTGCCGCATCCGGCCAATGCCGCCTCCAAAAGGGGCCGCCATCTTCAGTGCCAGTTCCTGCGGTACATTATACAAGTCGGCAAAAGCCAGCATCACCGACTGGGCACAGTTGTACCCGCTCAAAAATAAGTCCTGCGCCCGTTGCACCCTA
Source organism: uncultured Muribaculaceae bacterium (assembly GCA_964554535.1). Taxonomy (GTDB): domain Bacteria; phylum Bacteroidota; class Bacteroidia; order Bacteroidales; family UBA932; genus DMER64. Next base: position 3,251 of record CAZKPB010000012.1, on the reverse strand, counting down.
TCTGTTTTGTCCATAAGAGGAAATCACCATTCAATTGTTTCGCACGGCAATTTAGCAATTATTGGGAAGTTTTGTATCTTAGTTGTGATGGAAGATTATTACCAAGACAATCCGCAACTGGCTCTGGCCGCTCGCTACCTTACCCAGACGGGAATATCCATTTTTCTTACCGGAAGGGCGGGAACGGGCAAGACCACTTTTCTGCGGAACCTGGCTGCCCACAGCTCCAAACGTCTTATAGTGACGGCTCCCACCGGAGTAGCCGCCATCAACGCGCAAGGCGTCACCCTTCATTCCTTCTTCCAGCTGGCCCTGGCCCCCTATGTTCCGGACTTGCTGCGCCAACAGGGCGCCGGAGAAGACAATCCCCACCGATTCACTTTTTCCAAAACCAAACTGCGTATCCTGCGCAGCCTGGACCTGCTGATCATTGATGAAATCAGCATGGTCAGGGCCGACGTCCTGGACGCCGTCAGCGACAGCCTGTGCCGAGCCCGCCGCACCCAAACCCCCTTTGGCGGTGTCCAGTTGCTGCTTATAGGCGACGTGCAGCAACTCTCGCCCGTTGCCAAAGACCGTGACTGGGACCTGCTGGGACAGGTCTACGATACCCCCTATTTCTTCTCTTCCAAAGCTTTCCGTAAAATCACCTACCGCACCATAGAACTGGAACACATCTATCGGCAGAGCGACGCCCGTTTCATAGGCCTGCTCAACCAGATCCGCACCCATACCGTAGACGCGGCCTGCCTAGAAGCCCTCAACCGCAGGTACTCTCCTTCCGTGGCCGCCAATCCGCCCGATGGCACGGTCATCCTGACCACCCACCGCTACCAGGCTGACGCCATCAACCGCCAACATCTGGACCAATTGCCCTCTCCACAGGTCACCTTTAAGGCTTCCGTGCAAGGTCTCTTTCCCGAGACCTCCTACCCCACCGACGAAAACCTTAACCTTAAAACCGGCACCCAGGTCTTGTTTGTCAAAAACGACTCTTCCCCCCAAAAAGCCTACTTCAACGGTAAAATGGGCGTGGTACAAGAGATTGAAGCCGCAGAAGACCTTATCTGGGTACAATGTGAAGATGACCTGTTGGAAGTTCACCGGGAAGAATGGACCAACGCCCGTTACGCCATAGACCCCGACACCCGCGATATAGTGGAAGAAGTGGAAGGTACCTTCACCCAGTTCCCCCTCAAGGCCGCCTGGGCCATCACCATTCACAAAAGCCAGGGCCTGACCTTTGAACGCCTGGTGGTCAACGCCTCCGAGGCCTTTGCCCACGGCCAGGTCTACGTAGCCCTGAGCCGCTGCAAATCTCTTGAGGGATTGTATCTTACCAGCCCCTTACGCCCCGGCATCTTCTACGACAACGTCTCGGTCCGAGAGTTCACCCAGACCGCCGATGCCCTCAGCGCCAATGACCAATTTCTGGAACAGGCCCGCAAAGAATACTTCTACAATCAGCTTTGTCTCTTATTTGATTACCGTCCCCTGGAAAAAGTCCTCTGGAGGGTAGCCTCCTTTGCCCGAGATCACATTGCCAAACTCTTCCCGCAATGGGCCGCCCACTGGGCCGAATACATGCCCCTGTTCAAACCTAACGTCACGGACATAGCGCTCAAATTCCACAAACAACTGCACGCCCTGATCTTTAAAGACCCCGATTACGCCACCTCACAAGCCCTGGCAGACCGCATTGAAAAAGGCATCTGCTATATGTCCAAGAGCATTGGAGAAGTGCCCCTACAACTACTGGAAGACCCCACCATAGAACTGGATAACAAGGAATTGCAAAGAGATTGGAAAAGAATACAGGCCGAGGCCCTGGAACTGCTCCGCCTGGTCAGTCACACCCACCTTACCGTGGCCCGGGACGGCTTCAGCGTGGACGGTTTCCAGAAAGCCCGCACCGAGGTGCTTACCGGAACCTTCCGGCCGGAAAAACCGTCCAAGGCAGCAAAGCCTCCCAAGGCCGGGAAATCCCCCAAACCCCAGAAACCCACAACGGCCGAGTCCTCAGCACAAACCGACAAAGGCACGGAAGACATTGCCCACCCCGCCCTGTATGAGCAGCTGCGTGCCTGGCGTCTGGAAAAAGCCCGCGAGCGCAAAGTCCCCGCCTACGTGGTACTCACTCAAAAAGCCCTGCTGGCAGTACTTAACGCACTGCCGTCCAATGAAAAGGAACTCCTAAAAGTCTACGGCATAGGTCCCAAATTTGTGGAATTGTACGGCAAAGAAGTACTCCGGCAGATTGCCGAGTATCACCACCCTTCCGAGTAGGCTCTACGGTACTATCTTGCTGCCGTGATTGCGTCCTTGATTAATAAATTAGTTTCCAGCCACTAAGAGGCACCGGACAGAGAGCCCGTAGTTGCGGTAGTAGTAGTCCAAAGCGTGCACTTTACCGGAATTGGAATTGAGGAAGCCGATATAGTTTCTCCCAGAAACGCCCGGAGAATTACTCCAATAAGTGCCGCTGTGAGGGGAACCCAAAAAATTGGACATATAAGTCAATGTGGAAGACAACGGACTTGAAATTAAAGGAATAATTGATAGAAACTTTACTTGTGGGTCAACTTATCAACGGAATAATTCCGGGAGTCAACCTCTGAACGGAATAAAAACAGCAGTCAACTATTAACCGGAATAACATAACCCGAGTCAACCTTTTTCAGGAATAAACCTATTAAGATTTATTAGAAGACAAGTAAATTCGCGAGAGAACAGGATGTATTATGCGCTGTGACGTTGACCTTGAGCAAAAACACAGGGTTTTTGTGCAAGGTCGGGGGCTTGAGAGGGTCACCTTGCCAAAAAACCCGGCACTTTTTGGCAAGGTCTGTATACAGACTTCTATGTGGATTTTTCAAACATCTATAATATAGACACTTATACAAAAGTGCGGTTGTACGGAAAACGGACCCTGCTAAAAAATGCAAGGTTTTTCAGCAAGGTCAGTACCTTTTAAGTAGCACCTTGCCAAAAAACGCTATGTTTTCCGGATAGGTACCTTCTTTTGTCCTTTTTTACATATAAACGGAGATAGGAGTTCATACTATGGGTCCGGCCGTCTCCCGCCGGGAATAAGTGGCCCGGGCTCCGGAGGGCCCGCTACTTATTTCCCGGCGAGGACGGCAGAGATTATATCCTTTGGGCGTTCGCAGTGAATCTGTTACACATCACACCCGGAAAACGGACAAAAAACACTTTTTTGCAGCTACGGATCTGTCGCTTGAAAGGGTTGA
>CAZKPB010000011.1:0-75990 GCA_964554535.1 uncultured Muribaculaceae bacterium | reverse complement strand
GCCGTGTCTCAGTCCCAGTGTGGGGGGTCTTCCTCTCAGAACCCCTAGACATCATAGTCATGGTGAGCCGTTACCCCGCCATCTAACTAATGTCACGCGAGCCAATCTTATACCACCGAAGCTTTTATTGCTGACCGATGCCGGTCCACAATCTTATGGAATATTAGTCCCCGTTTCCGAGGGTTATCCTCCTGTATAAGGCATGTTGCTCACGCGTTACGCACCCTTCCGCCGGTCGCCGCCAGGTATTGCTACCCGCGCTGCCCCTCGACTTGCATGTGTTAAGCCTGCCGCTAGCGTTCATCCTGAGCCAGGATCAAACTCTTCATTGTATAAAAATTTTTTATATTTCTAGCTTGTCCCGTTACTCTCGTTTCCTTTATTATTAAAAGAATTTACGCTCTTCTCTTTGTACTACTTATTATTGTTGTACTGTTCTTTCAATATTTCAATGAACTTGTTTTGTTCAATCCCTCTCTTCCGAAAGGGGACGCAAAGATAACGAGATTTTTTATTAGCATCCAAATTTAATTGAAGAAAAATGCAATATTTTTTTTCATTTTTTGCTATTTCACAATAAATCAGAGAGAAAAAATTTCAAGCTTTTTTACTTATCTTTGTCGTCCTGCAATTAAGCGCAGTCCATACAATGCAAACAAATTCCCTGGTGGTCATTCCTACATACAATGAAAAGGAAAATGCTGAGAAAATAATCCGCAAAGTGTTCTCCTTGGAGATGCCTTTTCACATCCTTATTGTAGACGACAACTCGCCCGACGGTACTGCCGTCATAGTCAAAAACCTGCAACAAGAGTTTCCCGGCCGGTTACACCTTATAGAAAGAGAAGGTAAACTGGGCCTTGGTACTGCCTATATAACCGCTTTCCGCTGGGGTATAGCCCATAATTACGACTACATTCTGGAAATGGATGCCGACTTTTCCCATAATCCGGAAGACTTGCCCCGCTTGTGTCTCGCCTGCAGGGATGGTGCCGGTCTGGCCATAGGTTCGCGCTACTGCCAGGGGATCAGTGTGATCAACTGGCCCATTGGCAGGGTTATTATGTCTTACTATGCCTCAACCTATGTACGTACCGTGCTGCAAATGAAGGTATACGATTGCACCGCCGGATTTGTATGCTACCGCCGGGAGGTATTGGAAGCCATTGATCTGGACTGTATTCGTATGAAAGGGTACGGCTTTCAAATAGAAATGAAGTACAATGCCTACAAATTGGGGTACAAAGTGGTGGAAGTTCCCATTATCTTTGTGGACCGCACGGAGGGAACTTCCAAAATGAGCAGCGGCATATTCGGAGAAGCATTCTGGGGAGTGCTCCGTATGCGCCTGCGAAAGATTACACGGGCCAAACAATAAGCCGACAAATGAAAACACTTATATACAACGCCACCATTGTCAACGAAAACAACTCTTTTATCGGTGCCGTTCTTATTGATGGGGAACGCATTGCCCGGATCTTTGACAGAAGTATGGAATCGGCGCGCGATATGGGAGAGTTGGAAGGCCCCGTCATTCACCTCAACGCCCAGGGTTGCTACCTGTTGCCCGGAATGATAGACGACCAGGTGCATTTTCGCCAACCGGGAAATCCTCTAAAAGGGACCATCAAGAGCGAGAGTCTGGCCGCCCTAATGGGTGGCGTCACCACCTTTCTGGATATGCCCAACAACCAGCCTCCCGTAACGAATAATGAGGCGCTGGCAAAAAAATACCGTATGGGCCGTGAGGATTCCTACGCCAATTATGGATTTTATATGGGCGCCACCAATACCAATCTCAACGAGGTGCTGCAAAGCGTAGGTCCCTGTTGCGGTCTGAAAATCTTTATGGGTTCGTCAACAGGGAATATGCTTGTGGATGACCCCGCCGCTCTGGAAGCCTTTTTTTCCGGGTATAAAGGGGTTATTGCCACCCACTGTGAAGAAGAGTCCATCATCCGCCAGAATCTGATTAAAGCCCGCGCAAAATACGGCAATGACATTCCCATAGAAATGCACAGCAGCATCAGAAGCCGCCGGGCCTGCATTGCCTCCACCCAAAAAGCTTTGGACCTTGCCGTCAAATACGGAACCCGCCTGCACCTGCTACACCTTAGCACGGCCGAGGAACTGAGACTGTTGCGCAAGGCCAAACAGGCAAACCCGCACATCACGGCCGAGGTTTGCCTTCCCCACCTGCTGTTTTCCCACAAGGACTACAGCGTGTACGGAACGGCCATCAAGTGCAACCCGGCCGTTAAGACCATACTGGACAGAGACGCCCTGCGTGCCGCCTTACGCAGCGGGCTTGTAGACGTCATTGGTTCTGACCACGCTCCGCACACGTGGGCACAAAAAGAAAATCCCTATACCCTGGCTCCCTCGGGGATTCCTATGGTACAGCACTCGTTGCCTGCCCTGTTGGAACTGGTAGCCCAAAACCAACTGACCGTAGAGCAATTGGTACAACGGATGTGTCACGCCCCGGCGCGTATATTCGGAATACCGGAACGTGGGTACATAAAAGAAGGTTACTATGCTGACCTGGTAATGATAGACACCAACAAACCCTATACGGTCACTTCGCATAACATTGCCTATGCGTGTGGATGGAGCCCCTTTGAAGGTCATACGTTCCCGGCCAGCATCACCCGGGTGATCATCAATGGCCGAACGGCCGTGGAAAACGGTAAATTAGTGGTTCCAAAACCCATAGTTCATGAAGTGCTCTAAATCCGGAACCTATTTTTTCATTTGCGGTGCGGTCTTATTATGGGGGCTGTCTTTTGTATGGACCAATCGGTTGTTGATTCTGGACGTACCCGTCTTTACTCTGGTGTTTATCCGGATGCTGGTAGCCGGCGTCTTTCTGACTATCACCGGAAAATGCTTCAAACAGTTGCAACCTATAGCCGGAAAAGACCGCAAATGGTTTTTATTGATGGCCACAATGGAACCCTTTGTGTATTTCGTTGGAGAAACCTTTGGTATGAAACTTACCGCCAGTCCCAGCCTGAGCGCCGTCATTGTGGCCACCATTCCCATATTTGGGCTGATAGGCGGCAGGGTATTTGCGCATGAACGCATCAGTTATAAAAGCGCGTTGGGTATCTGTGTAACCCTTCCGGGCATCTGTATGGTCATATTCGGCAAATGGGGAATGAGTCTTTCGCCTGAAGGGGGATCCGGTGGTGAAACAATGTGGGCCGGCATAGCGCTGTTGTTTTTGGCGGTGTTCTCGGCCGTGGCGTATTCGGTGATTGTGAAGCGCATTGCGCAAACCTACAATGCCTTTACGGTGACCACGTACCAGATGAGTCTGGGGGCACTGTACTTCTTGCCGTTTGTGCTGTTTTTTGATTTGCCGTCGTTGCCGACCGGTGGATTTCTGTTGAGTTGGAACTTCTGGTACCCCATTCTGATGCTGGCGGTGTTCTGCTCGGGTTTTGCCTTCATTCTTTACGTAAACGCCCTAAAAGTATTGGGAGTCACACTCACCAGTACCTTCAACGCGCTCATTCCCATTGCCACGGCGGCCTTCAGTTTTCTGACCGGAGTGGAGACATTCAACGGGATTCAGGTGGCCGGAATTGCCGTTGTGGTATGCGGGGTAATTATGTCCCAGCTACATACCCCCACACACAGTCACTCCCTTACCAGACGTAGTTGAATCCGGTTGCGCTCCCTGTCTATCTGAAGCACACAAACTTTGATGTGCTGGTGTAATTTTAGTACATCCAACGGGTCCTTTACGTACTTGGCCCCCATTTGGGACACGTGTATCAGACCGTCCTGCTTTATGCCGATGTTCACAAAAGCGCCAAAGTTGGTGATATTGCTCACTATGCCGGGCAACACCATTCCTTCCCGCAGGTCGTCAATGGAAGTAATGGCATCGTCAAATTCCAGCACCTTGATTGTCTCACGCGGATCTCGGCCGGGTTTGTCCAGCTCGGCCATGATGTCTTTCAGGGTGGGCAGGCCGACAGCGGCCGTAATATACCTGGATAATTCCACTTTTTTCCGTAGCGGGTCCTGAGCCACCAGGTCGTTTACAGAGACACCCAGATCTTTGGCCATACGGTCCACCAGAGTGTAGCGCTCGGGATGTACCGCACTGTTATCCAATACATTGGAGGCTCCAGGTATACGCAGAAATCCGGCACACTGTTCAAATGCCTTGTCACCCAAGCGCTTGACCTTTTTCAATTCCTCGCGGTTGGTAAACGGGCCGTTGGCCGCACGGTATTCCACAATGTTCTGCGCCAACTGGGGTCCCAGACCCGATACATACGTCAGCAAATGCTTGCTGGCGGTATTCAGGTTCACCCCCACGCGGTTGACGCAAAATTCCACGGTCTGGTCCAGGCTGTCCTTGAGCAGGGTCTGGTTGACGTCGTGCTGGTACTGCCCCACCCCCAATGATTTGGGGTCAATTTTCACCAGTTCGGCCAATGGGTCCATAAGGCGGCGGCCTATGGAGACGGCGCCGCGCACCGTCACGTCGTACTGCGGAAATTCCTCGCGGGCCAGGGCACTGGCCGAGTACACGCTGGCGCCGTCCTCGCTCACCGAGTACACCTGAATCTTGTGGGGAAAGGCAATTTTCTTGAGAAATTGTTCCGTTTCCCTTCCGGCCGTGCCGTTACCCACTGCAATGACTTCTATTTTGTAGGCCTCCACCAGTTGGGTCAACTTGCGCATGGCCACACTCCGCTCGTTCTGCGGGGGATGTGGAAATATAGCGTCGTTATGCAGCAGGGTGCCCTGAGCGTCCATGCAGACCACCTTGCAACCGGTGCGGAAACCGGGGTCAATGGCCAGGATTCGTTTCTGGCCCAAAGGAGGGGCCAGCAGCAATTGCTGCAGGTTGTTGGTAAATACTTTTATGGATTCTATATCGGCTTTTTCTTTGCAGTCATTGAGCACTTCGTTTTCCAGCGACGGATGGATCAGACGTTTGTAGGCATCGGCCAAGGCAGTTCTCATCTGGTACAGGCTGCCGGCGTCTCCAACGGGGAAAAGGGTGTCTTTGTGCGGGGGAATACAGGCCCTTTCCACCTCGTACAGGGCCTGTTGCGGGTCGGGTTCCAGACGGAGCGAGAGGATGCCCTCGGCCTGTGCCCTCAACAGGGCCAGCAGGCGATGCGGAGCGGCGGATTGGACCCGCTCGCTGAAGTCAAAGTAGTTGCGGTACTTCATGCCTTCCTCTTCCTTCCCTTTCTGCACTTTGGCGGTCAGTACACCGCGCGCGTGGTACAGGTGGCGCAACCGCTGCCGCACGGTAGCGTTCTCACTGGCCTGCTCGGCCAATATATCGCGGGCACCGGCCAAAGCGTCGGCGGGGGTGGTAATCTTGTCAGAAAGGAACTTTTCTGCTAATTTTAAGCAATTTTGCGGACCGAGCAGGGCTATTTGCGTGGCCAGGGGTTCCAGGCCGTTTTCGCGGGCTATTCCGGCACGAGTACGGCGTTTGGGGCGGAACGGCAGGTACAGATCTTCCAGCGGCCGCATCTGCCAGCAGTGCTCAATGGCGCTGCGCAAAGAGGGGGTCATTTTTCCCTGTTCCTCAATGGAAGAGAGGATGCTCTCGCGACGTTTGTCTATTTCCGTGTATTTGTTCCATAGCGAATGGATTTGTGCCAACTGCACCTCGTCCAGACTGCCGGTGGCTTCTTTGCGATAACGGCTTATGAAAGGGATGGTGGCCCCTTCTTCCAGTAATCCAATGGCGTGTTCAATCTGCCACTCTTTGGTGTGGAGTTCCTGCGCTATAAGCGTCGCGTGTTGTTTATTCATGGGAAACTTGGGATAATTGTTCTCTGTAAGCCGAGAAAATGCGGGATTTTGACACAAACCCCACGTACTTGTAGCGGTCATCCAATACCGGAAGATTCCAGGCACCGGTTGCTTCAAATTTCTGCATCACGCTATCCATTCGTTCTTCCAGGAATACGTAATCCGGAACGCGCAGCATCAATTCGTACACGTAGGTGGTACGGTATCTTTCCGTCTGAAACATTATGCCCCGTATGCTGTCCAGCGTGACAATACCCTGCAGGTTTCCTTCGGCATCCACTACCGGAAAGACATTACGCTGACAGGCCTCCACGGCGCGCACCAGCGTATCCAGGGTGTCGTGCGGAGCTACGGTGACAAAGTCAGTTTCTATAACTTCAGATGTTTTCAACAAGGTGAGCACCGCCTGGTCACTGTTGTGGGTGAGTAAATCTCCCGAACGGGCCAGTCGTTTGGTATAAATGGAATAGGGCTCAAAATTGCGGATGGTCACGTAAGAACAAACAGAGGTGACTATCAGGGGCACCAACAGGCCGTAACCTCCGGTGATTTCCGCAATGAGGAATATGGCCGTCATTGGAGCCTGCATTACGCCGGCCATCAGCCCGGCCATACCCACCAGAGCAAAATTCGCCTCGGGCAGAACGTGAAAACCGCTCAGGTTAATTACTCGGGCCAACACAAAACCCAGCACGCCGCCCATAAACAACGTGGGGCCAAAAGTGCCTCCCACTCCGCCTCCCGCATTGGTTAGCGACATGGAAAACACTTTAAGCAGCATAACGGCAATAAAAAACAGCGGAATGTACCAGGGATTGCGGCTGAGTCCCTCATAGAGCATACCGCCCACGGCTCCTTCCACATCATTGTTAAGCAGGGCGGTGAGCGATCCGTAGCCTTCTCCGTACAACGGGGGCAGCAGGACTATCAACAGCCCCAGACTGACGGCCGACAAGGCCCAGCGAGTATATACGTTGCGAATGCTTTTAATGACGCCCTCCAGATATAGCGTGGAACGGGTGAAATACAGACTTATAAAGCCGCAGACCACTCCCAGCACCAGATAATAGGGCAGGTTGGCATAGACAAAGGCATCGGGGGTGCTGGCAAAGCTAACCTGAGTTCCGGTAAACAAAGAGGCCACTACCGTTGCCGTGATGGTAGATACCAACAACGGTATGATGGAAGACATGGTAAGATTGAACAGCAGGATTTCCAGACAGAACAATACCCCGGCCAGAGGCGCCTTGAATATACCTGCTATCCCCGCTGCAACCCCGCAACATACCAGCAGGGTCACCGAGCGGTAGTCCAGTCCCAGTTTGCGGCCCACGTTGGAACCTATGGCCGCCCCGGTATAGACAATGGGAGCTTCTGCACCGACCGACCCGCCAAACCCTATAGTAAGCGCGCTGGCCAGAACCGATGAAAAACAATTGTGCGGTCTGATCTGGGACTTGTTACGCGATATGGCCTGCAATACTCGCGTCACACCGTGAGAAATGTTGTCTTTCACCGCATAGCGCACAAACAGCAGGGCCAGAAGCATTCCCAGTCCGGGCAGCAAAAAATACGCAAGCGTTTCCCCCTTGGGGGAACATTGCGTAGTCACAAAGTCTTTGATATAGGAAATACAGGTCTTCAGCAAAACAGCGGCAAAGCCGCTGAGAAGCCCGGTCACTAAAGCCAGCAGGAGCAGAAGCCCCCGCTCGGGCAAGTGACTGCTAATCGTCTTCAGGTTCTTCTTCCTCGGCATCAACAAAATTTGCATCGTCGGTCTCGGGGAATTCGTCCGCTGCAGGGGTTTCGTCGTCGGAATCGTCTTCTCCGCTGCCAAAAATATCCTTTTCTACCTCGTCGTATTCTTCTATTCTGACATCCACTTTTACCAGATAGATTGCGTCAGGCACTTCAAACGGGACCGCATAGAAAAAGGATCCGTCGGCCTTGTCAATCTTCATTATTTCATCCATATAGTCCGCATAACCACGGGGAAATCTTTCTTTCCAAATGTCCAGCAATTCATCGGACATATTTGCGTAACTAATTACAGCTCTCTTTTTTGTTGTCATTGTTAGATCTTCAAACACTGAATTGATGGTGCAAGTATACAATTTTTTTCAATTCCAAATCACATACGGGCCGGTAATTCTATCCCCAAAATGTTCATTGCCCGATAAAGCAGTTTTGCCACTTGCGCGACCAAAACAAGACGTTGCGATCTAACATCCTCGTTTTCTTCATGTAAAACCGACACCTCGTGATAATACTGGTTGAATTCCTTAGCCAGTTCAAACGCATAATTTGCAATTTGTGCCGGAGAACAATCGTTGCCGGCGCCGGCCACTACTTGCGGAAAAGTACACATCAATTTGACCAGACGAATTTCCTTGTCCAAAAGAGAAGCCCCGGTAAGCTTCAGTGCGTAGCCGGCCTCTCCGGCCTTGCGCAACAGAGACGATATGCGGGCATAGGTGTACTGGACAAACGGCCCCGTATTCCCGTTGAAGTCAATGGATTCCTTGGGGTCAAAGAGCATTGTTTTCTTGGGGTCCACTTTCAATATAAAATATTTCAGGGCACCCATTCCCAGCATATTGAACAACTCCTGTTGCTCGGCGGAGGACATATCTTCCAGTTTACCCAGTTCCATAGACGTTTCACGGGCGGTTTCCACCATGGCATCCATCAGATCGTCGGCATCCACCACCGTGCCTTCGCGCGATTTCATCTTGCCCTCGGGCAGTTCCACCATTCCGTATGACAAATGGTAAATGCGGTCAGCCCACTCCATCCCCAGTTTTTTCAGTATGAGGGTCAAAACCTGAAAATGATAATTCTGTTCATTGCCCACCACATAGATCATTTTGTCAAAGCCGTATTCGCTGTGACGGCGGGTGGCCGTACCCAAATCCTGAGTCATATATACCGACGTACCGTCGCTGCGCAGCAACAGTTTCTGATCCAGACCGTCGGCGGTAAGGTCGCACCACACCGAACCGTCTTCCTTGCGGAAAAACACGCCCTTGTCAAGACCTTCCTGTACCAGTTCCTTTCCCAGAAGATAGGTCTGGGATTCATAATATACCTTGTCAAAAGACACACCCATCCGGCGGTAGGTCTGGTCAAACCCTTCATATACCCAGCCGTTCATGGTGCGCCACAATTCCAGCACCTTGGGGTCTCCCTGTTCCCATTTGAGCAGCATCTCCTGAGCCTGTTTCAATACAGGAGCCTCTTTGGCCGCCGTTTCCTCATCCACCCCGCATGCCGTCATTTCCTTTATCTGCGCCTTGTATTCCTTGTCAAAGCGCACGTAATAGTCGCCTACCAGATGGTCACCCTTGATGCCGGTAGAAGCCGGGGTTTGTCCGTTGCCAAACATTTGCCAAGCCAGCATGGATTTGCAGATATGCACCCCGCGGTCATTCACCAGGTTTACGCGTATCACGCGGTGGCCGTTGGCCTCCATGAGGCGCGCCACAGACTCGCCCAACAAATTGTTGCGTACGTGACCCAGGTGCAAGGGCTTGTTGGTATTGGGTGACGAGAATTCAATCATATAGGTTTTGCCCGACTTTGGCGCACATCCATACGACGGGTTCTTGTCAATGCCATCAAGGGCGTCTTTCCAGAAATCACCGGACAGCTGCAGGTTTAAAAAGCCTTTGATGACATTGTAGGCCGCCACACGAGGTTCCAGTTCCACAATTTTGGCCCCCACCTGTTCACCTGTCTGCTCCGGTGATTTCCGGCTGATTTTAAGCAAGGGGAACATTACGGCCGTAAGGTCTCCGTCAAATTCCTTGCGAGTTGCCTGTATCTGAATCTGGGCCTGCGCCGGTTCTACGCCGTACAAAGCTTCCACCGCTTGCGCCAATGCCTGGGTAACAATTTGTTCTGCTGTCATTTGCTGAAATATTTATTAATAGCCCGCCTTACTTCGGGAGACAGGCGGATCATTGTGAATACCGTGCAGAACGCCATAAAGGCATACGCCACATCCACTATATCCACCACGGCCGTCAGCGGGATAACCGCTCCAAGCACCAAAGTAGCAAGAAATAAGTAATTATAATAATGAGCCTTATCGGCTCCAAAAAGGAAATTCACGCATTTGGTACCGTAATATGAGTAGGAAAACATGGTGGAAAACGCAAAAGTAAAGGCCACCGCCAACAACAGATAGTTTCCCAGCCCGGGTATGGAACGCTCAAAAGAAGCCATCACCATCTGGATACCCTGTACGTCCGACACATTGTACTGCGCATTGACGAGCACGGCCAGCGCGGTGAGCGTACACACAAGTCCCGAGTCAATGGACGGGGCGATCATGGCTATGAGCCCTTCACGCACCGGCTCGCTGTTTTTGGAAGCCCCGTGCATCATAGATGCCGTTCCCACTCCCGCCTCGTTCACAAAAGCCGCCCTGCGCGCCCCTATCACCATTACCGAGCCGGCTATTCCCCCCGTTCCCGCCTTCCAGTCAAACGCCCCATTAAAGATGGAAGCAAATACCTGCGGCACTACCGGAAGATTGGTCAATATGATATAAAGTACAATTAAAAAATAAAAAGCCACCATAAACGGCACCATCCGGCAGGCCACCGCGCCAATGCGCTTGATGCCCCCCAGCACCACAATGGAAACCAGTCCGGCTATCACCAACCCCACTACCGCCCGCAAACCGGTGGAATTGGCAATACCCATGGGCGTAAACACCACCGTCTGCAAAGCCTCGGTCAACTGGTTGGCCTGCATAAGACAGAACGTGCCAATCATGCCGAACACGCAAAAACAAACCGCCAGCGGTTTCCACTTGCGTCCCAGCCCCTGCGTAATCATATACATAGTTCCCCCCTGCATTTCACCGGCCGAGTCTTTTCCTTTGTACATAATGGCCAATGTCCCTTCAAAGAACTTTGTGGCCATTCCCACACAGGCGCTCACCCACATCCAGAAAACCGCTCCGGGACCACCCAACGTCAACGCCACCGCCACTCCGGAAATATTGCCGAGGCCGACCGTAGCCGCAATGGCGCTGGAAAGTGCCTGAAACGAGCTGATCTGCCCGGAAGCCCCGGTATCCTTCACGCGCAACGCCTTAATGGCGCTGCCATAATAACGGAACGGTATAAAACGGGAATACACCAAAAAAAACATTCCTCCGCCTATCAGTACAATAAACAAAGGAAAGTTCAGCCAGGCGCTGAACGAATGCAGCGCAGCTCCAAGAGCCTCCCACATCAGCCCAGGTAGGATTTTAACAGTTTGCTACGGGCGCTGTGACGCAAACGCCGGATGGCTTTTTCTTTTATCTGGCGCACCCTTTCACGGGTAAGACCAAATTCCTCGCCTATTTCTTCCAGCGTCATTTCCTGCGTACCAATTCCAAAAAAATATTTTACAATGTCACGTTCCCTTTTGGATAACGTGGACAATGCCCTTTCAATTTCCTTGTTAAGGCTTTCGTTTACCAGGCCGCGGTCCGCATTGGGGGAATCATTGTTCACCAGCACGTCCAGCAGGCTGTTGTCCTCACCGTCAATAAAAGGAGCGTCCACCGACACGTGACGGCCGGAAACACGCAGTGTATCAGATATTTTATCACACGGAATGTCCAGAATATCGGCCAGTTCTTCCGGTGACGGAACCCTTTCGTTTTCCTGTTCAAATTTAGATAGAGCCCTGTTAATCTTATTGAGTGATCCAACCTGGTTCAACGGAAGACGGACAATACGGCTCTGTTCTGCCAATGCTTGCAGAATGGACTGGCGAATCCACCATACGGCATAAGAAATAAACTTGAAACCTCTGGTCTCGTCAAATTTTTCTGCCGCCTTAATAAGCCCCAGATTGCCTTCATTGATAAGGTCAGGCAGACTGAGTCCCTGGTTCTGGTACTGTTTGGCTACAGATACCACAAAGCGCAGGTTGGCCCGGGTCAATTTTTCCAAAGCGTCCTGATCCCCTTTGCGGATGCGCTGGGCCAGTTCAACTTCTTCCTCCACAGAAATAAGACTTTCTCGACCGATTTCCTGCAGGTATTTGTCCAACGAGGCACTTTCCCTGTTGGTTATAGATTTTGTAATTTTTAATTGTCTCATTAAAAAAGCGTAAAGAGTGGTGCGTAAATAAAACTGCCCTTTTATACGTAAAAGGGCAGTTTTTGTTTCATCGGATTTGTAAAAAACCCTGATTAATTGCCTAAAGCATAATAATAAGTGGAACCGTCCGGATATTTTCCTTCAATCAGTACCCCACGCTGGCTGTTTTGTACATACTGGGCTATATCCTGTACGGAGGTGACCGTCTTCTGGTTGATATGGGTAATGATGAAGCCTTTCTTGATTCCTGCATCCTTGAGTTTGCCCTCGTTTACGGCAATGACTTCCACGCCTGAACGCAAACGTAATTTGGCTTTCAGTTCCCTGCTTAGGGGACGCAACTGGGCTCCCAAAAAATTGGACACATCGCCGTTTGAACCGGTAATGATTTCCGTACTGCCGGACTGACTCTGCAAAGTGGCTTCCACATTCACTTCCTTTCCACCACGCAGCAAGGTCAGTTGCACTTTGGAACCGGGACTGAAACGGCTAATCATTTCCTGTACCGAGGTAGAAGAATTCACGGCCGTTCCGTTAATCCGGGTAAGCACATCGCCCGATTTGACTCCGGCTTTCACTGCCGCACCGTCTTCAACGACTTCGTATACATAGACACCCTTGCCTGTTTCCAGGTTTTTCTCCTTAGCCAGTTCGCCGGAAATTTCCTGCATAGTGATACCCAGCATAGCACGTTGTACGGTACCGTACTTCTTTATGTCGTTAACGACTTTCTGTACAATGCTGGAAGGAACGGCAAAGGAATAACCTGTATACGAACCGGTGCGTGAGGCAATGGCGGTGTTAATCCCTACCAGTTCTCCGGCTTCGTTGACAAGAGCCCCGCCCGAGTTGCCGGGATTCACCGCGGCATCCGTCTGGATAAAGGCCTCTATCTTGAATTCATTATCATAGGAAGGCAGGCTGCGTCCCTTGGCACTGACTATACCCGCCGTAATAGTGGAACGCAGGTTGTAGGGATTGCCAATGGCCAGCACCCACTGTCCCAGACGCAGGGCGTCGGAATCGCCGAACTTCATAGCCGGTAACCCCTGAGCGTCAATTTTTATGAGGGCCACGTCGGTCACCGCGTCGGCACCTATTACGGTACCCGAATATTCCCGGTTGTCGTCCAGGGTGACAAGCACTTCATCGGCTCCGTCCACTACGTGATTATTGGTTACGATATAGCCGTCTTCGGAAATAATCACCCCCGAACCGGCACCCACTTGTTCACGCGGTTGCTGACTGGGAGCGCCACCGTATCCAAAGAAAAAGTCATACAAACTCTGAGGGCCCTGCTGCGATTGCCCGTGGATAGTAACTTTTACGTGCACTACAGACTTAACACCCGTTTCTGCAGCATAGGTGAAGTCCGGATAAGCCGTTTCCGGCAGGTTGACCTGACGTATGACGGCCTCTGAATTGTCCGTCATACGGGTAGAAGACACGGAAGTATTCCTTGAAGAACCTCTGAATAAATAATTCACACCCATTGTTGTGCCGGCACTAACAATGACTGTCAGCAAAATAATAAGTCCAATTCTTTTCTTCATAAATAATCTCCTTAAATTTGTAAATAAATAATGCACAGGAGTTAAATCAAATTTCATACCAGAGAGATGAATCTTTCCTTTTCAAAATTTCACGGAGCCGGCAACGACTTCATTCTCATTGACAACCGTAATAATTCCACCCGTCTTTCGGCCCTACAGATAGGTCAACTCTGTCACCGTCGTTTTGGCATTGGGGCTGACGGCCTCATTATGCTGAACCCCGGGAGGGATGACTTTTCATTTGTGATGGATTTCTACAACTCTGACGGACTAAAAAGCTGCATGTGCGGCAACGGAGGACGCTGTCTGGCTGCCTTTGCCGACAGTCTGGGCATAACCTCCCTGCACTTTCTGGCGTCGGACGGGCCCCACACGGCGCGGATACTGTCCCATTACGCCAATGACTGGTCTGTGGAACTGCAGATTAAAGAGGTGGACCAAATTACGGATTACGCTGCCAACAGTTATATTGTAGATACCGGAGCCCCGCACCTGGTAGTGTTTGTGGAAGACCTTTCCGCCACCGATGTCTTTGCCGAGGGAAATTTCTGGCGCCACCATAAAGATTTTGCTCCGGACGGTCTCAATGTAAATTTTGTACAGATTACCGGGAACGGAAAATTCTCCATCCGCACCTTTGAACGCGGGGTTGAGGCCGAGACCTGGGCCTGCGGGACCGGTTCAACCGCCGCCGCCATTGCGGCACGCCGGTTCACCAAAAGCGACAGGACCCATTGGGACATTAAGGCACGGGGCGGACGTCTGAGCGTGGATTATACAGTGGAAGGAAGTATCTGCCGGCAAGTGATGCTTACCGGACCGGCCCGTCTTGTCTTTGAGGGCGTGGCGGAAATATAGCACTGCCAATGCGAACCATGGTGCTTCCCTCTTCCACGGCTATGCGATAATCTCCGCTCATACCCATGGAACAACAGGCAAAATAATCCCGGTCCGAAAACAATTGAGTCTTCAACTTGTCAAAAAAACAGCGCAGGGAGCGGAATTCCCGGCTTACCCTAACGGTGTCATCCGTAAAGGTGGCCATCCCCATAAGTCCGCACAGGCGAATGTTGGGCCACTGTTGCGCGGCCACGGCGTACAGTTCTTCAGCCGAAAAGCCCTGCTTGGTCTGCTCGGCCGCTATATGCATCTGCAACAGTACGTCCTGCGTAATGCCCAATTCAGCCGCCCGGGCACTTACGGCCCGCAACAAATGTTCGCTGTCAATGGAGTGGATAAGGCAGGCGGCACCCACCACCTGTTTGACCTTGTTGGTCTGAAGATGCCCAATGAAATGCCATTGGACGTCGGAGCCCATCTGCGGAATTTTCAGAGCCATCTCCTGCGGACGATTTTCTCCAAAGCAGCGCTGCCCCGCACGGTAGGCCCGGAGCAGATATTCCACCGGCTGGAATTTGGAAACTGCCACCAGGGTAACTCCTGATGGCAGTTCATTTTTAATCCGAAGAAGGTTTTCCTCTATCATGATTATTTTCTTTTCTGCTGTTGCTGCTGCATCTTCTGCATTTCTTCCAACCGCAACTGGAATTTGGACTTCTGGTTGGCCGGAGCCTTGTCCGCTTTCTCCCGCAATTGCCGGTACAGCTTTTCCTCGTCCACCACAAATTTCTGTATAAACCAGGTCTGCAGCATGGTGATAAGGTTGGACAACAGGTAGTAATAACTCAATGCCGCCGACAGGTTGTTACAGATGACCAACATCATCACGGGCATAAAATAGAGCATCACGGTCTGCATGCCGGCCGTCTCTTTGGTGGCAGGTTGTTGCTTCATGGTCATTCTGGAATAGAAGAACATGGATAAGGCCATCAGCAGGGCAAACAGACTGATATGATTGCCATAGATTGGAATATTGAAGCCAAAGTTCAGAATAGAGTCGTATCCGCTAAGGTCATCGGCCCACAGGAACGCTTCCTGGCGCAATTCAATGGAACCGGGAAAGAAGCTAAACATGGCAATAAGTATAGGCATCTGCAGGAACATGGGCCAGCAGCCGCCCATCATGCTTACCCCCGTCTTCTTGTACAGGGCCATGGTCTCCTGTTGCTTTTTGAGCGCATCTTCCTTTTTAGGGTATTTAACATTGATCTTGTCAATCTCGGGCTTGAGCACCCTCATCTTGGCCGACGACATGTACGACTTGAGCGTGAACGGAGTAATCACAAGTTTGATGAGCAGGGTCATCAGCAGGATAATGAGGCCGTAGTTACCAATGTACTTGTTGAGAAAATTAAAGATGGGGATGATGCCAAACCGGTTGATCCATTTTATAAGCGAGCCTCCCAAGGGAATAATCTGTTCAAAGGAACGGTCGTATTCTTTTAATGCATAGAAACCGTTGGGGCCAAAATAAAATTGCAGGGGCACCGTCTGTTCTCCCGTTCCGTCGTAAGGAATCTGGAGGGAAGCGGTACTGCGCATCAGCAGGTTGTCCGTATTGGCGGGGTCATAAAAGGTATAAGCCAGGTCTCCGCTGCCAAACGCCTGGTCAGAGAAGAGAATGGCCGAGAAAAACTGCTGCTGGAAGGCTACCCATTCCAGTTTGGTTTTGATTTCCTCTTCCGCATTGGCCTTGCGCAACCCCAGGTCTTCCACGTCATCCGTGTTGGGGTATTTGTAGACAATAGTGGAATACTTCTTCTCGTTGTCAAAACCCTTTTCCAGATGACGGATATCCATAGCCCAGTCCAACTGCATCTGGGTCACGTTTTTGGGAACCAGTTGCTGCATACCCACCAGATTGACATTCATATGCAGTACGTAATCATCTTCATTGAGCACGTAAACATATTCCATATAAGCATCCCGGTCCAGTTGCAGGCGGAAAGTCACCGCATGGTTCCCTTCCACGAGTACCGGGGTGAAATAGAAATTATCCGTATTCAGGTCCTGTGCCGCAAAAATATTGATGGACAACTTGTTCTGAGGTCCTTCAAAAAGTACCAGACTGTCTCCGGAATAGGTTTTATATCCTTTTACCGTCACACTGTAGGGTTGGCCTCCCTTGTTGGTAAAGACCACCTTGATTTTGTCGTTTTCCAGAGTAACATACTGCGGATCGCCCATGCTGGCCTCGTTGAGCCATTGGCTGGAATAGACCCCGTTCACCGATTGCAGAGAATCCGGCGCTGCCTCCAGAGTATCTGTCCGGGCTTGCAGTAGCGCCTGGGCATTTGCCTCATTGGACGCCTTTAGGGCATCCTGATATGCAATGGAATCCTTAACAAACTGCTCGCGCTGCTGTTCTTTGGCCACTCTGGTGTTATACACACTGAAACCCAGCAATATAGCACCTATCAGTAGAATAGCCAGAAGCGAATTTTTGTTCATAGGCTATTCAAACTGCTTGTCAAATTGTTTAATTTTTTCTTCCAATTCGGCCAATTCCACTTTAGCCTGTTCAATTTTTTTACAGGTGTCTGCAATAATCTTGTCCGCATTCTTTGATTTGGCAAAGAATCCCATATTGTTTTCCCAAACGGTGATATCGGATTCCAACTGACGGAAGCGTTGAATCAGTTTTTCACGACCGTTTCTGGCATCATCCACCTTGCCCCGTCCGGGACGTGACGGCACACGACGGTCGTAGCCGTGTGAAGCGCGCATTTCACCAAAATGTTTGTCCATAGCCGCTTTATAGGCTGCCTGAATGCGTTCCTTTTCCTTTATGGGAACAAAACCGATGGCATTCCATTTGGCCTGGAAATCTTTGATGACGGCGGCAATATCTTCAGCCCCTTCAGAGGAGAAGGCTTCAATTTCCTTGATGAGCGCTTCTTTGGCCGCAAGATTTTCTTCATAATTGGCATCCACACCCGAGAAGTGTTTGGATTTGCGGGTAAAGAAATCATCACAGGCAACACGGAAACGTTTCCATACAGCCTCGGCCTGTTTGCGGGGTACCGGGCCCACTTCTTTCCACTGTTTCTGCAATGCAATCAGCTGGTCGGTGGTTTTGCGCCAGTCGTCACTCTGCATCAAAGCCTCGGCCTGTTCGCACAGGGAGACTTTCTTTGCCATGTTGTCGCGCATTTCATTTTTGAAACCGCTGTAGTAATCACGCTTGGCATTGTAGAATTTGTCGCAGGCGGCGCGGAAACGGTCGTATATCCGCTGGTTGTCTTTCTTGGAGGCAAAACCTATAGTGCGCCATTCTTCCTGCAGCGCTTCCATTGCCTTGGCACGGGTATTCCATTGGCTTCCGTCTTCCACAGGCTCATTTGCAATGGCCTCGGCCTTTTCACAAATGGTGCTCTTGGCGTCCAAATTGTCTTTCTGTTTGAGTTTCTGTTCCTCAAAATATTCCTGATGGCGTTTGTTTATAGCAGTGGTAGCCGCTTTGAAGCGATCCCAGACCTGTTCTCTCAATTCACGGGCAATGGGGCCGATTTCACGCCATTCTTCGTGCAGTTTCTGTAGTTTGTGAAAAGCCGAGATGATGCCGGGTTCTTCCACCAGGGCTTCGGCTTTTCCACAAATCTGTTCTTTCAGTTCCAGATTGTGCTTGAAGTCAAGGTCACGAAGTTCGTTGTTGATTTTGACATAATCATAGAATTTTTCCACGCAGTGCTGGTAGCTTTCCCAGACATCCTTGGTCCGTACCAGAGGGACGGGACCCACTTCTTTCCAACGCAATTGCAAAGATCTGAATTCGGGAAATGTATAATTGATATCTTCTTGTTTTTCAAGTAATTCCTTAATTCCTTCAATGATGGCCAATTTATCTTCAAGATTCTTCTCTTTCTGTTGCTCCAGATTGCGCATAAGATCGGCACGCAATACTTTATAACGGGCGTACAGACGCTTGAAAGTAATTTCCTCCGTAGTTTCCGCTTTGGCAACTTCCGCCGGGCCTTCTTCGACCGGGGCTTCGTCTTCATCGGGTTTATTTTTGAGCAACAGTTTGTAGAAACACGACTTGATGGTTTCTGCATTTTTGTGCAGTTCGGTCTTGTCATCGGCTTCTATGAGGCGTTCAAACTCGGCCAGCAGTTCCTTTTCCGTGAATGTGGTGTAATCCACAATAGCGGAGGGTTCTGCGGCGGGAGCTTCCTCTACGGCGGAAACTTCTTCAGCAGGAGCTTCTTCAGCAGGAGCTTCTGCGGCAGGAGCTTCTGCGGCGGAAATTTCTTCTGCGGGAGCTTCTGCGGCGGGAGTTTCTTCTGCAGGGGTTTCTGCAGCGAGAGCTTCCACGGCCGGAGAGTCCTGAACGGGTTCCGTTGCGTTTTCTTGTTCTGTAATTGTTGTCTTGGCGTTTACTTCTTCAGCTTTGGGGCTGTCGAATTGCTCCTGGAGAGCAGAGAGGTTTTGTTCTTGGTCCATGTTCTTGTAGGAATTTTATTATCAGCCTGCAAATGTAATCAAAAAGTCCAATTAAAGCGAATTATGCAGACTTTTGAATTATGCTTACTTTTGCAGCATTATGAGAATTGATATTATTACCGTTGTCCCCTCTCTTTTGGACAGTCCTCTGTCCTACTCCATTGTCAAACGGGCCAGGGAAAAGTCTTTGGTTGAAATTGTGGTGCACGACCTGCGTCAGTATGGATTGGGTCATTACCGCAAGACAGACGACTATTCGTTTGGCGGGGATGCCGGAATGGTACTGATGATAGAACCGGTCTATAACCTGCTGGAAGAATTGAAGGCGCAACGGACTTATGATGAAATCATCTATATGAGCCCCGACGGAGAACTGTTTAACCAATCGCTTGCCAACCGGATGTCCTGCCTGCAAAACATTGTATTGCTGTGCGGGCATTACAAGGGCATTGACCATCGTATAAGGGAACATCTTGTGACAAGGGAAATATCCGTGGGAGATTACGTGTTGAGCGGGGGCGAGTTGCCTGCCGCCATTGTCACAGACGCCATTGTGCGCCTGCTGCCCGGTGCCCTTACCGACGAGCAGTCCGCCTTGAGTGACTGCTTTCAGGACAATCTGCTGGCACCGCCCGTATACACGCGTCCGGCATCATTCCACGGATGGGACGTGCCGGACGTGTTGTTGAGCGGGAATCCTAAATTGATTGCCAAATGGCAGGACGACCAGGCCCTGGAGCGTACCCGGCTGTTGCGGCCGGCCTTGCTGGAAGGGCAGGAATAGTATCAAAAGCTAAAAGCCAAAATCCACATCGGTTTTCTGCTGCTGCACCGTTTCCTCGGGAGCATCGGCCGTATGCTGCACCGCCATGGGCACTACCTTTATGGCTTTTGGAGTGGCGGGACAAATGTATTCGCAGCCGCCGCAACCTATGCATAACCGGGCCGTCACCTTGGGATAAAAGGCCTCTACCTGTACACTGACTCCATCCAAAATTTTGAAATCCACCGTAGGAGTAATGGAAACGGCTTTTACGGGACAATGTTCGTCGCAGGCCCCGCAGTCTGTACCGTCTTTCTTAATGATGCAATTCTCAAGGGTAAACTGGGCCACCCCAATCTTCACCCGTTTTTTCTCTTCCAGGGGCATTTTGCGGATAGCGCCACTGGGACAGACATCCTGACATTTCTGACATTCGTAGCCGCAGAATCCGTTGGTATAGGAAATACTGGGAAGCAGGAAACCCTGCGCACCCAATTCGGTAACGGAAGGGGCAATGATATGCGCCGGGCAGGCAGCCACACAGGCGTAGCAACCCACGCAACGGTCCTTGAAACGTGCCAGGGTACCGGCACCCGGAGGCATTCCGGCATTGATGCGTTTGGGTTCCTCAGCGGCAAAACGGTTGTACAATACCGCACCGGCTCCCACGCCCAGACAACCCAGCAAAAAGGCGCGACGGCCGGTCTTGTGCGCGTCGGGGACAGCGGGTTCCGGAGTCTTCTGGGCCACGGGAGTCGCCTTACGCTTCCACGCAAAGGCATAATGCAGTGCATATTCCTTGCAGGCTTTGGTGCAATCCAGACAGCCCACACAACGCGAGTGGTCAATGTATATGTGCTTGCTGTCCAGGCACTGACTCTTGCAGGACATCCCGCACAACAGGCAATGACGGCATTTTGATTCATCCACGGTGAGGCGGAACATGGCATACTTTGAAAGGGTTCCCAGCAGCGTGCCCACGGGGCAGATGACATTACAGTAGAAACGTCCCTTTAAGGCGGCAAGCAGGGTAATGACTACCCACACACACAAAGCAAAGGCAAAGGCCGGCCACACAAATTGATGCGAGAAAGTGAGGTTCACCGCCATCTTGCCGTACAAACCGTAGGGGTCCATGAATACCAGCGGCATTACAAATCCAAAAATCACGCACACGGCCACCGCCAAAAGAATCCCGTAGCGCACACCCGTTTTGGCCGGCGTATAGGTAAAGCGGCGCTGTTTCTTTGTCTTGAACAAGGATGCCACCCAAATGACAATATCCTGATAAATGCCCAGCGGACAAATCACCGAACAGTATATTCTGCCCAAAAGCAGTGTCAGCAAAAGGACGGCAATCACACAAACCAGAGAACCGGTGGCTATGCCCAGCAGGGCGGGCACAAACTGAATTTTGAGCAACCCCTGCCAAAGAACGGCCGAGGCACCGGCTGAAGTCACAAAAAAGAAAGTCAGCAGCCCCCAGACACAAAGCGCCAGCATAATGCGGACCAGGCGTAGCGTACGGTACACAGTCATAGTCACTATAGTTTAATACGTTTGATATTCAGCGAATCCAGATTGGTGGTCCCCAAATGGTGTGCCTGTGCAAAACCGATGTGTTGCACATCCTGCAACGACAGTTTGGTATACTGGTTAAAAAACTGCAGTGCCGCCGTGTCCAGAGCCACAATATCTTTGGACATAAACAGAGCCTTTGGAGTCTGTACGTCGTTGAGACTCTTCCCTTTGGGGCCGTTCTGGTTCATGATGCGATAGGCGTCCACAATATTGAGCACGGGATGCTTGCTGTAAGCCGCGGCATCTGCAATGCATTGCTGCAGATTGTGAGAGTGCAGGTAACGGCGGTCCCATACAATTCCCATATAGTTTTTCATACAGCAGGTGAATTTGGCCCCGCCGTGATTCTTGAGAATAGGCACATTGATCCATGCATCGCAGTCCACAATGGCTTCGTGGATTTTGGGATTTTTCATGCGTACGGCCTGAGATACGGTCACTTCCTTGTAGGAACGTTCCTCGTGGGCGTCAACCATAATGCCACCGGCATCCTTTACCGCCTGCGCAATGCCGCTGTTCTTGTAGCAGCCTTCCCACTGGTCGCAGGAATGGTCAAAAACCTTTACCTCGGCCGCTCCGGCAGCCAGACAATCCTTCACAATGGCCGCCACCAGCTGGGGGTTGGTATTGGCTGCCATTTCCGGGGTTTTGTCCCACCCGATGTTAGGTTTGACCACCACTTTCATTCCTTTCTTGATAAAGGCGCCCATTCCGCCCATTTCCGCAATGGCACGGGCATAAAGCTGTTCCGGGCTTCCACCCATGACAGCCACCAAATCGGGAACTTCTGCCGGCGTCGCTTCACGTGAAGACGGAGCCAGTACTTCTGTGGCCAACAGGTCGGATCCCTTTAGGGAAACGGCTCCGGCCACGCCACCCAGCAGGGCGGCTTTTAAAAAGTTTCTTCTTTGCATAAATGTTTGTTTTTTGCCGATATCAGCGTGTTTTTCAATAGGGACACAATCGTCATGGGTCCTATCCCGCCGGGGACGGGAGTAATATAGCTGCATTTAGGGGCCACCGCCTCAAAGTCAACGTCTCCGGTCAGTTTGAAGCCACTTTTTGTCGTGGCGCTGGGAACGCGAGTAATGCCCACGTCAATGATTACCGCCCCTTCCCTGACCATATCGGCCTTAAGGAAATGCGGTTTTCCCAGGGCGGCCACAATAATGTCCGCCTGGAGGCAGATTTCTTTGAGATTTTCAGTACGGCTGTGGCACAAGGTCACCGTGCAGTCACCGGGGTTTCCCTTCTGCGAAAGCAGATTGGCCATGGGACGTCCCACAATGTTGCTTCGTCCAATCACCACGCACCGCTTGCCGGCGGTATCAATGTGATAATGTTCCAACAAATACATGATGCCGGCCGGAGTGGCGCTGACAAAAGAAGGCAGCCCCAGCACCATCCGCCCCACATTTACCGGATGAAAACCGTCCACATCTTTTGAGGGGTTAATGGTTTCAATAACCCGTTGCGGATCAATGTGTTTTGGAAGCGGCAGCTGGACTATGAGCCCGTCCACGGAATCGTCCTGATTGATTACGCGGATGCATTTGAGCAGTTCTTCCTGCGAAATGGTTTCCGGCATACGGTATACGGTGGAGTCAATACCTACACTCTTGCAGGCTTTTTCTTTATTGGCCACGTAAGTCTGGCTGGGGGCGTCCTCACCCACCAATATGGCTACCAGATGAGGCCGGCAACCGGTTTGGCGGTCCATTTCCGCCACTTGATCTGCAATACCCTTCTTGAGTACCTCTGCAGTTAATTTACCATCCAATAATTCCATTATCTTTTTCCTCCATTGCGCATGGCTTTGGCCATAGCAGCCCCGCCTCCGTTGCGCATAGTTTTCATGATTTTTCGTGTATCTTCAAATTGTTTGACAAGACGATTGACCTCCACAATGGAAGTACCGCTGCCCAAGGCCACCCGCTTGCGGCGGCTCCCGTTGAGCAATCCGGGGTCTTCCCTCTCGGCCGGAGTCATGGAGCCTATCATGGCCTCAATGCTTTTGAACGAGTCATTGTCCACGTCCACGTCTTTCATCACTTTGGACATTCCGGGAATCATAGACGCCAGGTCCTTTATATTCCCCATTTTCTTCACCTGAGCAATCTGTGCCAGAAAGTCGTTAAAATTGAACTGGTCCTTTGCCAGTTTCTTACGCAGGCGTTTGGCTTCTTCCTCGTCATATTGTTCCTGAGCCTTTTCCACCAGAGAGACAATGTCCCCCATACCCAAAATACGGTCGGCAATACGTGAAGGATAAAAAATATCCAGCGACTCCATCTTTTCACCCATACTTACGTATTTGATGGGTACCGAGACCACGGCCCGGATAGAGAGCGCCGCCCCGCCGCGTGTGTCACCGTCCAATTTGGTCAGCACCACTCCATCGTACTGCAGGCGTTCGTAAAAGGTCCGCGCAGTATCCACCGCGTCCTGACCGGTCATTGAGTCCACCACAAACAGGGTCTCTGTAGGAGTCACCGCTTTCTTGATGGCGGCGATTTCCACCATCATGGCCTCATCTACCGCAAGACGGCCCGCAGTATCTATTATCACTACGTTATAGCCTTCCTTGCGGGCACGTGCCACGGCGTTGCGAGCAATGTCCACAGGTTTTTTGCTGTCCGTTTCCAAATGTACGTCCACCCCAATCTGTTCTCCCAACACGCGCAACTGCTCCATAGCCGCCGGACGGTACACGTCACCTGCCACAAGCAACGGACGTAACCCTTTCTTGGTTTTCAGTTGAAGTGCCAGTTTGCCGCTGAACGTGGTTTTACCGGAGCCCTGCAGACCGGCCACCAGCACAATGCCGGGCGTCCCTTTGATATTAATGCCGGCGGCCTCTCCCCCCATCAGGCGGGTCAACTCGTCGTGCACAATTTTGGTAAGCATCTGTCCGGGGCGCACCGCGGTCAACACCTCGGCTCCCATTGCCTTCTGTTTCACCTCGTCGCAAAAACTCTTGGCTACCTTGTAACTGACGTCGGCATCCAATAACGCTTTGCGTATATCCTTCAAAGTCTCGGCTACATTTATCTCGGTAATCTTACCTTCCCCCTTGAGCAGTTTAAACGACCGCTCCAATCTTTCTGACAAATTTTCAAACATATCTATTATATATAGTATAATCTATTAGTAATCCAAAGGTTTCACACCTTCGCGTATTATTTCAGGTTCGCCCGATGTACAGTCTATAATGGCCGAGGGAAACACGCCTCCCAACCCGCCGTCAATCACCATATCCACCAAATCACCAAACCGTTCTTGAATCAAGTCGGGTTCAAAGGCATACTCTGGTTCCCGCTCGTCATAGGGCAACGAGGTGGACACAATGGGGACTTCCAACTCGCGCAGCAATAGATTCAATATGGGATTGTCCGGGACACGGATTCCCACCGAATGTTTCTTCCCCTTAAACAGCTTGGGCACCTGGTTGTTAGCTTCCAGAATAAAGGTGAACGGGCCCGGAAGGTTTCGCTTCATCAACTTGAAGATACTGTTGCTTATAGGTTTGCAGTAAGCCGACAGTTGGGACAGGTCATAGCACAGGAACGACAACTGGGTGGAAGGCGTGTAATATCCCTTTATCCGTTCCAGATCACTGATTCTGGACAAGTGTTCTATGGAGCATCCCATGGCATACACACTGTCCGTGGGATAGATGACAATGCCGCCTTTGTGCAGCAGAGACACACATTGTTGTATGAGCCGTTCCTGAGGGTTCTCCGGGTAAATCTTTACAAACATATCAAATGTCGGTTGAATATACGGCCGGAGCCAGGTCTCTCAAATTGTAACGCATAGCCATCACCTGCCCGTACGCCCCGGCCGAGCAAATGGCCAGCAGGTCTCCCCTCCGGCAGGCGGCCAGAGACACGCTGCGGCCAAAACGGTCAGACGACTCGCATACCGGCCCCACCACATCATAGTGCACCGGTTTTCCGGTGGAAGTGAGGTTTACTATGGCGTGCTGCGCCCCGTACAGGGCGGGCCTTATAAGGTCGTTCATTCCGGCGTCAATGATGGCAAATTTCTTGCCTCGGCCAATCTTGACAAAAAGGACTCTGGAGATCAGGAAACCGCACTGGCCTACCAGCGAGCGGCCGGGTTCCAAATGGACTTTTTGCCCTTTGCGCACTTCAAGATGTTTATGCAGGGTTTCAAAATAGGTATCAAAGGGGGCCAGAGGGTGTTCCAGCGGATCATTGTAGTCTATTCCAAGACCGCCGCCCAGGTTTATATATTCGCACGAATAACCGTGCTGTTCAAACCAGGATTGGAATTCGTTTGCCTTTTCACAAACGGTTTCAAAGACGGACATATTGGTAACCTGCGACCCCACGTGAAAATGCAGGCCTTTGATTTTCAGGTTTTTGGAATCTTTAAGCACTTCCATCACCTCGGGCAACATCCACTCGCTGATGCCGAATTTGTCCTTGGAGCGTCCGGTAGTGATTTTTTGATGGGTATGAGCGTCTATATTGGGATTCAGACGTAACGATATACAGGCTTTCTTGCCCATTTGGGCGGCCTGGGCATTGACTACCTGAATTTCGGGGATAGATTCGCAATTAATACTGAACAAGTCGTTCTGCAGGGCGGTCTGGATTTCCTTGTCGGTTTTTCCCACACCGGCAAATACTATGTTCTCGGGGCCAAAACCCATATCCAAAGCCAGGCGAACCTCGTTTCCACTCACACAGTCGGCTCCAAAGCCGGAACGTAGAATAATTTCCAGTATACGAGGATTGGCATTTGCTTTCAAAGCGTAATGCGCCTTGTACCCGTACCGGGTCAAAAGCTTCATATAGGTACGTAGCGTATTATCCAAGATATCCATATTATAAAAATAAAATGGAGTATCAAAACGTGCAAAAGCCTCCGAGTATTCTGTGAGTTTCATCCCGCAAAAGTAATATTTTTTTACCTTTGCCGGCAATTAATAAACCCACTAATATGGCTAGCAGTAAAAAAGAACTTTTACAAGAGGTAATTCAACACGTTGATATTACCAAAATTGACTCCACCGCCATCATTGACTCCATGCGGTCAATGTCGTTCGCATCGCGCGATACCGCAAACGCGGCGGATATCCTTCAGATGATGATCAATACCAAAGATTGCACCAACTGGCTTACGTTGGCAGGCAGTTCAAGTGCTGCCGGTTGTATGCAGGTATACGTGGATATGGTACGCTTCAATATGATTGACTGCGTGGTTTCCACCGGCGCTTCCATCATTGATATGGACTTCTTTGAAGCCCTCGGTTACAAACACTATAAAGGCACCCCCTTTGTGGACGATTCCATGTTGCGCAGCAACTACGTGGACCGCATCTATGACACCTATATTGATGAAGAAGAGCTTCAGCATTGTGACGCCACCATCAAACTCATTGCAGACCGGCTGGAACCCCGTCCCTATTCTTCCCGTGAATTCATCTGGGAAATAGGTCGCTGGCTCACCAAAAATTCCGTTAAAAAGAATTCCCTGCTGCAGACCTGCTTTGAACACAACGTACCCGTATTTGCCCCGGCATTCTCTGACTGCAGCGCCGGTTTTGGTCTGGTAATGCACCAGCTGGAACGCCGCAAAGAAGGCAAACCCTACGTAACCATTGATTCCGTGGCCGACTTCCGCGAACTGACTGAAATCAAGATCCACGCCAAGACCAGCGGTCTGTTCATGATTGGCGGAGGTACTCCCAAGAACTTTGCCCAGGACACCGTGGTTTGCGCCGAATGTCAGGGAAAAGAAGTTCCCATGCACCAGTATGCCGTGCAGATTACCGTGGCCGATGTACGCGACGGCGCCTGCTCAAGCTCCACCCTCAAGGAAGCCTCTTCCTGGGGCAAGGTAAGCACCACCCACGAGCAAATGGTATATGCCGAGGCTACCACAGTGGTTCCCCTGATTGTAAGCTATGCGTACCATAAAGGTGACTGGAAGAACCGCAAGAAATTTGAATGGGCCAAAATCTTCTAGGCCACATCTTACCTGTTTATCACATAGGAATCCCCCAAAGTGAAATATCGCTTTGGGGGATTCCTATTTAGGCGGGAGATAAGAAAAGCGGTGATGCTGCAGCATCACCGCCTATAAAAAACGTGTGTTTACTTGTGATGAACTAGACTTCGGGAACGGGCCAAGATGCGCCTAGCAGCATAGTAATCAGAGAATACAAGATGGAGCCGAGGCCAAGGAACAATACAATGAAACCGCCCTCAAACTGAGTTAAGCCTTGCCAAATATTAGCAAACAATTCTGTGAAAAATTCCATAATAATTCGAATTATAAGTTAAAACATTTTTTGCTTACTCTTTAGGATTTTCAGCAAACTCCCCCTACTCTGTGCTTTCGCGGATTTTCTGGAAACTCCTACGGAAAATTAGCAGCAGGTGGCTTTGAAATAGTTAATCAAAACTGCGATGCCGGCACCAAGAAGGGTCAGAATAAAAGCAAACACCATGTTTGTTTCAGGATTCGCAATCAATTGTTCAAAGAAAGTGGTAATTGTGTCTAACATGTTAGTGAGTTATTTAATGGTTAATAATTACTGTCTTTTCTACATCAATAATAACGCAAAGTTAGAAATCTTTTTTTAACTTACAAATATCTTTTCCCTATTATTGATGTTCTTTTCGCAACAAATCGTTCACCGTTTTAACGGGGTTGAAAGTCTCTGCAGGGACCTCCACAAACGCCGTATTCCAATCGCTCATTGACCCGTTCCACAACCCGGGCAACTCCAACGCTTTCAATTCTTTGCCCTCCTTACTTTTTAAAGAAATAAAGCCGGTGCTGTCATCCCTGAAGTCACTCAGGCGATAGGTACTGCCGTCGTAGGCCTTGAACGAACAAACCAAGTCTACCGGATTGAAATGGGTGGCCGCGGCATCTATGGTGGGCAACTGGGCACTTTCCAGTATTTGCAGCGATCCCGACCCGTCTTTGTCAATCACGCGGTAGGGCCCTCCTCCCGGTTCCCCGCTCTGGCGTACCATGCCACATACCCTGATGGGCCGGTTGAGTTTGGCAAACAAATACGGGATATATTGTTCGGAAGGCATCGGGGGATGGGTAACGCCAAATGCCGAGGCCAAAAAATTGGCCATCTCTTTCAGGCGCAACGGGGCCGCGCCGGCTTGGAGCTGTTCCAGGTAGCCGCAGACTTGCTTGCGGTAATCCAGCAACAACCCGGCCAACACTTTTTTCCAGTAAATGACCACCGGAAGGCGGTCTTCCGGAACCACGTTGTCAATGTTTTTTATAAACACAATGTCCTGATCCAGGGCGTTCAAATTATCAAGCAGGGCCCCATGCCCCGAGGGACGCAACAACAGCGACCCATCGGCCAGGCGAAAAGGCCTGTTCTGCTGGTCCACGGCCAGGGTGTCGGTGGCGTGATGTTGCGTGGAAAAGGCCACACGGTACGTCACGTGATACAAGGATTCATAATGGGGAAGCACCTTTTGCAGCAAATTGGCAAAAACTTCACGGTGTTCTTCAGAAACCGTGAAATGCAGGGACGCCACCCGCTGCGAATCGGTGGCATAACGGGCCGCCTCGACCAAATGTTCTTCAAAAGCCGTCCGAAAGGTACCGTCATACCGGTGAAAGGCCAGCACCCCTTTGGGCAGGGCGCCGTAATTGAGGCCGCCCTTGTCAAGCAACAAATCCAAAACCCCTTTCATATTGGACGGGTCAAAGCCTTTTTGAGCTTTCAGCAAGGGATAAAAGGGAAATTGCGGCAACTGTTCAAAAAACTGCAGAGCAGCTTTTGATAATTGGGCGTGAGGATTGATGACCAACATTTCCCGGGCTTCAAACAAGGCCTTGAACATACGGCTGGCCGACCCCGAAGCGGGTACAAATTTTATTCGCCGGCCACCCCAGCCGTCGTAACGGTCAATGCAGGCCAATTGTTCTTTAGGAGAGAGACAATGAATGCCGTTCCCGGGTACGGCCGGACCCGCAAGCGTCAGGTAGGGGAAACCCTTCGAAAACATATCAAGCTGTGATTGTGCGGTTTCAAAAGAAATTCCTGAACGGTTCAGTTGCTTGAGATCATTTGCTGTAAACATAAGGGTAAGAGCTTGTATTGTTGGGGTGTCCATTCCCTTCTGAAGCGGTAGGCGCTACGCCGGGCTTCAAATTGCCGGGGACATTCACGCAATGCGGTATCTTCTACAAAGATAGGAAAACAACGGCTCAAAAGCAACGAAGTGGGGACAAATTCGGCCGGAGGAAGGTTCACGGAGAAATCAAACAGCGGTTCCCATCCAAAATGCCGAGCCAGGGCACGCACCACCGTCTGCGAAGCATTCCGCTTGCCCTCAAGCGAATAGCCGGCAATATGCTCGGTGGCCAAGGCGGTCACCGCCACGGTTTGCGGGTCTATCTGCGGTTCGTGATTCCAGACATCCAACACTATGGGGCCCAACCGACCGGCGGCGTGGCGCAAGGCGGCTTCATCCACCACGGCGCCCCTGGACGTGTTAATAAAACAGGCACCGTCCCTGAGTTGCGCAAAAAAGGCATCGTCTGCCATGGCGCGGGTAAGCGGAGTAAGCGGTACGTGCAGGGTCACAATATCCGACTGCGCAAGCAGACGGGGCAGCGGGCAAAAACCATCCGGGCCCTCTTTTTCCTCCCTCGGCGGGTCATTCAGCAACACATCAAATCCCATTAGGCGAGCCAGATCGGCTACCCTTCCCCCCACATGGCCCACTCCAATGATACCCAGCACAGGTGCTTTCAGGTTGACCTGCCGGCGCTGCGCCAGGGCGGCCAGGGCCGTAAAAACGTACTGCATCACGGCGCCGGCGTTGCAACCGGGGGCATTGGCCACTTCTATGCCTCGGCCCGTGCAATAGGGTATGTCTATGTGGTCCGTGCCAATGGTGGCCGAGCCCACAAATTCCACTGCAGAGGCGGCAAGGGTCTGCGCGTTGCAGCAGGTGCGCGTGCGGATGAGCAAAGCCCGGGCCTCTTGCAGGGCCCGGGGAGTCATTTGGGAATCGCTCAGAAAGCGAACCTGCGCATACGGGTCAAGTACCCCTTCCAAAAAAGGTATTTGATTATCTATAAGTACTATAGGTTTCATGTCAGTAAATCAATAAATCCCGGGCCATGGGTTGCGGCAGACGGGAGTTGAGCCGGGCAAGCAACAGCGGTTTCTGAATGTTCAGTTGGTTGCGCAATACCGAGGAACGCACTTTCACCTTAAACACACCGTCGGTCAGGGTCATGGATACACACTCACGGGCAGCGGCGGGACCCAGCATCTGACGCCATTCTCTTTTCAGGTTAAGAAAATCAAGACCATCCAGCAGGCCTTCGTGTTGCAGCACCTGACGGACCACCTGCCCCACGTCACGCGCCTGTTTCTTATCCATAAGTTGTAAAAACGCCTCCTTTAACGCTGAAATAACGGTGAGCTCCGCCCACGGAACGTATCACCTCTTCAATGCGCACTTTATTGCTGTCCGTAAGGAAGATCTGCCCAAAGTCTTCTTTGGCCACCAGTTGCAACAAAAAGGCCACACGTTGCCCGTCCAGTTTGTCAAAGACATCATCGAGCAACAATATGGGAGAGAGCGATTTGACCTGTTTTATCAAATCAAATTGAGCCAGTTTAAGAGCTATCAGAAACGTCTTCTGCTGCCCTTGCGAACCGCAAACTTTTAAGGGATGGTCGTCAAGGTAAAAGACCACGTCGTCTCGCTGGACACCCGTTGAAGTATACTGCAATATGCCGTCCCTGCGGCGGTTGGTGTCAAACAGTTCTTGCATGGACATTTTGTTGAGGTCCGACTCGTAATGCAGATCCACCGGCTCTTTATTGCCGGACAAAAGGGCGTAATATGACGCCACCAGCGGGCGCAACATCTCGCACACCAGAGACCGGCAACGGTGAATTTGTGTGGCCCGGCGGTGCATGCCTTCTTCCAGTGAAGCCATAAACGGAACGTCACAGGATTCCTGTTTAAGCAACCGGTTGCGTTGCAGCAGCAATTTACCGTATTCCTGGACCGTTTGCAGGTACTGCCCTTCGGTCTGGGAAAGCAGGTAGTTCAAGTATTTGCGACGTTCCTCGCCCGTACCGTAGACAAGAGCCGTATCCTGCGGGGCCACCATCACCACCGGCAACAGGCCCACATGCTGTGAAAGGCGGTCGTAAGTCTTGCCGTTGCGCTTGAAAACCTTGGTACCCGTAGACGTGAGCAAACAGGCGATGGATTCCTCCTGGCCGGAAGCCATACGGTACTGGCCAAACAATGTGGCCTGGGGCTGACCGTAACGTACCGCCTGCCGGTCAAGGGGAGAAAAAAAACTTTTGCAGGCGCTCAGGTAGTAGACGGAGTCCAGCAGATTGGTCTTCCCTTCCCCGTTGTCGCCGTACAGCACATTGATTTTTTGGGAAAACTCCAATTGGGCGTCTTCCAAATTTTTAAACTGCGAGACCAACAAACGGCGCAAAAACATAGATTCATTAAATAAGTATGCAAAAATAGCAAAAAATGCGTATATTTGCCGCCTCAAAAATCATAGACCTATGGCAACAAAGAATACTGGTAAAAATACCGGCAAGAATCAGGATGAATCGGCTGCAGTAGCCCAAGCCGTCAGCAAATCTGAAGAATTTTTCAACACCTACAAAAAACCCTTGACCTACACATTGATTGGCATTGTAGTCCTTTTGTGCATTGGCTTTGCGTACGCCAAGCTGGTTCGCGAACCCCGCCGTCAGGAAGCCTTGGGACAAATGTTCCCGGCAGAGACCTATTTCCGCGCGGATTCATTCAATCTGGCCTTAAATGGAGACGGTAATTCACTGGGATTCAAAGATGTCATCAAAGAATACAAAGCTCTCCCCGGCAAAGTGGTTTACTTTTACGCCGGCGTATGCGAGCTGCAATTGGGCAACTATAATGAAGCCATTTCCTATCTGACCAAATACAACGCCAAGGACGACGTCATCCAGGCGCGTGCCTATTGCAACATTGGCGACGCCTATGTCGGACTGGATAACCTTGACAAAGGTCTTTCCTACTACCTTAAGGCAGCTCACTACAAAGACAATCTGTATGCCGCCGCTTACTATATGAAAGCCGGCATTATCTATGAAGAGCTGGGTGACAAAGCCAATGCCCTGGCAATGTACAAAATCATCAAAAACGACTACCCGCAGACCTTGGAAGGGTATGAAATTGATAAATACATCTCTCGTATAGAATCCGCACAATAAATCCACTATCCTATGGGAAGAGCCTTTGAATACCGTAAAGCACGGAAATTGAAAAGATGGGGCAATATGTCCCGCACCTTTACTCGTTTAGGAAAAGAATTAACCATTTGCGCCAAACAGGGGGGAGGGGATCCTGACAACAATCCCCGTCTGAGAGCCATTATACAAACGGCACGCACAGAAAACATGCCTCGTGAAAATATAGAACGGGCCATCAAACGTGCAGAAGAAAAAGACAAGGGAGACTACAAGGAAGTTATCTACGAAGGTTACGGTCCCCACGGCATTGCCGTACTGGTGGAAACCGCCACGGACAACACCACCCGCACTGTTGCCAACATCCGCAACTACTTCAGCAAATGCGGCGGCAATATGGGAAACTCGGGCAGTGTGGAATTTATGTTTGACCGCAAGTCCATTTTCAAAATCAAAGCGGACCCGTCCATTAATCTGGAAGAACTGGAACTGGAACTGATTGATTACGGCGGAGAAGAAATTTTTCAGGATGAAGACGTAATTGTCATCTACGGTTCTTTTGAATCCTACGGTGCCATCCAGAAATTCATTGAAGAAAAGGGGTACGAATTTGTCAGCGGTGGTTTTGAACGCGTAGTCAACGGAGAACTTAAGGAGCTCTCTGACGAGGAACGTGCCGATATTGACAAACTGATAGAAAAGATTGAGGACGACGACGACGTCCAGAACGTATATACCAATATGGCCTAAATCAAAAACCTTATTCTTCCGGCCACTGCAAATTCCCGTCCAACAAACGGTTGTTGTATTGCTGGCGGAAAGCCTTCAAGAAGAGCTCATTATCGGGCTCTTCTTCTTTTTCCTGCCGTAGCAGAAGGAGTTCATTGGGATAATGTACGGAAAAGGGGACGGTGAGCGAGTCGTTCAAGTTGCGTCCAAAGGCCACATATCCGTAGGGATAATGTATGTTGTCCAACACAGTGGGCATTATATCAATTTGCTGGGTATAGGCTTCATATTTCCCTGCCGGGACCTTTCCTGGCATATAATATATAATAGGAATGGCCATACTGCCGTCCGGGGTCTGGTATTCCGGGTATAGTTGCGAGTATGCACCGTGGTCGGCTGTAAGGACAAATAACGTGTTATGGTACCAGGGCATCGTAGAGGCGGTCTTGAAAAAGAGACGCAGGGCATTGTCGGTATACCCTATACATTGATGTATGGGAATGCTGCCCTTTGGAAACACGCCTGCATAGGCCGCGGGAACAATAAACGGATGATGTGACGACACCGTAAACACGGCCCCGAGAAAGGGTGTTTCAAACGTATTGAGGGTGCGGGCAAAAAACTGCAAAAACGGTTCGTCCCATATACCCCATACTCCGTCATATTGTGAATTGTCGTTGAATTGGTCCTTGCCGTAGTAGGCAGCGAAACCCATCTGTCTGACCAGACCGTCAAAGCCCATGGACCCGTTGGGAGCCCCGTGAAAAAAAGCGGTATGGTATCCCCAGCGTTCCAGCAGCCGGGCCATTCCGTCAAGCGGCTCAAGCGCATAAGGAGTCAGCGCAAACGGGGTCTCAAACGACGGGATGCTGCCCAAAATGGAAGGTATGGCGTCAATGGATTTGCGCCCGTTGGCATAGGCGTTTGTACAGGTAAGAGAACAAGCCATCAGTGAATCCAGAAACGGAGTGTACGACGGATGGCCCGGGGGGTTGAGAAAACCCGTATGTTCCCTTGAAAAACTTTCCAGAATCAATACCACTACATTGGGTTTGAGCGAATCGGGCACTGCGACCGGCGCAGCGGGTTGCGGTAAATGCTCCGGGGTATAGATTTCATTCAAC
This sequence comes from uncultured Muribaculaceae bacterium, assembly GCA_964554535.1. Taxonomy (GTDB): domain Bacteria; phylum Bacteroidota; class Bacteroidia; order Bacteroidales; family UBA932; genus DMER64. Next base: position 41,749 of record CAZKPB010000011.1, on the reverse strand, counting down.
TGCCGCGTGTCTTCAAAAAAATCCAATCGTTCCAACCCGTGTGAGCCCATGGTGCGGATAAGGCAGAAAGGCGTATTGAGCACCAGAGCCGATTCTACGGGATGCCGTGTATAGGCGGCCGCATTGCTCATGGCAATAGGCCGGGTGGTACGGTCAATACCGCCGCGTATGGCAGCTACCGTCAACAAGGCCGCCACACACAAGGTGGCCGTCCGTATAAGCAGGAAACGCAAGGTGAACGCCGGGCGGCGCTCATAGCGCAACCGGCCGTAAGAAAGACACAGCAAAAAGACCAGCAAAGCCAAAATCAGCAAAAAAGGGACATAATCCTTAAGTCCTTCCCAAATGAGATTTCCGGTATTGACATCGTTTTCAAATTCCTGAAAAAAAGTAAAATCGGTACGAGACAGACGGAATCGGAAAAACTCAAAATCAAAAAACTGGCAGAAAAAACCGACCGCATTGCACACCGTGTAGATTATCTTTAAAAACAGCTGATAACCATAGCGGTATACAAACGGGAAAGGAAGCAGGGCCAGCAACAGCCAGGCCCCGTTAAGATACCCCAGGGCCGCCAGGTCAAAGCGCAAGCCTCCTTTGTAGATCAGCCACATATCGGTCCACTGCGTATCCGGGAAAAGATAGGCATTGTACAAGTAAAACGCCGCACGGGTTACGAGGTAAAAAATCAGGACATATAACAAGCGTCTTAAAAAACGCAAAATATATGAGAAACCGGTATAAGTACGCGGTTGGTAGATGCTATCCATAATGGCTACAAAGTTAAATATTATGGTTACATATTGTTTTGTTAATAAATTAAATTGCTAATTTTGCAGATTCCAATTCAGATTTTTTGTATATAAAAGGTTAACAGAATGAATATTAGCCATATAGAACATATAGGGATTGCCGTGAACTCACTGGAGACGGCTATTCCGTTCTATGAAAAAAAACTGGGTCTTCACTGCTACGCCATTGAAGAAGTTCCGGAACAAAAAGTCAGAACGGCATTTTTTAAAGTCGGCCAAACCAAGATTGAATTGCTTGAAAGTACGGATCCGGAAGGTCCTGTGGGCAAATTCCTTGCAACCAAAGGAGAAGGCGTGCACCACATAGCCTTTGCCACCAGTGAATTGCAGGAAAATCTGAACGAACTGGCCGCCAATGAAATACGCCTTATTGACAAAACCCCCAGAAGCGGCGCGGAAGGGCTCAGTATAGCCTTTCTGCACCCCAAGAGCACCTTTGGCGTACTGACCGAATTATGTGAGGCTCCGAAAAATTAATTATATAAACAAACACCCATTATAAAATGAGTAACCAATCAGAACAAATTAAGGCGTTGACCCAACTCCGTGAAAAGGCCCGTATGGGCGGCGGACAAAAACGCATTGATGCGCAACATGCCAAGGGAAAGTGCACGGCACGTGAACGCATCGCTATGCTGCTGGATGAAGGCAGCTTTGAAGAATTTGATATGTTTGTGTCACATCGTTGCACAAACTTTAATATGCAGGACACCTCTATCTTGGGAGATGGCGTAGTTACCGGTTACGGCACCATTGAAGGCCGTCTGGTTTACGTGTTTGCGCAAGATTTTACCGTATTTGGAGGTTCCCTGTCGGAATCCATGGCCCACAAGATATGCAAAGTGATGGAACAAGCCATGAAGGTGGGTGCCCCTCTTATCGGCATTAACGACTCGGGTGGCGCCCGTATTCAGGAAGGGGTCAATGCCCTGACCGGTTACGCTGAAATCTTCCAGAACAACATTCTGGCTTCCGGCGTAATTCCACAGATTTCCGCCTTGTTTGGTCCCTGCGCCGGTGGAGCCGTATACTCCCCCGCCCTCACGGACTTCAACATTATGATGAAAGGTTCCAGTTATATGTTCCTGACCGGTCCCAAGGTTGTGAAAACCGTTACCGGTGAAGACGTATCACAGGAAGACCTTGGCGGTGCCAGCGTACATACCACCAAGAGCGGCGTAGCACATTTTGCCGTGAATACGGAAGAAGAAGGCGTGGAACTTATCCGCAACCTGCTGAGCTACATCCCCCAGAACAATATGGAAGAACCGCCGCACGTAGACTGCGACGACCCCATTGACCGCCTGGATGATTCCCTCAATGAAATCATTCCCGACAACCCCAACAAACCGTACAACATGTACGAAATCATCAGCGCTCTGGTGGACAACCAGGAATTTCTGGAGGTGCACAAAGATTTTGCTACCAATATCATTGTAGGTTTTGCCCGCTTCAACGGCACCTCAGTAGGTATCGTAGCCAATCAGCCGCGTGTGCTGGCCGGTGTGCTTGACTGCAACGCTTCACGCAAAGCCGCCCGCTTTGTACGTTTTTGCGACGCATTCAATATTCCCCTGGTTACCCTGGTGGACGTTCCCGGATTCCTTCCCGGCACGCAACAGGAATACGGCGGCGTCATCCTGCACGGAGCTAAACTGCTCTATGCCTACGGTGAAGCCACGGTTCCCAAGATTACCGTCATTCTGCGCAAAGCTTACGGCGGTGCTTACATTGTAATGAGTTCCAAGAGCCTGCGCGGCGACATCAACTACGCCTGGCCGTCTGCGGAAATTGCCGTCATGGGCCCCTCCGGAGCCATTGAAGTGCTATATGGCAAAGAGCTGGCGGAAGCCGCCAACAAGGACGCCTTCATTGCCGAGAAAGAAAAAGAATACCGCGACACCTTTGCCAACCCATACAACGCCGCTAAGTTCGGTTACATTGACGATGTCATTGAACCGCGCAACACCCGCTTCCGTATTATCCGTTCGCTGCAGCAGTTGGCTACCAAGAAATTAAGCAATCCGCCCAAGAAACACGATAACCTTCCCTTATAAACCCTTATTCACTATGAAGAATTTTTTAACCATCTTTTCCATAGGGTTTTGTCTGTTGTGTTCTCTGACCGCAAGTGCGCAAAGCAAGAGCGACCTTAAGTTGAATGAAATTCTGGTGACAAACACCAATGACTTTCAGGATGACTATGGCCAGCAGAGCGCATGGATTGAAATTTTCAATCAGGGATACGGCACCATGGATATTGGCGGCTGTTACTTGAGTAACGACCCCAACAACTTGAAGAAATACTCCATCCCCCGCGCAGACATCCTTACCAAAATCAAACCGCGGCAACATACGTTGTTCTGGGCAGATGACCAGGCCTACAGAGGAACGTTTCATATCAATTTTGTGCTGGTCCCCAATGAGACCATTTATCTGGTAAGTAGCGACGGGAAGACTATTCTGGATCAGGTGACCATTCCCGAAAATTTGGAAGCCAACCAGTCTTACGGCCGTAAAGAGGACGGTATCGGTGAATGGCAGATAATGCCACGCACCTCCCCCAGCACCAACAACACTTCCATGGACGGCCAGAGCAAAAGCGACCGCATGAAAATGACCGACCCTTACGGATGGATTATGGCGGTAATGGCAATGTCAGTTGTTTTTTCCGCTCTGATTATTCTTTACTTCTGCTTTAAGGGTATTGGCAATCTGTCCATTAAATTCCTTCAGAAAAAGGCCGACGCGTCCCAGCAGAGTACCAAACATTCGGTAGCGGACACCTCGGGTGAGACATTCGCCGCCATTGCCATGGCGCTGCATCTGTATTCCACGGAAAGTGACGTCCACGACGTGGAAGACACCATACTTACCATTAACCGCACCCGCCGCAGCTACTCTCCCTGGTCCTCCAAGAGACAGTCCATGCGTCAGGAACCCCTACTCAGAAAAAGATAAAAACGCCAACAAGTAACTATTATGAAAGATTATAAATTTGTCATCAACGGAAACAACTATGACGTTTCCGTAAACGATATAGAAGATACCTTAGCCGAAGTGGAAGTGAACGGTACTCCCTACAAAGTGACTATTGACCGTCCCATGAAGAAGGCCGCATCCCCGGTTCCCGCCCGCGCTCCCCGCACCGCCGCCCCCCAGGCCGCCAAATCTCCCGCCCCCACTCCCGGCGCCAACGCATCCACCATCAACTCTCCGCTTCCGGGCGTAGTGCTTGAAGTTTGCGTAAAAGAAGGCCAGACGGTAAAGGCCGGTCAAAAACTGATTGTACTGGAAGCCATGAAGATGGAAAACAACATTGAAGCCGATAAAGACGGTGTAGTATCCGTCATCAAGGTCAACAAGGGCGACTCCGTGCTGGAAGGCGCACCGCTCGTAATATTGGGATAGTATGGAGAATATAATCAACAACCTCCAACAATTCTGGCAATATACCGGGTTTGCCAACTGCACCTGGCAACACTTGTTGATGATTGCCATTGGCATCGGCTTCATCACCATGGCCATTGTCAAGGAATGGGAGCCCATGCTTCTGGTCCCCATCGGTTTTGGTATCATTATCGGGAACATTCCTCTTTTCCCCGGATTAAGCGTGGGTATTTATGAAGAAGGTTCTGTACTGAATATTCTGTACCTGGGGGTACAGAAAGGATTCTATCCTCCTTTGATTTTTCTGGGAATTGGTGCCATGACGGATTTCTCTTCACTGATTTCCAATCCCAAACTTTTGCTTATTGGTGCCGCCGCTCAGTTCGGTATTTTCGGAGCCTACGCCATTGCATTGGCCATGGGCTTTGAAGCCAACGCCGCAGGGGCCATCGGTATCATCGGGGGGGCTGACGGTCCTACCGCCATCTTCCTGTCATCCCGTCTGGCACCTGACCTTATGGGGGCCATTGCGGTTTCCGCATACTCTTATATGGCACTGGTTCCGGTAATCCAGCCGCCCGTAATGAAACTCTTCACCACCAAGAAAGAACGTCTTATCCGTATGAAGCCGCCTCGCGCCGTTTCCAAGGCGGAAAAGATTATTTTTCCTGTGGTCGGTTTGATGCTGACGGCATTTATTGTACCCTCGGGCTTACCGTTGCTGGGAATGTTGTTCTTTGGCAACCTGTTGAAAGAAAGCGGCGTAACCCGTCGTTTGGCCAACACGGCCAGCGGACCCCTCATTGATATTGTGACCATGCTTATTGGTTTGACCGTAGGTTGCTCTACACAGGCCGACAAGTTCTTACAAATACAGTCTGTGAAGATCTTCATTCTGGGTGCCTTGTCTTTTGTTATTGCCACGGCTGCCGGAGTAGGATTTGTGAAACTCTTCAATCTGTTCCTTAAAGAAGGTAACAAGATTAACCCGTTGATTGGTAACGCAGGTGTATCTGCCGTTCCTGACAGCGCCCGCGTTTCAGAAATTGTCGGTTTGGGATACGACAAGACAAACCACCTGCTGATGCACGCCATGGGCCCCAACGTGGCCGGTGTAATCGGATCTGCCGTTGCTGCGGGGATCTTGCTTGGATTCCTTGCCTAGATGAATATTAAACTCTAAATTGAACTATGGAAAATAAACTGCAAGAACTAACCCACAAGCTCTATGAGGAAGGATTGGTAAAGGGACGTACGGAAGCCGAAAATCTGCTTGCCAAAGCCCAGGAAGATGCCAACGCCCTTATAGAACAAGCCAAAACGCAGGCAGCCGCCATTATAGCCGGTGCGCAACAAGAAGCCGCCGAGCATATTGAACAGGTTGATAATGAAATCCGTATGGCTTCCCGCCAAACATTGGCCAACCTCAAGCGACAGATTGAAAACATAGTGGTTTTCAAAGCGGTTGACGGAGCGACCAAACAGGCCATGTCCGACAAGGATTTTGTTCAGAGACTCATCCAACAATTGGTGGCGTCATTCAATCCCAAAGGCTCCGATGCCATTGATTTGAACGTAGTGCTGCCACAGGATCAGAAAGACGACTTCAGCACCTTCTTAAAAGCGCAATTGGCTAAAATTTTTGACAGTAACGTCACGGTTACCTTTGCCTCTACGGTGGAAAACGGTTTTACCATTGGCCCTAAAAGCGGCAGTTACCAGATACGTTTCACCGATAAAGATTTTGTAGCCTTATTCAGTCAGTATTTACGGCCCAAGACGCAAAAGCTTCTTTATGGCGAATAATTACGAATATATTATTGCGGGGCTTCCGCAACTGTCTCTGGACTTTGAAGCAAAAGGCTTTTCTCTGGAAGAGTTGCTGACGTCCATCAGACAGATGCTCGGCAAAAAGGACAACAGGCAGGTTGACTGGCTGTTTGCCGGAATGGAACCCAAGAACATGAATTCTTTGTTCTATGCTGCCGCCCGCAAGGTATCCAATTCGTTTATCAGTGGTTTTTTTTCTTTTGATTTGGAAATCCGCAATATAGTAGCCGCCTACACGGCACGGCAATACGGCCGTCCGTTGGCGGCTTCTTTAGTTGGTGACGGTGAGTTGGTGCAAGCCCTGCACACTTCCAAGGCAGAAGATTTTGACCTGAAGAACGTATCTGAATACGCTGCCACACTGCATCGCATCATGCAGGTAAAAGAACCGCTGGAACGGGAACAGCAACTTGACCGCCTCCGCTGGGAGAAAGCCAACGAACTGGCTACGTTCCATTATTTTGACATTGACGTAATTCTGGCCTTTTTACTGAAAGCCACACTGGTTGCCCGTTGGGACAAACTGGACAAGGAAACGGGGTCGCGCCTGTTCAAAGCCCTGGTGGATGAAGTAAAAGGCACATATAAAGCGAAAGCACAAGCATAAAAATATGACGCAAACTACCACCACCGGAATTGTAAAAGGCATTATTGCCAATCTGGTTACTATAGAAGTGGACGGTCCTGTGGCACAAAATGAAATCTGCTACATCAAATTGGGTGACACCCAGTTGATGGCCGAAGTCATCAAGGTCAACGGGAACAACGCTTCGGCTCAGGTTTTTGAAAGCACCCGCGGCCTGCGCGTAGGCAACACTGTGCGCTTTGAAGGCCATATGCTGGAAGTGCAGTTGGGCCCCGGCCTGCTGTCCAGCAACTACGACGGGCTACAGAACAACCTGGCCATTATGGAAGATGTATTCCTCAAACGCGGCGAATACACCGAACCTCTTGACCGCAGCAAACTCTGGAACTTCAAGCCCCTTGCCAAAGTCGGTGACAGCGTAAGTGCTGCCGACTGGCTTGGTGAAGTTATGGAAGGCTGGCTGGTCCACAAAATCATGGTTCCCTTCCTGATGGAAGACACCTACACGCTTGCCTGGCTGGCGCCTGCCGGTCTTTACAACGTAGACACCAAAATTGCAGAACTCAAAGACGCCAAAGGGACCGTATTCCCTGTTACCATGGTGCAACGCTGGCCCGTAAAAAGAGCCATCACCTCATATAAAGAAAAACCCAGACCGTACAAGGTAATGAAAACGGGGGTCCGCACCATTGACACCTTCAATCCCATTGCCGAGGGAGGTACCGGGTTTATCCCCGGACCTTTTGGTTGTGGAAAGACCGTACTGCAGCACGCATTGGCCAAACAGGCCGAGGCCGACATCATTGTGATGGCCGCCTGCGGGGAACGTGCCAACGAAGTAGTGGAAATCTTCACGGAATTTCCCGAACTGGTAGATGCCCGCACAGGCCGCAAGTTGATGGAACGTACCACCATTATCTGCAACACCTCAAACATGCCTGTAGCCGCCCGCGAAGCCTCGGTATACACGGCAATGACCATTTGCGAGTACTACCGTGCCATGGGCCTGCGCGCCCTGTTGCTGGCCGACTCCACTTCACGCTGGGCACAGGCACTGCGTGAGATGAGTAACCGTATGGAAGAATTACCCGGACAGGACGCATTCCCCATGGACCTGCCCGCCATCATATCCAGTTTCTACGCCCGCGCCGGTATAGTTACCCTGAACAACGGAAAGACCGGTTCCGTGACCTTTATTGGCACCGTATCGCCCGCCGGCGGTAACTTGAAGGAACCCGTTACCGAATCCACACAGAAAGCCACCCGCTGCTTCTATGCGTTGTCACAGAACCGTGCCGACCGCAAGCGCTACCCCGCCGTAGACCCCATGGACAGCTACTCAAAATACCTGGATTACCCGGAAATCATTGCTTTCTTTGAACAGAAGATCGGTAAAGGTTGGGTGGAAAAGGTATGGGAAGGCAAGAACTACGTATTGCGCGGCAAAGAAGCCTATGAACAGATCAACATTCTGGGCGATGACGGTGTTCCCTTGGAATATCACCTGCGTTACTGGAAATCAGAGTTGATTGACTTCATCATTCTGCAACAGGACGCCTTTGACGCCATTGACGCCTCCACTCCCATGGAACGTCAGGAATATATGTTCAACAAAGTCATTGAAATCTGCCACCGCGACTTTACTTTTGACGGATTTGAAGCCTGCGGCCGTTTCTTCAAACAGCTGATCAACTTGTTCCGCCAGATGAACTACTCGCAGTACAAATCAGAAAACTTTGCAAGCTACGAATCACAAATTGACGAGCTTTTGAGCCAAAACAAGTAATATTATGTCACAAGCATTTCAACGTATATATACGCGCCTTGAGGGTATAACCAAAGCAACCGTTATGCTCCGCGCGGAAGGTGTGGCCAATGACGAATTGGCTACCGTTGCCGGCCGTTTGGCTCAAGTAGTTAAAATTAAAGGAGACCAGATTACCCTGCAGGTTTTTGCCGGTACGGAAGGTATCGCCACCAATTCCGAAGTGGTATTCTGGGGAGAAGCTCCTTCATTGAACGTAAGTGACGATCTTTCCGGTCGTTTCTTCAACGCCTACGGCCAACCCATTGACGGAGGCCCGGCTGTGGAAGGCGAACACCGTGAAATTGGCGGTCCGTCCGTAAACCCTTACAAACGCAGACAGCCCTCTCAACTTATCCCTACCGGGATTGCCGGAATAGACCTTAACAACACCTTGGTTTCCGGGCAGAAGATTCCTTTCTTTGCCGACCCCGACCAACCGTACAACCAGGTAATGGCCACCGTGGCCTTGCGTGCCGATGTAGACAAGATCATTCTGGGCGGTATGGGTCTGAGCAACGATGACTACCTGTACTTCAAACAGTCGTTTGAAAATGCAGGCAAACTGTCCAAGATCATCAGCTTTGTGAACACCACCGACCAGCCGCCCGTAGAACGTCTGCTGATTCCCGACATGGCGCTGGCCGCTGCCGAATATTTTGCCGTTGACAAAAACGAGAAAGTACTGGTACTGCTTACCGACATGACACTTTACGCCGACGCCCTGAGTATTGTAAGTAACCGTATGGACCAGATTCCTTCCAAGGACTCTATGCCCGGTTCTCTGTACTCCGACCTGGCCAAGATTTATGAAAAAGCCGTACAGTTGCCTACCGGAGGTTCCATTACAATTATTGCCGTAACCACCCTCAACGGCGGAGATATTACCCACGCCATTCCCGACAACACCGGGTATATTACGGAAGGACAGTTGTTCCTTCGTACCGATTCCGACACCGGCAAGGTCATTGTGGACCCGTTCCGCTCACTATCCCGTCTGAAACAATTGGTAATTGGCAAACAGACACGTGAAGACCACAACCAGGTAATGAATACGGCTATCCGTCTGTATGCGGACGCAGCCGACGCCAAGACCAAACTCGAAAACGGTTTTGACTTGAGCGACTACGACCTGCGCGCCCTTGACTTTGCAAAAGACTACTCCCGCAGCCTGCTGGCTATTGATGTAAACATTGACACCACGGAAATGATTGACCGCGCGTGGAGTCTGCTTGCCAAATACTTCAACAAGGCCGAGGTCAGCATCCGTGAAGACCTCATCAACAAATACTGGCCCAATAACTAATACTACCTGTTATGGCCATTAAATACCAGTTTAACAAAACGTCGCTCACCGCCTTGAGCAAACAACTCAAGGTACGTCAGAAAACGTTGCCCACCCTCAAGAACAAAGAGAGTGCGCTCCGTTTGGAGGTGAAGCGTGCCAAACAACGCTCCGACCAGTTGTTGGCAGAACTGGACAAGGCCTTGGAGTCTTACCAGAATATGGCGGCTCTCTGGAACGAGTTTACCCCCGGTCTGATATCCGTAAAGGATGTGGAACTGGAAACCGTGAAAGTGGCCGGTCTTAAGACCCCTTCTTTAAAACAAGTTATCTACGATGTAAAACCTTTCTCACTTTTCTCAAGCCCGCAATGGTACGCGCAAGGCGTTCAGATACTCCAGCAACTGGCCCAGTTGGGAATAGAAAGCGAGATTTACCTGCAAAAGAAGGAACTGCTTGACTTTGCGCGCAAGAAAACCACGCAGAAGGTGAACCTGTATGAGAAAGTACAGATTCCCGGATATCAGGAAGCCATCCGCAAGATCAAGCGTTATATGGAAGACGAAGAGAACCTGTCCAAGGCCTCCCAGAAAATTGTAAAAGTACGTCATCAGTTAGAAGAGGAGGAAGAAGTATGATTACAAGAATGACCAAATATTCCTTTGTGTTGTTGAGCAAGGATACCCCCGGGTTTCTGAACCAGATTCAGGACTTGGGTATGGTAGACATCAACCGCGAGGAAAAAGCGGTGGACACTGCCTCAAAAGAGATGGCAGACCGTATTGCCGCCTATACGCAGTGCCTGTCCAAGTTGAAAGAGTTGAACGCGCCCGTGGAAACCTATACCGGGACGGCACACGCCTTGTTTGAAGAAGCCACGGCCCTGTTTGCCAAACAGGACAACCTCAAGGTGGAAATTGACTCGCTGGCCGAAGGGCTGGCTGCAGCCACACCGTGGGGAAACTTCACCAAAGAAGACCTTGAAAAAATCAATGAAATGGGGATGACCCTGCACGCCTACATAGTGCCTACCAAACGCGTTGACCCGCAATGGAGCACCCTGTACCCCCTGCAGGTAATGAACGAGGAAAACGGGAACACCTATTTTGTGGTGATGGAAACCCCGGACAATCAGCCCTATGCTTTCCCTGTAAGTGAAACCCCCTTCCCCACCCTGCCCGCCGAGGTACTTACCGAACGCTGGCAATCTAAAGTACAAGAGCTGGAACAGGTGCAACAGAGGTTGACCCTGCTGGCCGGATACTATCCCGCCCTAAAAGCGGAATGTGACGCCGTCCATTCCAAATTGGACCTGTACCTTGCCAATGCCGGAAGCCGGAAAGAAGCGGAGGGTCACCTGGATATTCTTACAGGATTTATTCCAAAAGACCGGAAAATAACGTTTGATTCTTTTCTGGAAAAGGAATGCATCTATTATGAAAGCGCAGCTGCCTGCGAAGAGGACAATCCGCCCATCAAGTTGAAAAACAATTGGTTTGCTAGATTGTACGAACCCATTGGCAACCTGTATATGCTCCCCACTTACAACGAACTTGACCTGACTCCGTATTTTGCCCCCTTCTATATGCTGTTCTTTGGCCTGTGTCTGGGTGATATGGGCTACGGACTGATTTTTATGGCACTGGGCATTGCGGGACGCTTCATAGTCCCCAAGATGAAAGGCTACCTCAACCTGGTTTTCCTGCTGGGTCTGGGTACTGTACTTATGGGCGCCCTCACCGGGGTGGTTTTTGGAACCAAGATTGCCGACTGGTGGCCGGCCGTAAACAACCAGCACGTACTCTTCCGGATGACCGATATGAATATGTTCTGGTTTGCCATTTTGTTTGGATTGTTCCAGATTGTCTTTGCCCGTATCCTGCGCGGTATTGACCTGTGCATCCGCAAAGGCTGGCAACACGGCTTGTCTTCCTTTGGCTGGGCCATTTTGATTGTTTGGTGCACCATTGCCTACGCATCTACCAGCATACCTTCCCTGGCCATGCCCAAGAACGTGTCTTTGGCGCTGGTGATTCTGAGCGTAATCCTCATTCTGTTTTTCTCAAAACCGGAAGGTCCCATATACAAACGCGTGGGTCCCGGATTGTGGGCCATGTATGATATCACCGGTGTATTCGGCGATATGCTATCCTACATCCGTTTGTTTGGTCTGGGCACCTCGGGAGGTATTTTGGGAATGGTTATGAACAAGATCGCATTCAGCCTGTCCGGTGTTCCCTATGTAGGATGGCTGTTTACCCTTATTATTCTTCTCTTTGGTCACTCTCTGGTACTGGCGCTCAGCTCGCTGGGAGCTTTTGTACACCCCTTGCGTCTGACCTTTGTGGAATTTTATAAAAATGTCGGTTTTACCGGTGGCGGCAGACAATACAGGCCGTTAAAAAACAACAAGTAAAAAATAATTAATAAAAATAACTTAAAAACTATGAACACTTTACCCTTAATTTTAGCTTACATTGGCTTAGCCTTTATGCTGGGTCTCTCCGGTATTGGAAGTGCAATTGGCGTTGTAATGGCCGGTAATGCCACCGTCAGCGCACTTAAGAAAAACCCTAACATCTTTGGCTCGGCCATGATTCTGAGCGCCCTTCCTTCCACTCAAGGTCTGTACGGCTTTGCCGGTTTTTTCCTTAACCTGGGCGCCGTGACTACTTTGGGCGATGCACTGACTCTGGGTCAGGGCCTGGCCGTATTTGCCGTAGGTCTGGCCATGGGCTTTGTAGGCTGGATTTCCGCCATCAAACAGGCTTCCATTGCCGCCAACGGTATTGTGGAAATGAGCAACGGACACAACGTATTCAGCAGCACTCTGGTATTGGCCGTATTCCCCGAACTGTACGCCATTCTGGCCTTTGCATCGTGCTTCCTGGCTATGCCAAAATAGGGATATGACCCTAATCAAATCCATCTCAGGTATCAGGGGTACTATCGGCGGAAAGCCGGGAGTATCCCTTTCTCCTTTAGATACGGTACGTTTTGTCAGTGCCTACGCCTCTCTTGTGGGAAAAGGGAGCACCGTGGTAGTGGGCCGAGACGCCCGCCTGTCAGGAGATATGGTACGCCAACTGGTCTGCGGCACCTTGCGCGCCTGCGGCATACACGTCATTGACATTGGCCTGGCCAGCACCCCCACGACGGAAATGGCGGTTGTGTTTGCCAAGGCGCAAGGTGGCATTATTGTCACCGCCAGCCACAATCCCAAACAATGGAATGCCCTCAAACTGCTGGACGCCCAAGGCGAATTTTTGAGCAAGGCAAAGGGGGAACAACTGCTGGAGATTGCCGGTACGGAAGACTTCCACTACGTGGAGGTGGATTGCCTGGGGACTTACTCCTTAGCCGATTATTCCCAAGAGCACATTGACGCCGTACTCAACCACCCGCTGGTGGATGTGGAAGCTATTTACCGGGCGGCCTTTACCGTGGTGCTGGACGGTATTAATTCCGTGGGGGGAATCATCATGCCCACCCTGCTGGAAAATCTGGGAGTTACCTGCATTCCCATCCACTGCGAACCCACCGGCAATTTTGCCCACAATCCGGAACCGCTACCGGCGCACCTGACGGATCTCTCGCAAGCCGTGACAGCCCACGGGGCCCAGTTGGGCATCAGCGTGGACCCCGACGTGGACCGCCTGGCCTTTGTCTGTGAAGACGGTAGCATGTTCGGGGAAGAATACACTCTGGTGGCCTGTGCCGACTACGTGCTGGGCCAATATGCCGCCCGGGACCGGCAAATGCCCCTGCATACCGTTTCCAATCTGTCCTCCACCCGCGCCCTCAAGGACGTCACCCTCCAATACGGCGGTACTTACACCGCCAGCGCCGTAGGGGAAGTGAATGTGGTGGAAGCCATCAAAAAACACCACTGTGTGATTGGCGGAGAAGGCAACGGCGGAGTAATCCTGCCCTCACTGCATCTGGGACGCGATGCCCTTATTGGCACGGCCCTGTTCTTGTCACACCTGGCACACAAAAAATGCACCGCCACCGCGTTGCGCAACAGTTACCCACGCTATTACATAAGCAAGAACCGTGTGGAACTGCAAGACGGAATGGACCCCGACGCCCTGCTGGAAAAAGTGAAACAGGCCTACAAAGACTGTGACCTTACCACGGTAGACGGATTACGCATAGATTTTGAAGCCGGGAAGAAATGGGTATGCCTGCGCAAATCCAACACCGAAGCCATACTGCGTGTCTATGCCGAGGCCCCCGAAGTACAGACCGCCGAAAGTCTGGCCGCCGAAATTATAGCACTGTTAAAATAGCGGTATATTTTGATTATTATGAAAATATCTCTATATTTGCGGCCCAAATTAGTAGAAAAGAAACAAATAATAATACAGATATGAAACAAGGAATTCACCCGGACGCTTACAGATTGGTTGCTTTCAAAGATATGTCCAACGACCACGTATTCATTACCCGCTCTTGCGTCAACACCAAAGAGACGTTGAACATTGACGGTAACGAATTTCCCTTATACAAACTGGAAATCTCCAACACTTCACACCCCTTCTACACCGGTAAGATGAAACTGGTTGACACCGCCGGCCGCGTAGATAAATTCAGAAGTCGTTATGGTGACCGCAGCAAGAAATAATCCTGGCTGTCCCGCAGAGAACAAACGCGCATCCTTAAAAGATAGCGCGTTTTTTGTACCCACTGCGGACGGGACGGTCACCCTGCACTCCACGCAATTTGACCAGACCTACCACTCGGTGGGGGGTGCCGTGCAGGAAGCGCTGCACGTATACCTGCACCACGGTTTGGAATTTTATCTGGAACGGCGCGAGGCCCGGGCACAGAAAGGCCCTTTTCCGGAGGCTGTGCACCTTTTTGAGATGGGGTTCGGTACCGGGCTCAACGCGTGGCTTACCTTCCAATATGCCAACCGGAAACAGTGTCCCGTGGTCTATGAGGCGGTGGAGCTGTATCCCCTGGAAGAAAAAATCTGGAAAGAACTGCATTACGGACCGGAAGAAGCGTTTTCCGCCCTGCATCTTGCCCCGTGGGAAACACCAGTGACCTTATCCCCGTACTTCACCCTTATCAAGCACAAAGCGGACATCAGGTCCTTTACCGCGACATCCGGTCCATATAACGTGGTGTATTACGACGCGTTTTCTCCCGACGCCCAGCCCGAATTGTGGAGCAAAGAAACATTCGGGTATCTGGCTACCAATCTGGCGCCAGATACCGTACTTACCACCTACAGTTCAAAAGGCAGCGTCAAACAGGCATTGCGTGACAACGGATTTGAAGTCACGCGCTTGAGCGGAGTGGGAGGCAAACGTCACATAGTACGCGCCTGTTTTCCGGCAACGGATTAAGCGTTGCGGAAAGGTTCCATGGCGCGTCGAAAGACTTTCTGTGTATAGGACAGGGCCATCCCGAAATTGGTTATGGGGACGCCCGCCTTACGGGCCTCCTTGGAACGGGCCAGCATCTGGCGTTGGGTAATCATACAACCGCCGCACTGCACCATGAGGGCATACTGATTCAACGGCCGCCTGGGGTTGTCCATTCCGGACACCAGCTCGCAACGGAGGTCCTTGCCGGTATATTCCTTCAACATTTTGGGCAGTTTCACTCGGCCAATATCCTCACAAGTGGCATGATGCGTGCAGGCTTCAAGCAGCAGCACGCGGTCCCCGTCCTTAAGAAGGTCAATGGCGGGGGTACCTTCCATATAAGCATTGAAATCCCCTTTGCTCCGGGCCAGCAACAGGCTGAAACCGGTCATCAGTTGATTGGCGGGAATCAAAGATTCCACCTTGCCAAAGAGTTGGCTGTCGGTAATGACCAGTTTGGGACGGTTGCCTTTGGCAAACCATGGAGCCACACCGTGGGGTTGCATGACCACGGCGGTGGCCTTGCGGTCAAGAATTTCGCGGATGGCCTGCACCTGGGGCAAAATCAGACGACCTTCGGGGGCCTCGGCATCTATGGGACATACCAGCAGTACGGTGTCTCCTTCTGTGACCAGGCCGTCCAGCATGGGATGAGTCTGAAAGGGGGACGGGCCCAGGTTCTTTTCCACAAGGGTCAACAAATTGTCCAGATTCTCCGGATTCTTACAAGTGAAATCTATGACATCCACCCCGTAATTGCGGGCAATTTCCATAGCCACCTCGGGGTCAAGGGATATCTTGTCCGACATGTTGTGGACCATGAAAAACGGAACCTCCTGCTGCTTGAAGTCGTCAATGAGGTTGCGTTCGTACTGGCCGATAAAGTTCTCGGTAAAAATCAATATAGCCATGTTGACCTGCATAATGATTTCCCGGCTCTTGAGCACTCGTTTTTCACCCAAAAGTCCTTCATCATCCATTCCGGCCGTATCAATCAGTACTATAGGACCAATGCCCGGAATCTCCAACGTTTTCCGCAAAGGATCCGTGGTGGTTCCGGGCACTGACGACACTATAGCCACTTCCTGGCCGCAAAGCACATTAATCAGAGAACTCTTTCCGGAGTTTCTGCGACCGAAAATCCCAACTTGCGGACGGATAGCCATAAGACTAGTAATTTTTCTTCATAGGCTCAAAGTAAGCCTGGGGATGCTGACAGGAAGGACAGGTTTCCGGAGCTTTTTTGCCGCGGGTTACATAACCGCAGTTACGGCACTGCCAGTCAATTTCTTCTTCTCTTTCAAAGAAGTGTCCGCTTTCCACGCGCGCCAGAAGTTGTTTGTAGCGTTTCTCGTGTTCGGCCTCAACAGTGGCAATAGCGCGGAATGTGGCTGCAATTACGGGGAAACCTTCAGCATCGGCCACTTTGGCAAACTCGGGATACAAGAGGGTCCATTCTTCATTTTCACCTTCTGCGGCCGCCTTAAGGTTCTGAGCGGTAGTACCTATGATACCTGCAGGGAAAGTGGCGGTAATTTCAAGCGCTCCGCCTTCCAGGTATTTGAAGAACTTCTTGGCGTGTTCTTTTTCCTGTTCGGCCGTTTCCGTAAAAACGCCGGCTATTTGTTCAAACCCTTCTTTTTTGGCGGCAGAGGCAAAGAAGGTATAGCGGTTACGTGCCTGTGATTCTCCGGCAAAAGCCTTAAGGAGGTTTTGTTCGGTTTTTGTTCCTTTAATAGTACTCATTATTTTATGTTTAATGTCGCCGAATATGCGGCGGACGAATCACAAATATACAAAAAAGGCAACCAAAATGCACTTTTTGGTTGCCTTCCATACTAATTCCGAGTAAATGTCCCGGAAGTACCCCTGCCGGGAATCGAACCCGAATCTGAAGTTTAGGAAACTTCCGTTCTATCCATTGAACTACAAGGGCGTCAAAAATTAAGCGACTGTTTTCTCAATAATATGACGACCTCTGTAATAACCGCACTCAGGGCATACGTGATGATATACTACGGTTGCACCACAGTTGGAGCAAGTTGCCAGTGTGGGGGTGTCCAATTTGTCGTGAGTTCTGCGTTTATCTCTTCTTTGTTTAGAGATTTTGTGTTTAGGATGTGCCATAACTATCTGTATTTATATTGTTTACTTTCTATTTAATAAATCTTTCAATCCTTCAAAAGCACCGCTTTCGCGAGGCGTCTGCTCGTTGTTGCTTTGCCAGAGAGCCAACATTTCCGGATTGCAGGCTCCTTCGGCATGGATGCGTTGCAGTGGCATTCCCACACAAACGCTGTCGTAGACATATTGCGTCAAATCCAGTTCTCCGCTTTCCGACTCCGTCATTTCCAGCACTTCTTCCTCTTCCAAAGAGTCGGTAAAGATAACGGGTATCGCCACATTATCCAAACAACGGTCGCACGCCACCTCCACTTCTCCGTTCACAGCCACCTGTACCTCAAGTTGCAGGGGCCCCATTTTACGTACATTCACCCCCACTTTCAACGCCGCACACTTGATTTCCGTATTGTCAAACGCCTCAAAAAAGCCTTTATCTATCTGGAAATCAAACGGATGACTCCCATTAGCCAAAGATTTTGTCACAATCACCAACTGCGTAGCTGCGTATGTTCCCATTGCACTAAAAATGAGCCGACAAAGATAAACAAATATTTTAGATTACAGATGAATTGTTTTACTTTTGGGCATGAATCAAAAAATACTGATACTTGACTTTGGATCACAAGTCACCCAACTGATTGGTCGCCGATTGAGAGAACTCAATGTCTACTGCGAAATATTTCCCTATAACAAAGTACCCGCCCTTGATCCTTCCGTAAAAGGGATCATTCTCAGCGGAAGTCCCTGCTCGGTGCGTCAACCCGGTGCACCCGGCATAGACCTGAGTGCCATCAAGGGACATCTTCCGCTACTGGGTATCTGTTACGGAGCCCAGTACCTAGCCCATCATTACGGAGGCAGTGTGGAAAGGTCGGACAGCAGGGAGTACGGACGGGCCCAACTGGAACTGCAGGAAAAAGACTGCCTGTTGTTTAAAGACCTACCCGCGCAATCCACCGTATGGATGTCGCACGGAGACACCATTACCGCCCTACCGGACGGAGCGACGGTGATTGCCTCCACCCAAGACGTAACCCACGCCGCCTACCGCATAGAAGGCGAACCCACTTACGCGGTGCAATTTCATCCCGAGGTGTACCACACGCAATACGGAAGCCGTATACTGGCCAACTTTGCCCTGCAAATCTGCGGATGCAGCGGAGACTGGACTCCCGCCTCGTTTGTGGAATCCACCATCCGGAGTGTGCGCGACAAAGTGGGCGACGACCAGGTAATTCTGGGCCTATCGGGGGGAGTGGACAGTTCTGTGGCGGCAACCCTGCTGCACAAAGCCATAGGAAAACGGCTGCACTGCATTTTTGTGGACAACGGATTACTGCGCCTCAACGAATTTACCGACGTACTTGCCTGTTACAAGGATGTGGGGCTCAACGTAACGGGAGTGGACGCACAGAAAGAATTTCTGGACGCCCTGCAAGGTCTGTCGGACCCCGAGCAGAAACGTAAGGCCATTGGCCGCACGTTCATTGAGGTCTTTGACCGGGAAGCCCGCAAAGTGGAAAATGCCAAATGGCTGGCGCAAGGGACCATCTACCCGGACGTCATTGAATCCACATCTGTCAACGGGCCTTCGGCCACCATCAAATCGCACCACAACGTGGGCGGACTGCCCGCCACCATGCAACTGCAACTGGTAGAACCCCTGCGTACCCTGTTCAAGGACGAGGTGCGCCGCGTGGGCAAAGAGCTTGGCCTGAGTCCGTTACTACTGGGACGTCACCCCTTCCCCGGACCGGGTCTGGGCATCCGTGTATTGGGCGAGATAACCCGCGAGAAACTGGACATTCTGCGCCAAGCTGACCATATCTTCATTTCCCTGTTGCGTGAAGAACAATTATACGACACCATCTGGCAGGCCGGCACCATATTGCTGCCCGTAAAAAGCGTAGGGGTTATGGGAGACGAGCGCACCTACGAATACACCGTGGCATTGCGCACCGTGGGCTCCACGGACGGTATGACGGCAGACTGGGTTCACCTGCCCTACGACTTTCTGGCCAAGGTGTCAAACGACATTATCAACAAAGTACGGGGAGTGAACCGGGTGGTTTACGATATATCTTCCAAACCGCCTGCGACTATTGAATGGGAGTGATATCCCTTGTCAAACATTTCCAGGCTGTATTTCAAATCATAGGCGGAATACGTTTTCATCACCTCATCTTCAATGAGGTAATCCGCCATTTGTTTGTCCATAATGGTATTGGCATTGAACAGATAATCCGCGCAACGCTCGGCAATAAACCGCATCTTTTTCTGGTACTTACCTCCCTTGACCGGATGCAGGCTCACGGCTATCACCTTTTGGCAGTCGCTGCGGATAATGGAAACCGGAAGGTTCTTCACAGTTCCGCCGTCCATATAGTGGTACCCGCCAATGAGCACCGGAGGGAAGATAATGGGAATACTGCATGAAGCAATAAGTGCGTCAACCAACGGGCCTTTGTCAAACACCACCCCTTCTCCGGTTTCCAGACAGGTGGTCATGACACGCAACGGAATGTTCAGCTCTTCAAACGTCCGGGCCCGGAGCAGAGATTCCAGCAATTTGCGCAACGGCTTGGAATCCACCAGAAATTCTTTAGGCAATTTGGGCTGTAAAAAATCCTTGACAGCCAAATGCTGAAACACTTCCACCATCCGGTCGGGATGCTGTCCGTCGGCCAACAGGGCTCCCACCAGGGATCCCACGCTGGTTCCGGAAATAATATTGGGCCGGTAACCCATCTCCAGCAGGCGTTTTACCACACCGGCCTGAAAAAAGCCCTTGGCGCCGCCTCCGCCAAGAGCTAATCCTAATTTATACTGTTGTCCCATACCTCAAAGGTACAAAACCGCCTGTATTAATTCAACCCGGTAGAAGTAGATGTGCTTATACCGCCGCTGGTGCCCACACGTGAGGTCTCTTCCAAATCACCCACTTTGCGGGCGCGCAAAGCTTTGCTCTGTCCAAACCGGAAACTGAAACTGAGCGACACTTTCTGTATCTTGAAATTCTGGGTCAAATGGTAATTGACGTCGTCCATATTGTAGTTGAGGTTCATGCCCAAGGTGCGGAACACGTCGTAGGCATTGAGGGTGAGCGTGGCCCGGTTCTGCAGGAAGTTTTTCTTGACACCCAACTGTACAAGGCCCAACGGTTCGGTGGTAAAATAGCCTTGCGGGATAGGTCCCACTACCATTCCAACCGCTTCTACCTTGAAGTCTTTGGGCAGCAGGAAGGTCAACTGGGCCTGTCCCTGAGTTACCCATCCCTCATTGGTCCCGGTACCCACCGTTACGTCTGCGTTGGCTTTATTGGTGGTATAGAGCATGGTACCCACCAGAGACAAGGTCATCCACTTGAAAACGGGTAACTCGGAAATAGACAGCGCGCCCCCGTTCATATCCATATTACCAAAGTTTTCATAAAGCAGCAGTTTGCCGGCCGTCTGTTCGTCGTAAAAAGGCATCTGGATAATCATATCTTTAGTGCGGGCCGTAATCAGCGTCAGGTTGTAATGGTTCTTGAAGGTAATGGAAGCCATCAACTGACTGGTATACTGCGGAGTCAGGTCGGGATTCCCTTCCGTATACGAATTGGCGTCAATGTAACTGCGGAACGGATTCAACTGGCTGTATCCGGGACGGGAAATACGGTAGGCGTATGACAGGGAAAAATTCCACGAGGCCGAAGGATTGTAGCCGGCAAAAAGAGTGGGAAACAGGTCAAAATACGATTTTTGACTGGTCCTGTTAGCGCTTTCCCAGTCTCCTATGGCCTGGGTCAACTCACCGCGCAGGCCTACCTTGGCCATCCATTTGGCACCGAACATTTTGCCAAATGAGGCATAAACCGCCCCCACGTGTTCCGTGTAATTAAACTTATTGGAATACGTTTGGTTGGGTGTCCACACTTCAGAAAGAAAATCTTCACGATTCAAATTGTTGTTTGTCTGCGTGGTAGTCCATTTGGCACCGGTTTCAAACAGACCGTTCTTCCACAGGTTCTGCTGATAGTCCAGTCTGCCGGAAAACAAATTGATGTACTGCTGGCCGTTCTGGCGGAACACCTCGTTGGGCAATATCAATTGTGTCTCTTTGGAAGAATTGTCCTGAAAGTTGTAGGAAAGAATGTCGTAATACGCATAGTCGGCATTGAGGGTCAGTTCCTGGCTTTTCTGCTCGTTGAACAAACCGGTGTAATTGAGGTTGGTGGTAATGTTGTCGTAACCGGACGATGTCTCAATAATACTGTTCTGGTCGGCCAAAAGATTTCCGTTCAGGAACAGCCGTGTGAAGTTGTTGTCTCCGTAATTGTCTTGCGAGTCGTCACTCAGCACGGAAGACACAATCACCCCCACCGTATGTTTTTTGTTAATGAAATAGTCGTGGGCCAGTTTCATGGTCTGACTTTGGGAATTAATCAGAAAATCGGAATGGGATTCCTGCAAGAGCCCCACCTTGGGCATATCGGTGCGGGATACCAACTCCGCCCCCACGTCTTCGCTCTGGATGTTGTAACTGAGCATTGTGTTTGCCTTGTTGGAGCGGTAATTGAGGTTCACCCCTCCGTTGGCCTGCTGCAGGTAACGGTCGTACATCATGCCCCCGTACGTTCCGTTTAAGTTGCCGCTGAAGCCTTTGAGCACGTTCTTCTTGAGTTTGATATTGATAATCCCGCCACTGCCCTCTGCGTCATATTTGGCCGAGGGATGCGCCATCAGTTCTATTTTGTCAATAGTGGTCCCGTCGGTGGAACGCAGCAGGGCTTCCAGTTCCACACCGTTCAGATAGGAAGGGCGCCCGTCAATCCAGATACTCACGGCCTGGCCGTTCAACTTGACGTTGCCGTCCATGTCTACCGTAACCCCCGGGGCCTTGCGCAGCACTTCCAGGGCGTTGCTGCCCTGCGTGGAAACCGCCTCGGCCACATTCATCACTATTTTGTCAATTTTGTGTTCGAACACAGGGACTTTGGCGGTGATGACGGCGGTGGCAAGGGTTTGTGCGTCGGCTTCCATAGATACGGTGCCCAGGTCCACCTTCTCTGCGGCAAATTCCACTTCTTCTTTGGACCAGTCCTTATAGCCTACATAAGAGACGCGCACGGAAAACGTGCCGTAGGGAACATTGTCAATGGAAAACGTGCCGTCCTCGGCCGTCACGCCGACGGCCTTCACGGATTCATCCCAGTCACGCACGGACACGGTGGCATAGGCAAGGGGCTCTGAGGTTTCTTTGTCAATCACTGCTCCGGACAGCCTGGATACCGTTTTGGCGGCATAGGCGGAAGAAACACTCAGTAAGCAGGCAAGGGTTACAATAAGAAATTTTTTCATTTTGTACAAACTAATTAACACTGTTATAATACGTTTCTATTTCTGCAAGGGGAATGGCAAGCATCTTCATCTTGCGAACAAACTCGGGTAACTCTTCTTCAAGGAATTGTGCCTTGCGGACCCGGACTATGGCTTCTTTGGCCGATCCCGCCACAAAGTACCCCAACCCCCGTTTGTTATAAATAATATCCATTTGCTGGAGGTAGTCGTAACTGCGCACCACGGTGTTGGGATTGACTCCCAACAGGGTGCCCATCTCGCGGACGGACGGTATCCGTTCTTCCGCGCCCCATTTGCCGGTAAGGATACGGTCGCACAGCGTATCGGCAATCTGGAGGTATATGGCTTGTTGATTATTAAATTCCATGAAATTAGTATTTTACGGTTTTGATCATTCGGTAAGTGAAGAACCAGCAGAGCAGGCCGCACACACCGTTGTACAGGTAAGATCCCCACAAGAATATCCGTACGGGACGCCAACCCGTCAAAGAAGACAACACGTCCCTTAAATTGTCGGCATCCAGATTCATAATTTCGTCGGGAGTATTGGCCGCACCAAACCAGTTTTCCAGATAGGCGGTCATCGTATCAATGCCTATATGCGATATCACTATGCCAATCCCGACAGCAAAGAAGGCCCCAATGGCAAACAGGCAAAGAATGGTTTTAGAAATCTTATTTTTGCTGAACAGCATATTGCCCAAAGAGAATTCCGCGCTCAGCAGAAAAAGCGACAACAGTTGCATGGTCACAAAGGCCCCGCTGCCCAGATAGCAGACAGTGGGCAATCCGGCCCTTTCCGGATTAATTAAGTACGCGGCCAGATCCACCCCTTCCAGGCAGACAAACACCGACACCAGGCTGACCACATAATTGACCACAAACATACTCAGCATCTTTTCAAAGGCCGAGGCGGGGAGCAGTGCGTAGTCCACCCCGTAGGTCCGATGGTTGGCCGTGCCGTAGCATTTGGACGGCACCACAATGAGAATGATCACCAAAATCCAGTACACCATAAAAAGGTATTTGGAGACGGAGTCCGTCCCCATGTTGGGAAAAAACAAAAAAACGGCGCGATACAGCAGGTATACCATGGTCACACCCAGAATGGAATATCCAAAGCGTCTGGGATACTCTTTAAGTTCTTTGCCCAAGAGTTTTGCAAATCTGTTGAAATTAAAAGTATTCATTGCCGTAATTAGTTTTTAAATTGATTTTTTAACCATTCTTTATGAAGTAGTGCCGCATTGAACAGGGCTTCCAGATTCACCTTGCTTTCTATGCCCGAGGTGTTGGGTTTTACCATTACGTAGCCTGCGGGGGTTTCTTCCGTGTATAATGCCCGGGAATCTTCCATACGGTCCACAAAGAAATAGAGTTTTTCGGCTATCTCCCTGGTGGTGGCGTGCAGCAATACACCCTGGTCTTCCAGAATGATAATGGGGTCAATCAGATTTTCCAGGTCGCGCACCTGATGAGTGGAAATCACCATCACCTGGTCTTCTTTGAGGTGTTGCGACACTATGCTGCGGAACAAGGCTTTGGAAGGAATGTCCATCCCGTTGCTGGGCTCGTCCAATAGCAGCAGTTTGGTATTGAGGGCCAACGCGTAAGAGATAAGTGCTTTTTTCTTCTGACCGGTAGAAAGCTTCTTAAAAGAATCTTTGGGATTGATTTCAAATTTGGCCAGAAAACCAAAGAATTCCTCCACGCTGAAGTGAGGATAGAAACGACCGTTGTTGAGGGCGTAATCTTCTACAGAGCCAATGGGAGTGGCCGGATCTTCGGGCAGGTAATACACGTCCTGCAGAAAAACGGGCTGTCTGCGGTAGGGGTTGTAGCCGGCCACGCGACACGAATTGGCATCGCTACGTAACAAACCGGCCAAAATCTTGAGCAAAGTGGTTTTGCCGACCCCGTTTTGTCCCAGAATGCCGTACACATTACCGCCTTCCAAATGGAGTGAGATATCCGAAAACACTTTGTGCTTGGGATAACTGAAAGATAAATTAGTGATTTCTATCATATTAAGGTTTTTAATTGGGTAATTTGCTTAGTGTATTAGTGTAGTAGTACACCGCAAAGGTAACTACAATTCCGAATTGTGCAACTTTTTTTTTAAAATTACTGCCTGGGATGGTGGTCAAGAATCACGCGCTGCCAGTGGGCCGTGTCCAGATGGGTGTAGATTTCCGTGGTCAGAATGCTGGAATGGCCAAGCATCTGCTGCACGGCACGCAGGTCGGCTCCATTTTCTATGAGATGGGTGGCAAAACTGTGCCGGAACGTATGAGGGGAAATGGGTTTTGCAAGACTGATAATCCGGGCCTGCTCCTTGATCATCAGAAAGACCATGGTACGCGTGAGGGGACGGCCGTAATGGTTCAGAAAAACGTAATCTTCATATTTTGTCTCAATGGCCAGCGAATTGCGCCAGGGAAAATACAGCTCCAACGCATGGAGGGCACAGTGGCCTATGGGAACCAGCCGCTGTTTGTTACCCTTGCCAATGACCCGTACAAAGCCTTCCTCCGGGAACAGTTGCGTCATCTTAAGGGAGACCAGCTCGCTCACCCGCAATCCGCATCCGTACAACACTTCCATGAGGGCCTTGTCCCGGTGCCCCTGAGGTCGACTCAGGTCCACCGACTCAATCAATTGTTCCACTTCCTTGACAGACAGCACCGAAGGCAGTTTACGCCCGAGCTTGGGAGCCGCTACGGCATCACAGGGATTGTGGGCCACCTCTTTTTCCATCATCAGGTATTTATAAAACGCATTGAGTCCTGACAGCACCCTGGCCTGGCTTCTGGCACTCACCCGCTGCCCGGTGAGGTATTCCATATATTGACGTATTTGTTGGCCGCTCACCCGGGCAGGCGGATCCTCACACAAGAGGGTATTGCCGTCCGCGTCCTTGCCGCAGAGAAACGCATAGAACTGCGCCACGTCCCGGCTGTAAGCCAGTCGCGTGTTCTCTGACAGTGAACGCTCCAGCCGCAGATAGAGCAGAAAACGGTCAAGAGCCGCCTGCCATTGGCTATTAAGATTTTGCTTCATCCAAATATTTACGGCAATAGGGAGCTAGTCCGCAACCGGCGCATTGGGGGTTGCGGGCGGTGCACACATAGCGTCCGTGCAGAATGAGCCAGTGATGGGCCTTGCCGCGCAGCGGTTCGGGAAAACAGCGGTTGAGGTCCCTCTCTACCGCCAGCGGGGTTTTGCCATCTGACAGCCCCAGACGGTGCGCTATACGGAACACGTGTGTATCGACGGCAATGACGTTTTTATGGTACACCACCGACGCCACCACATTGGCGGTCTTGCGGCCCACCCCGGGCAATGTCTGCAACTGGTCAATATCAGACGGCACCTCCGCACCGAAGCGCTCCACAAGTTGCCGGGCGGTTTCTACCAAATGATTGGCCTTGCTGTTGGGATAAGAGACGGATTTGATATACGGGAGCACTTCAGCGGCAGAGGCACGGGCCAGGTCACTGACCGAAGGGAATCTTTCAAACAAGGCCCCGGTGACAAGATTTACCCTCTTGTCGGTACATTGGGCGGACAGCATTACAGCCACCAGCAACTGAAAGGGACTGTCATAATGCAGTTCGGAAACCGGATTGGGCCGATTTTCTTCAAACCATTTGATGATACCGTCTATCGGTTTCATGGTTACTCCATAAAATTGGAAAAATCTATCTCTTGCTTGTCGGCCACTTCACGGAACGTTCCCCTCTCGCATTTGAAAATACGCTGGGGAAAATGCTCCAACAAAGTAAGATTGTGAGTGACCATAATCATAGCAGGCTGTTGGGTACGGTGAATTTCCATAAACAGGTCCATAATTTCCTTCTGGGTATCGCTGTCCAGATTGCCGGTGGGCTCATCGGCCAGAATGATATCCGGCTTGTTGAGCAATGCCCGGGCAATGGCAACGCGTTGTTGTTCACCTCCGGAAAGCTGATAAGGCAATTTGTGCTGCTTGTGGACCATTCCCACACGCTGCAGGGTCTCTTCTATGCGGCGCTTGCGGTCATTGGCCGTTTTCCAGCCGGTGGCGCGCAACACAAAATCCAGATTATCGTACACCGACCGATCCTGCAACAGTTGAAAATCCTGAAAAACCACACCTATCTTGCGCCTTAGGTAAGGAATCTGTTTCCGTTTGAGCTTCAGCAAGTCAAAGCCTGCCACACAGGCCTTTCCCTTGTGCACGGGGAACTCGCCTATCAATGTCTTGATGAGCGAGGTCTTGCCGCTACCCACCCTGCCCACCAGATATATGAAGTCACCGGTATCCAGTTCAAGATCCACTCCGGACAAAATCAGATTGGTGTCTTTTACAATATCTACGGCAGAAAGCTGAATCAATGGCATGGTATGATAGTTGAATTGTCTTGGGTGTAAATTTGTACAAAGATAATGTAAATTTGACGTTATATTAGGGTATCTTTGCAACTATAAATATTGCGGACTATGATAAAACTACTGGTAAGTTTTCTGCTTTTGATGACGCCCTGGCAAAGCTCGTTTAAAGAAGCAGCAGACCTATACAAGCAAGGACAATATGTAAGTGCAGCCTATCTGTTCCGCTCCCTGGCACCTGACCAGGCGGCAGACCGCGCTACGGTGGCAACCTATATTCTTTTGTGCGAAATCGGGATGGAAGACCCCGGAGCCTCTCTGCACGCCGCCCAATGGGAACGTGATTATCCTGCCGCCCCGCTCAAACAGCAGGTCTATTTGAAATTGGGCAACCTGCTGATGCAGCAGAGCCAATACGAGAAAGCGCTGGCGGCCTACGGCAAGATACGGGAAAGGCTACTTCCCCGCAAAGAAAGGGCGCAGTACAACTTCCGCATGGGCTACGCCTACCGCGAACTGGACCGGGATACGGAAGCCCTCCGCTATTTTCAACAGACACTCACCTGCCCCGCGGGAGAAGACTACAAGCAGGCGGCTCGGTTCTATACGGGCTACCTCTTTTATTCCAACCAACAGTTTGAAGAGGCCATTCCGCTGCTGGATCCTTTGTGCCGGTCGCCCAAATACGCCCCTCTGGCCGGGGCCTATCTGTTGCAAAGCCGTTTCTATCTGAAACAATATGAAGAGGTCATCCGTCAGGGAGAAGCACTTTATGCCGTGGCACTTCCCGACAGCAGGGGCACGCTGGCCAAGATTCTTTCCGAGTCTTACTTTGCGCTCCAACGCACGCAAGAAGCCCGGGCGTTCTTTGACCGCTACCAGCAGCAGGCCACAGAACTGACGCGCACGGACAGGTACTACTCGGGTATTCTGGATTACGTTCTGGGCAATTACGAACAATCCGTGCAACAGCTTTCTCTGGCGGCCGGCGTGTCGGACAGCCTGGGGCAAAACGCCCTGTACCATCTGGGAGAGGCCTACATTGAACTCAAAAACAAGATTGACGCGCTGGATGCCTTCCAAAAGGCGGGCAACATGGACTATGACCCCGCCATCAAAGAAGACGCATCCTTCAATTACGCCAAACTGTCCTACGACGTAAGAGGAGACATTCAGGCCATTTCCGCGTACCGCCAGCATTATCCCCAATCACCCAAGCTGGATGAATTGCAGAACTACATAGCCGCCCACAGCTTCCTCACCCAGGATTATGCCGGAGCGGTTGAGGCCCTGCAAGCCATCAAAAACCCTACGGTGCAGAATCAGGAACATCTGGTGCGCGCCGCCTACCTGCGGGGTTTGCAACTGTATCAGGCCGGGAGTTACCGTAAGGCCGAGCCCTATTTTTCGCTGGCCAAAGAGTCGTACTGGGTGGCCGAGTGCCTGTACCGCAGCGGATCGTACGCCAACGCCATCACCCTCTGGAAGCAATACATAGGGCGCAGCACCGCCGCATCCGACCCCGACAAATACCGCAACAGCCACTTCAATATTGCGTATGCCTATTTCAAACAGCAGGACTATACCACGGCAGCGGACTGGTTTAACCGGTACCTGAAGTTGGGACGCCTTAACCGGAGCTATATGGCCGACAGCTACCTCCGATTGGGAGATTGCGCCTTTGCACAGCACCAATACCAGGAAGCCGCCGACTCCTACACCCTGGCCCTGAACAACCGCACCATCCATCCGGACTACGCGCTGTACCAGATTGCCATGGCGCAGGGCGTCATCAATCAGAAAGATTTGAAAGTGGCCACGCTGGACAGCCTGATGCAGGACTACCCTTCCTCGGGTTTCTTTGGAGCCGCCCTGTATGAAAAAGGACGCACCTACGTGCAGACCACCCAATACGACCTGGCACAGGAAAACTTCCGTCAGATTCTGGAAAATCCCGACCTGCAGGCCTATCACGCCAAAGCGCTGGTTGAACTGGGAATGATAGAAATCAATACCCAGCATCCGGAACAGGCCATGACCTATTATAAAGAAGTGATGGCGCGCTACCCCGACTCGGCCGATGCCACCAACGCCCTGGCCGGAATAGAAAACCTGTACCTGAGCCAGAACAACGCGGCGGGCTACTTTGCATACATGGAGAGCTTGGGCATCCCGTCGGACAAAACCACGACGGAAAAGGAACAACTTATTTTCTCAAGTGCCGAGCAGCTCTACCTGGCGGGAACCTACGCCGCCGCCGTGACCGCCCTGCGCAAATTCATTGCCGAATACCCCCAGAGCACGCAGGGGAGCGCGGCCTGGTTCTACCTTGGCGAATGCCTATCCAAACTGGATAAACAGGAAGAAGCGGCCGACGCCTACCTCAAAGTAATGGAAGCCCAGATGGGTTCCTTCTCCGAGCTGGCCACACTGCACTACGCCACCCTGCAGTACCAAATGGAAAAATATGCCGATGCGGCCGATGCCTACCTGAGTCTGAATCAGATTGCCCAGTTGGAAAACAACAAGGTCCAGGCCCAGCGCGGTTTGATGCAGGCCTGTTTCATGAACAAGCAATACCGCAACGCCGTATCGCACGCCAAAAAGGTCCTGGACGGAGAGGCTTTTGACGCCCAGGACAAGGCCAATGCGCGGTACATCTCGGCCAAAAGCTATCTGGCATTGGGCGATCGTCAGGCCGCCCTGCCGCTGCTGGAAGAAATGGCGCGCGAACCGCAATACGCCATAGGGGCCGAAGCCGCGTTCCTGCTATGCAAGGACGCCTTTGACAGTGGCGATTTTGACCGTTCGGAAACGCTCATCTACAATTTTGCCGACTCGGATACGCCGCAGGACTACTGGATTGCCCAGGCCTACCTGCTGCTGGGAGATATCTTTGCCGAGCGGGGCGAATGGGTCCAGGCCCGTGCCACCTATGAAAGCGTGCAAAAAGATTACAAACCCGCGGAAAGCGACGACATTGCCCAACTGGTTGCCATCCGCCTGAAACGCTGTGACGAACACAATGAATAAGCATTTAATAGCACTGAGTTGCTGTCTGCTCTGTATTCAGGTGACAGCGCAGAACAAAATCAATCCCGTCATTGAAGTGGAACGGCTGTACGAGGCCGACCTCATGGACGTAAGCAAGCCGCTGTTGGGGACCAGAGTGCCTGACTCGTTGCGCACCTATAACACATCGTTCCAATATTCCATTTTTGACAAACCGTTAAACAATCTGTATGCATTTGCACCGCTGCCCGGCGCCTCGCTGGCTCCGGAAACAAACCGGCCCAAACAGCACGGATTTGTGCGCCTGGCAATGGCCTATCCCATTATGCCGGAAGGCGACCTGCATCTCCAGGCCCCCCTGGGACGTCAGACATTTTTAGGTCTGAATGCAAGCCACCGCTCGTTTTGGGGAGAACTGCCCGTGACGGACGGAGTAAAAGAGAAACAACAACGGATGACGAATATCGGTTCTCTGCGGCTGGAACACCATAACCAACTGAACGTGCAATATATGGAGACCGACTTTGAAAGCCTTTACCATACCTTTGTGCTTCCGGCCACCGACAAGCAGCGGTATTTTGCCGGAGGAGGCCACCTGGGCCTGTATTCTACCGACACCACTGCCAGGGAATTGCATTACGCGCTGGATCTGGGTTACCGCCACGCACAGAATAACCTGTCGCTGGCGGGGCTGGACAACAATCTGAGAGAAAACCGGCTGGACATCTATTCGCTGGCGGGTTACAATTTTCACCGGTCGCTGTCGTTCAATCTGGAAGGCAAAGTCCGTTTTGTCAGCAACCGCTGGTCCACCGACGGCGAATCGGCCTCGCATGGGTCTGCCTCGCTCCTGCCCCACGTAATCTGGAGCGGGGAACGATTTCTGCTCTCGGGCGGGACGCGCCTGAGCCTGCTTATGGAACGCGAAGACAAGAGTACGTTTATAATCTATCCCTGGGCCAAAGCGCACTTCCAGCTGATTCCCGACAATCTGGTGGTGTACGCCCAAGTGGACGCATCGCAGGAAGTCAACTCGTACCAGGAACGCCTTAGGGAAAACCCGTGGCTGACGGGTCCAGCCGACACCACCTCACTGCTGCCCTACGCGCCGCTTACGGCCGAGGCCGGGTTCAACGGCACGCTGGCCGATCGGTTCAACTACCGCGTGTACGTCGCTTACCGCCACACCGACCGCCAATACTTCTACGACCGGGTGAGAGACGGATTGGACGCCACCCTGCCCCAGACTGCGGTTCAGTACCGGTTGGTGTACGATAACGAGACTCGTTACGGCATTGGCGGATCGCTGGGTTACCAGAACAAATCGTTTGAGGGATATGTGAGCGCCAACTGGTACAAATACGTGATGGACAGCAGCCTGCCCCCCTATTACAAGCCCAGTTTTGAAGCCGCTGCACATTTGCGTTACAATTGGAGAGAACGCATTGTACTCAGTATGGAGGCAAAATACCGTAGTTCCGTGGCCACCTCACAGGAACCGTTGCCCGCCTGCACCCACCTGAGCGCACAGGCCGAATGGGTCTTCAACCGCCACTTCTCGGCCTTCCTGTACGGGGACAACCTGCTCAACCAAAACATTGGCATATACCAATTTTACCGCCGGCCGGGGATACAGGCCGGAGCCGGAATCACCGTCAGATTTTAATTAGGCTACTTCCCCTTTTTTTACTATTTTTGTACGTTTATAAAGTACAAAAAAAGTGACAAACGAGAATCAATATTCAGCCGAGAGTATCCAAGTATTGGAAGGGCTGGAAGCCGTTAGAAAACGCCCCTCAATGTATATTGGGGACGTGAGTTCCAGAGGGTTACACCACCTTGTATATGAAGTGGTGGACAACTCCATTGACGAGGCCCTGGCCGGCTACTGCAACCGCATAGACGTAATCATCAATCCGGACGGCAGCGTGACCGTAACCGACAACGGCCGCGGTATCCCCACCGGGATGCACGCCAAGGAAGGCCGTTCCGCATTGGAAGTGGTACTGACCATCCTCCACGCGGGAGGTAAATTTTCAAAAGATTCCTATAAAGTATCCGGTGGTTTGCACGGCGTGGGGGTATCGTGCGTAAATGCGCTTTCTGAAACCCTGGTGGCCACCATCTATAGAGATGGCAAAATTTTCCAGCAGACCTACCACAGGGGCGTCCCCGTGGCTCCGGTAACCGAGATAGGCACCAGCGACCGCACCGGGACTGTAATTACCTTTTTACCTGACAATCAGATTTTTGAGCAAAGTCGGGTCTTTAATTACGACATTCTGGCCGCCCGACTCAGGGAACTGGCTTTCCTCAACAAGGGCGTTCGCCTGACCCTGGAAGACCGGCGTGAGGCCCTGGCCCCCGGTGAATTCTCGGAAGAAGACGTGGACGACGAAGATACCGCCCGGGATGAAATGGTGGCACTTGAAGAAGCCGCAGCCCCCAAAGACAAAACCGGATTCCGCCGCGAGGAATACTACTCGGAAACCGGTTTGAAGGACTTTGTATCCTTTCTGGACAGCACCCGTGAAAAACTTACGGAAAACCCCATCTACCTTGAAACGCAGAAAACCGGGATTCCCATTGAACTGGCCATGCAATACAACACCGGGTTTACAGAAAACATCCATTCTTACGTAAACAATATCAATACTATAGAAGGAGGAACCCATCTTACGGGGTTCCGCCGCGGGCTCACCTCAACCCTTAAGAGTTACGCAGATAAAAACGGGCTGCTCAGCAAACTGAAATTTGAGATTGACCCGGCCGACTTCCGTGAAGGGCTTACCGCCGTACTCTCCGTCAAAGTGGCCGAACCTCAGTTTGAAGGCCAGACCAAGACCAAGTTGGGTAACAGTGAAGTGATGGCCGCCGTATCGCAGGCCGTGAGCACCGCCCTGGAAAATTACCTGGAAGAAAACCCCAAAGACGCCCACATCATTGTGGAAAAGGTCATCCTGGCCGCCACCGCACGCCACGCCGCCCGCAAAGCGCGCGAAATGGTGCAGCGCAAAACGGTGATGTCCGGAGCCGGGCTTCCGGGCAAACTAGCCGACTGTTCCAACCGCGATCCCGAACAATGTGAGATCTTCCTGGTGGAAGGGGACTCGGCCGGTGGTACCGCCAAAACGGGGCGTGACCGGTCGTTCCAGGCTATTCTGCCCCTGCGCGGTAAAATCCTGAACGTGGAAAAAGCCCAGGAACACCGCATCTTTGACAGCGAAGAAATCCGCAACATATACACCGCCTTTGGGGTGACCCGGGGCACCGAAGAAGACAGCAAGGCACTCAACCTGTCCAAGCTCCGCTACCACCGCGTAATCATTATGACCGATGCCGATGTGGACGGGAGCCACATTGCCACGCTGTTGCTGACCTTCTTCTTCCGCCATATGGTGGACCTTATCCGCGGCGGTCACGTATACATTGCCACGCCTCCCCTCTACCTGGTCAAGAAAGGAAAAGACCAGCAATACTGCTGGACGGAAGAAGAACGCCGCGCGGCAGTGGACCAGATGGGCAAGGGCAGGGAAACCGGCGTATTTGTACAACGCTACAAAGGTTTGGGAGAAATGGACGCCGTACAACTGTGGGACACCACCATGAACCCCGAACATCGTATTTTGCGCCAGGTCACCATTGAAAACGCGGCCGAGGCCGACCGCATCTTCTCCATGCTTATGGGGGACGATGTGCCGCCCCGCCGCGAATTTATAGAGCAGCACGCCAAATACGCCAACATTGACGCATAATATATTTAAATAATACTTGCCACCTATGGATATTTTTGATAGAATAGCACAAAACGAAGGCGGCCCGCTGGGACAATACCGCAAAAAAGCTAAGGGTTATTTTATGTTCCCCAAACTGGAAGGACCTATTGACCCCTATATGATGTTTCAGGGTAAGAAAGTACTTGCCTGGACATTCAACAACTATCTGGGACTGGCCAACCATCCCGAAGTCCGCAAGGCCGACGCCGAGGCGGCAGCCAAATGGGGTCTTGCCTACCCCATGGGCGCCCGTATGATGAGCGGCCACACCAGCCTTCATGAAGAACTGGAACGCCAGCTGGCGGACTTTGAAAAGAAAGAAGACGCCTACCTGTTCAACTTCGGCTACCAGGGAATGATTTCGACCCTTGACGCCCTGCTTACCCGCCGTGACATTGTAGTATATGATTCCGAGGCTCACGCCTGCATTATGGACGGCCTGAGGCTGCATATGGGACAGCGCATTGTATACCCCCACAACAATCTGGAAAAATGCGAACACGCCCTGGAACGCGCCACTCGTCTGACGGCAGAAAGCGGTGGCGGTATCCTGCTGGTAACGGAAGGGGTATACGGCATGACCGGTGCCCTGGGTTTCCTGGACAAGATTGTGTCCCTGAAGAAAAAATTCAACTTCCGCATCCTCATTGACGACGCCCACGGTTTTGGCGTTATGGGCCCCAACGGCCGTGGTACGTCAGAGCATTTTGGCGTGATGGACCAGGTGGACCTGTACTTTGGCGCCTTTGCCAAGACTATGGCCGGTATTGGAGGATTTGTAGCCGGGCCGGCAGACATCATCAATTACCTGCGTTACAACCTGCGTTCGCAGATCTATGCCAAGAGCCTGCCAATGGCTATGGTGGAAGGTCTGCTCAAACGTCTGGATATGGTACGCAACCGCCCCGAGTTCCGCGAACAGTTGTGGAAAGTCACCCACGCCCTGCAAAACGGTATGCGTGAGAGAGGCTTTGACATTGGTGCGGCGCAAGCCTGCGTAACGCCCGTTTTCATTAAGGGAGAACTGCCCGAGGCCACCAACATTCTGGTAGACCTTAGGGAGAATTATCATATTTTCTGCTCGGTTGTGGTGTACCCCGTGGTTCCCAAAGGCGTAATCATGTTCCGCCTTATTCCTACGGCCATGCACACCCTGGAACACGTCAACTATACGTTGGATGCCTTTGAAGCCATCCGCAAGAAATTGGACGCCGGAGCCTATAAGGGCACCGAGATTCAGAACAAAGCCATTGACTAAATTAAATGAGATCCTCTATACAAGGTAAAGTAACGGTAATCACGGGCGCTTCTTCCGGCATTGGAATGGCAAGCGCCCGCGAATTTGCCAAAGCCGGGGCCACTCTGGTGCTGGCGGCTCGCAGTACGGACAAACTGGAAACCCTTGCGGCCGAACTTTCTGCCATTACCAAAGTGGTGACGGTTACCACCGACGTATCCAAAGAAGAGGATTGCAAACACCTTATCCAAACGGCCGTAGACCAATTCGGCCGTATTGACGTACTCATCAACAACGCCGGCATTTCCATGCGGGCCATGTTCAAAGACGTGGACCTGGCGGTCATCCACCGCCTTATGGACGTCAATTTTTGGGGGTGCGTATATTGCACCAAATACGCCCTGCCTTATCTGCTGGAAAGCAAGGGTTCGCTGGTGGGCGTCACCTCCATTGCCGGGTTCAAGGGATTACCGGCACGTACCGGTTACTCGGCCTCAAAATTTGCCATGAACGGCTTTTTGGATACCTTACGCACTGAACACATGTACGACAGGTTGCACGTGATGACTTTCGCCCCCGGCTTCACGGCATCCAACGTACGTTTTGCCGCCCTTACAGCCAACGGCACTCCGCAGGGGGCCACGCCCCGTTCGGAGGAAAAAATGATGGCGGCACCTGTTGTGGCCCGCCATCTGTTACAAGGAGTCCTGCACCGCAGGAACACCGTTATTCTTACTTTCTGGGGAAAAGTGGCCGTGCTCTTTACCAAGTTTATTCCGCGGGCCATAGCCAAAACGGAATATATGATGATGCGTAACGAGCCCGACTCTCCGCTTGCAAAACACTAGTTAGTCTTCTTCTACACGGGTACCTTCCCAAATATAGGGGTCTTCTCCCGTCACGATTTGGGTCAATAAAATACTGTCTTCTCTTACAACCGAATTCATTATGTACAGGTTGTCGTTTTCTTTGTTGTCTGTAACCACCAAATCTCCATAAACAAAATAGTCACATGTGGCGTGCAGTGCAAAAGGATCTGCCTTGGCAGCTCTGGTAGATAGGGTAAAGAGGCCCTCGTTATCAAAAATTATTTGTTCCAGAGAGTCTGCTTCCATCCAGGTTCCTTCCACGGAATAATCCGGCGCATCGGCACGATAGAATGACAACATGGATCCGACAGTTACGTTCAGTTCATTGTCACCGGCCACTTGTTTTACCCTTACGGTCAATGTATTGGGAGTAAGCATCAAAACCTGAACCTTGAAATCCATTTTTTTGGCAGCGGTTCCCTGTACTGTAATGATATTACCGTCTACGGAATAGGACAAATCTTCATATTTACGCCAGTCGGGCGTAGCCACCCAGTCAACGGTATTGCCGTGAAGGCTCCATTGGCCATCGGGTTCCACAAGCAATACATCTGCGCGGGTATTGTCAATAGGTTCTACACCAATAGTGAACAGAATCCAATTACCCACCAGGTCATTGGCATCAATCTGCGGGGCATCGGCAAGGTCGCACGCCGTAAGACTTACGGTAAGCGCGGCTAAAACAAGATAAAATAAGCGTTTCATATAACAAAATTTAAAGGTTATTACAAATTTGCACCAAGCACCTGCCGGGGGCCATTTGCAGCCTCCCTGTCTTCACAAGCCCCGAAAGCCGTAAAAACAAGTGGTGTCAAAAGATAAGCGCGTTTTTTCATAGACAAAAAAGTCAGATTTTTTCAAAGATATGAAAAAAAATCCAACTATTCCGCCACCTTACAGGGTTTAAGCATCCAAACCTTATGTGCCGCCTTGAAGCGTTTTTCTCCTCCGCCGGTTATATTAAGCATAATCACTTTTGAAGCATCCATCCGACCTTCACGCACCTGTTTGATAAGTGCGGCCGTAGCCACGGCAGCGGCAGGATGAATATCCGCCCCTTCCCATTTTTCAAAGAGGTCGGAGGCTTCCTGCAACTGGTCGTTGGTGGCACATTCAATGGTTCCCCCCGTATCCACCAGGGCATCGTACAATCCGCCGGCAATGCCGTAGGGTGGTTTACGGTTGGACAATACTTTGGCTTTGATACAGGCGGCGTTGTGCCGGGCTTCCTGCGGGTCCATAGCGGGTATCTGGCGCGAGCGAGCCTGCCAGGCGTTGTACATGGGCAGGAAAGGCGCATTCTGCGCGGGACACAGACACATCTTGTGGCTGCCAAAGCGTCCGTCTTCTATCAAACGCTGGTTGGCTTCCCAGGCGGCAATGGTACCCGTGCCGCTTCCAATGGCCTGAAAGTAATAATCCGGAATACGTCCAATAAACGTGGTGGCGGAAAGTACCGTAGTGGCCATTCCATCGCGGCGGGCCACATTCTTGGCCCCTCCCTCGGCAAAATAACCTTCCTGCAGGCAGGCTTTGTCACTCAACTCAATGGCATCAAAATAGTCACTTCCGGCCGGCGAGCAGACCAGCCGCACGCAGGGGTCAAGCGGCGCCTCGAACCAGAGCGCGTCAATGTTGTCCAGAGGCACAAAAAGCAGCAGGGGAATGCGGTTGTCAGAGCATACTTTGGCAAAGGCCCTCCCCGTATTTCCGGCCGAGGCCACCACCAGGGTGCGGTGTTCGTCCTTTGGAATGCGGGCGCAAACGGAATACGCCTCGGTCTCCTTGAAGGAACAGGTGGTCATAAAAGCGCCCTTTTCGGGCCAATAGCCGTTAAAGGTAATGTAAAGATTTTTCAAGCCCAGGTATTTGGCAAGTCCTTCACTCTTGTAGGTGACCGGAGCGGCCGAATGATTGAAAGTGCGTTCTATGGGCAGCCAGTCTGCAAATTTGTAGAAACCGTCCGAGGCGCTGCCTACGGTCAGTTGCTTCTTGGTATATACGGTTTTGATCAGTGCGGGGTCTTTGTGCTGAGGGTCCGCCAAGAACCAGCCTTCATCATGGAAAATACGGCCGTTGGCGCAATTTTGGAGTTGATATTTATTCATCGGGTTATTTGGAATTGGAAGTCATCATTCGTTTCATATTGTCGCTGAGTTTGTGCAGGACCTGCACAAACTGCTCCAGTTCTTCTTGCGGAATGCCGTCCATTATTCCTGCCGCAGCATCTACCGCCACACGTGTTATGCTCCTTTTTAGACGGATTCCCTTGCTGGTGACCACCACGTTGTTTTTTCTGCGGTCATCCGGGTCTGCCTGACGCACCACGTATTCTTTTTTTTCCAGGCCGTCCACCAGTTTTGTAATGGAGTTCTTGTCTTTCTCCATAAGGTTGGCTATCTCCTGCTGTGACATGGAACCGTCATCCCACAGTATATCTATTACCAGAAACTGTTCGGGTGTAAGGTCAATTCCATTTTCAATCAGTTTATTGAAAAAGCACTGTTTGTACAGACAATGTGTTTGGTTCAAATAAACGCCCAGTTGTTTACTTAGTATCATATAGTATAGTAAAAGGTGTTACCAACTTGCAAATATAGCAATTGTTCCAAAAAACCACAATTTATAATAGCGGACTCAGCAGGCGGGCAAAAGCCTCGGCCACCTTGTGCATGACGGGGCGTTTGGTCCAGGTTTTCAGAGACAACTGGCGGCTACTGTGCAGATCATTGTCAAACTGGTCTTCAATTTCACAGGCGACCTGCGGTTTATAGATCATGGCACCAATCTCAAAGTGGTGTTCCAGCGAGCGGTTGTCCATATTGGCCGAGCCCACCAGGCAGCAGGTGCCGTCAATGCTGATTACTTTTGAATGAATGAATCCCTTGGTATACAGGTAGACGTCCACACCGGCCTCCATCAGGTCGCTCATATAGGACAGCGAGGCGTAATGCACAAATTTGCTGTCGCTGTACTGAGGCATTAAAATACGGACCTCCACCCCTCCCAGAGCGGCGGTACGCAAAGCATTGAGGATGGTTTCGTTAGGGATGAAGTAAGGGGTAATGAGGCTGATGCGGTGCTGGGCCTGATTAATCAGGGTCAGGTAGAGCTGCATGATGTCGGCCCAGTCGCTGTCGGGGCCGGAGCTGACTATCTGCATGAAGCAGGTTTCGCGTGAGAGCGTGTCTTGCGTCAAGTCTTGAAGGCCTTGTTCCGGAAGGATGACAGGAGTTTGGGACGCGGTGGCGTTAGCCTCGGCAAGTTTATTACGGGAGCCTATTCTGCGTTTCCTGGGGCGGTTGGGGCGCAGGTTCTTGTGGGTGATGAAAAACCAGTCCATAAGGAAGCTGGATTGCAGCTGAGACACTGCCTGACCTTCAATGAGCATATGCGTGTCGCGCCATTGGAGGCTGGTGCCGCCGTCGTAATAGCGGTCGGCTATGTTGACGCCACCCAGGAAACCGGCTACGCCGTCCACTATCAATAGTTTGCGGTGGTTCCGGTAATTGAGCATGGCCTTGAATCCGGGAAAGCGGACTTTGCCAAAAGGGACTATCTGGGCGCCGGCTTTGCGCAAGGCGTGCAGGTAGGCGTAAGGAAGGTGCCAGCTGCCAAAGTCGTCAAAGATGACGCGTACGTCCACGCCTTCCCTGGATTTTTGGATCAGCAGGTTTTTCCAGCGGGTCCCCAGGGAGTCGTTTTCAATGATGAAAGACTGGAGGTAGATGTGGTCCACGGCTTTTGAGGCGTAGTCCAGCATGGCTTCCAGGGCATCCTTCCCGGTAAAGAACAGCCGGGTGCGGTTGTATTGGGTCAGCAGACTCTTATTGTTGTTCAGGCACAGGCGGATGATTTTTTTCTGGGCGGCAAATTGCGGAGGGATGAGGTCGTCGTGATCAAATAGTAATTGCAGTTGCCTGTCGCTCAGTTCTTTCTTCAGTTTCTCGTCATGAAGCCCCTTACGGCTGTAAATTTTGGTCCGGCGGAAGTTACGACCGAAGTAGGCGTAAAAGAGAATGCCAATGAAAGGGAGCAGCAGCAACACAATAATCCACGAGAGGGACTTGACCGGATTGTGCCGCCGGAATATCAAATCAATGATAAAGTAGACGGCTATAATCCAGTTGAATGCATACAGCAGCAAGGTTATTATAGACCAAAATGTCATTTTTGCGCACTATATAAAACCACCACGGCGGGCCATAAACGTTTGCAGGTCACCGTTGCAAATCCTGCACCGCAAAGTTCTTTCCGGATGACGTCCGGAGAAGGGAACGACTCGACGGTGTTCTTCAAATAGTCGTAAGCGTTCCGGTCTCCGGTGCTCCAAGCGCCCAACAGGGGCAGGATGCGGTGTATGTACATACGTTGCGGGGCGTTCCAAAAAGAGGGACGGGGCAGGGAAAATTCCAAAATGTACAGGCAACCGCCGGGTTGCAGGGTGCGGTATACTTGGGTAAAGGCTAACGGTCTGTCTTCAAAATTGCGGATGCCGTAGCAAATGGTCACGGCGTCAAAGCAGTGGTCGTCAAATGGCAGGTGTTCGGCCAATGCGTTGACGTATTGTATGTTGGGTCTCGGTTGCCGCCGGGCTTTTTGAAGCATGGCTTCAGAGGGGTCGGCACCGGTAATTGGCGGAAGGGCTCCGTCGGACGGACAAACGGGCAGGTTCTTTGCCAAAAGGCGGGTCAACGAGCCGGTACCACAAGCAAGGTCCAGCAACCGGCCGGGCGGGTTTTTGCGGACTTCCCGCACCATTTTTCTTTTCCAGCAGGCATCTAGACCAAACGATATCAGACGGTTGGTACGGTCGTATTTTCCGGCAATGCGGTCAAAAACTGCAAATCCCACTTCCGACTAAAACTCTTTGATGTTGCCGTAAGGTTCGTCATCCACACGTATATCACCCTTGGTGACGTGGCCCAGGGTAAGGACGGTCACCTGGTGGTCAAACAAAAAATGAACCAGTTCCTCGTCCTTGTCCATAGGGACGGAGACAACGGCGCAGGTACCGGGGTCGTGAAACAGGAATTGTTCTTCCGGTATTTCCGAGTCGGTGGTGATGTCAAAGCCTAAACGGTTGGGCATAGCTGCCCGCAGCAAGGCTTCAAACACGCCGTTTTCCGCCACTTCCTGCACACTCGATACCAAGTGCAACCGCATGGCGCTGAGCATGGCTTTCTGCACTTTGTAGTCCGAGTCTAGATCCACCCCTTCCGACTGCGGCTCTCCCACCAGGTAAATCATATCACCCTTTTGTTTAAAGATGGCAAATTCGTTTTCCGGCGTCACTGTTTCCGCCCCCTGGGCACGCAGTTGGGCCGACAAATTTTTCCCTTTCTTTATCAGTGTAGTATGTATATCCATTTGATTTGTGTTTTTTACCTCACAAATATACTAAAGATGGGGTGATTTTAGAATTTTTCTTATATTTGCAGCCTCAAAATGCCCAGATGGTGGAATTGGTAGACACGCCACTTTGAGGGGGTGGTGCCTGTTATAGGGCGTGCAAGTTCGAGTCTTGTTCTGGGCACAAGAGTTTTAGCCAATTATCTTATTATTAGATAGTTGGCTTTTTCTTTGTGGTCATTTTGTCAACCGATTGTCAACCAAAACTAGTTTCTAAGTTTCTAACAAAAAACGCCCACGGATTTCACTCTAAAGGACGTTTGTTGCTGCCCGGGGGCTGCTACCGCAGGTGCGAACGTAAACTGTCTACAAAGCCGGATTACAAGCCGTTACCATTTATAAATTATTCCCCACCCACTAAGAGGCAACGGACGGATTGCCCGGTAGCGCGCCACATTTCGCACCATGGACTCGTGTAGTTGGTCGTGGAGTCACCTTCAGTGAGAAAGCAATTAGCTAAGTCATGCTGTAATAGGTAACTTTGCTTATCCCATTTTTGGCAAAGGAGAATATCCTGTTTT
>CAZKPB010000010.1:0-83635 GCA_964554535.1 uncultured Muribaculaceae bacterium | reverse complement strand
AGGTTCGAACTCGCGACCCTCAGCTTGGAAGGCTGATGCTCTACCAACTGAGCTACTTCCGCCTTTGTAGTGGGAGGGGCAGGATTCGAACCTACGAAGGCGTGCGCCAGCAGATTTACAGTCTGCCCCAGTTGGCCACTTTGGTACCCTCCCAATTATTTTATTACGTGCAATCTTTCAAAAAACGTTGAGCCGATGGAGGGATTCGAACCCACGACCTGCTGATTACAAATCAGCTGCTCTGACCAACTGAGCTACATCGGCAGAATCCGCCCGCACTATCCTTCCATTTAGGAGCGGCAAAGATAGGAGTTTTCTCCAAACTACCAAAAAAAATCTACAAAATCAAACCTTGGTCAGGGTTTGTGCAATGCTTTCCACATCGTATCCGCATTGTGCATATAATTGACGCACTTTTCCCTGCTCAATGAAACGGTCCGGTATTCCAAGCCCTGTCACTTTTACAGGGTAGCCGCCGGCCGCCATGTATGAGGAAACGGTAGCATGCAGTCCGCCAATCAGACATCCGTCTTCCAAGGTGACTATGCGGGAAAAACGGGTGGCCACATAGTCCAACACTTCTGTATCTATAGGTTTCAGGAAACGCATATCGTAATGACAAATGCTTATCCCGGTCTCTTCCGCTTTGGCAATGGCTTGGGCACCCATAATACCTGCCGACCCGATGCTGAGCAGGACCAGGTCGTTTCCCTGATGCAATAACCGCGCGGTACCCTTTGGAATGAAGGTGAACGGCTGGTTCCAGTTCTTGTTGCCAAAACCGGAGCCTCTGGGGTAACGGATGCTCAGGGCGCGGTAGGCGAGGTCTTGGGCCGAATAGAGCATCTGGCGCAGTTGTTCTTCATCCATGGGAGCCGCCACGCACAAATTGGGCACGCAATTGAAGTAGGCCAGGTCAAAGGCGCCGTGGTGCGTGGCTCCGTCTTCACCTACCAGACCACCCCGGTCCAAGCATAATACCACTTTAAGGTCTTGCAGGGCCACGTCGTGAATGACTCCGTCGTAGGCGCGTTGCATAAATGAAGAATAGATGTTGCAGTAGGGCAGATAGCCCGCGGCAGCCAGACCGGCGGAAAAGGTGACGGCGTGTTGCTCGGCAATGCCCACGTCAAAGCAGCGGTCGGGCATTTCCTGCATCATCCGTTTGAGTCCGCAGCCGCTGAGCATAGCAGGGGTGATGGCCACTATTTTGGGGTTGGTACGGGCCAGTTCAAGCAGGGTTTGCCCAAATACGTCCTGGAAGCGGGTTTTGCCCGGGGTGCCGGGTTCCTCGGCCACGCGCTGCCCGGTTTTGGGGTTAAACAGGCCGGGAGCATGCCAGACGGACTGGTTGTGTTCTGCCGGCGCAT
This sequence comes from uncultured Muribaculaceae bacterium, assembly GCA_964554535.1. Classification (GTDB taxonomy): domain Bacteria; phylum Bacteroidota; class Bacteroidia; order Bacteroidales; family UBA932; genus DMER64. The sequence continues at coordinate 82,265 of CAZKPB010000010.1, read as the reverse complement.
AGCCTTTTCCCTTTACGGTGAGGATGTGCAACAGTTTGGGGCCGTTGAGGGTCTTGAGGCGTTCCAGCGTTTTGATGAGGCGGATCACATCGTGTCCGTCCACGGGGCCGAAGTATCGGATACCCAGTGTCTGGAACAGGGTGCTTTGTCCCACTATGGCGCGTTTTATGGCTCTGACGGATTTCTGTACCAGGTCGCGCAGGGTACTTGCCCCCAGGGCGTGCCAGGTGCGTTGTTTGAGCCGGTTGTAATGGGCCGACGTGGTAATCTTGAGCAGGGAATTGTGCAGGCCGCCCACATTGGGCTCAATAGACATCTGGTTGTCGTTGAACACTATGAGCATATTGGCGTGAGAACCGCCCGCGTTATTCAACCCTTCATAGGCCAGTCCGCCGGTGAGCGAACCGTCTCCAATGACGGCCACCACCTGCTCGTGCGTGCCACGCAAGGCGGCAGCCGTGGCAAAACCCAATGCGGCCGAGACGGACGTGGACGAGTGCCCGGTGCCAAAGGCATCGTACGGGCTTTCGCTCATTTTTGGGAATCCGCTCAGCCCGTTGAGGCAGCGGTTGTGCAGGAATTCCTTGCGCCGGCCGGTGAGTATTTTATGGGCATAGGCCTGATGACCCACGTCCCAGATGATTTTATCCGTGGGGGCGTCAAATACGTAATGCAGGGCCACGGTCAATTCTACAGTTCCCAGACTGGCTCCCAGGTGACCGGGATTTTTGGCGCAGCAGTCGGTGATGTATTCGCGCAACTGGTCACATAGTGTAATCAGTTCACTCTGATTGAGTTTTTTTAGGTCGGCAGGAGAGTTTATAGTATCTAGCAGGGTTCCCATACCTTATTTTCTGACAACGGTTTGGTCGCGGTCAGGCCCCAGGGACACAATTCTTATGGGAACGCCCAGAAAATCTTCAATGAAGTGTATGTAGTTTTTGAAGGGCTGAGGAAAATCAGCTTCATTGCGTACGTTGGACAAGTCTTTTTCCCATCCCGGGAAATCCGTATATATAGGTGTGATTTGTGCGTAGGTGTCAAACGGAACTTGTTGCGTCTTTTCGCCGTCTACCAGATAAGCTGTAGCCACTTTGATGACGGGGAACGTGTCCATCACGTCTGACTTCATCATAATCAGTTCGGTAATTCCGTTGAGGAACACGGCGTATTTTAGGGCCACCAGGTCCAGCCATCCGGTGCGGCGCGGCCGGCCGGTGGTGGCTCCGAATTCGTTGCCTTTTTCACGCAACTGGTCACCGGTGGCGTCAAACAGTTCGGTAGGGAAGGGACCGCTGCCCACACGAGTACAGTATGCCTTGAAAATGCCATAGACGTTGCCAATGCGTGACGGGGCCACTCCCAGGCCGATGCAGGCACCGGCGCAAGTGGTGGAAGAAGAGGTGACAAACGGATAGGCGCCAAAGTCAATGTCAAGCATAGAGCCTTGCGCCCCCTCGGCCAATACGGTGGCGCCTTGTTCCAGACGCCGGTTCAGATAGTATTCACCGTCAATGATGGAAAAACCTTTCATGTATTCCACGGCGTTGAGCCATTTTTCACGGTCCATCTCCGAGTCATAGGTGTAATCGAATTGTTGTAGAAAAGCATAATGCTTTGTGGTAAGTGCCAAAAAGCGCTCCATGAAATTGGAGGCCAGAGTATCTCCCACGCGAAGTCCGTTGCGGCCGGTCTTGTCCATATAGGTGGGCCCGATACCTTTAAGGGTGGAACCGATCTTTGAGGCTCCCTTGGATTGCTCGCTGGCGGCGTCAATGATGCGGTGTGTGGGCAAAATAAGATGGGCTTTCTTGGAAATGCATACACGTTCTTTCACATTGACACCGAGTGCTTCGATGGCGCGGCATTCCTGTTCAAAAATAATGGGATCCAATACTACCCCGTTGCCTACGATGTTCATTACGTCGTCGCGGAACACACCGGACGGAACGGAATGCAACACAAAAGACTTGCCTTCAAAATGCAGGGAGTGACCGGCGTTGGGACCGCCCTGAAAACGGGCAATCAAGTTGTATTTGTCTGCCAGTACGTCTACAATTTTTCCTTTTCCTTCATCTCCCCATTGGAGACCTAATACTACGTCTACGTTCATATAAATGTTTTTTATGCTACAGCCCTCAAAGGTACGCAAATTTTTGTACCTTAGCCTACCTTTTGAAAACACATATTAATCTCCATATTTATGACTCAAGTAAAAAAATTACTGAACGACAGTTTTGTGGCACGTTGGGCGGCTTTGTTGCTCATTGCCTTGATGATGTTTTTTGCCTATATGTTTGTGGACGTGATGTCTCCACTGCAAACATTAGTGGAAGGGCAACGCGGGTGGACCCCCGGCAGTTATGGCACTTACGCCGCTTCTGAATATTTTCTGAATGTATGCGGCTTCCTTATTGTTGCCGGCATTATTCTGGACAAATGCGGTATTCGCTTTACCGGGGCATTGTCCGCTTCCATCATGGTGGTGGGTGCTTCCATAAAATATATTGGAATCAGTGACTGGTTCCAGGCAACGGAATTGTGTGCCTGGATGAATTCCTGGTGGGTATCCCTGCCGGGCAGTGCCAAGATGGCGTCATTAGGCTTTATGATTTTTGGTTGTGGCTGTGAAATGGCGGGTATCACCGTTTCAAAGTCCATTGCCAAATGGTTTAAGGGCAAGGAAATGGCCCTGGCCATGGGGTTGGAGATGGCTATTGCCCGTCTGGGCGTGTTTGCTGTGCTTTCACTGTCTCCGTTTATTGCCAACAAATTTAACGGTTCGGTGGTAGCCCCTATTGCCTTTTGTACGGTATTGTTGCTGATTGGGCTTATCAATTTTTTGGTGTTCAACGTGATGGATACCAAATTGGACCGTCAGATCGGAGATGCCCGCGGAGATGAGCCGCCTGCGGAAGAATTTAAAATCAGTGACATAAAAAACATTTTTGGCAGCAAGATGTTCTGGATCATTGCCTTGTTGTGCGTACTATACTATAGTGCCATTTTCCCCTTCCAGCGCTATGCCACCAACTTTTTGGAATGCACCCTTTCCATACCTACAGAGACGGCAGCCAATCTGTTCCGCTGGTTCCCCATTCTGGCGATGGTACTGACTCCGTTCCTGGGCTCGTTTATTGACCATAAGGGCAAGGGCGCTTCCATGCTCCTGTACGGGGCGTTGATCATGATTATTTGCCACCTGGCTTTTGCGCTGGCGCTACCGGCTTATCCCAAAGAATGGTTTGCGTTGCTCATCATTGTGGTGCTCGGCGTTTCTTTCTCCCTGGTCCCCGCCGCTTTGTGGCCCAGTGTGCCTAAAATCATTGACGAACGTTATTTGGGTAGTGCTTATTCGCTGATTTTCTGGATCCAGAATTTCGGTCTCTGCTTTGTTCCAAAGATAATTGGCAACGTACTGGACAGCACCAATCCGGGTGTGGCTCAGTTGCGTGAACAGGCCAATGCCCAGCTGGCGCAAGGGATACAGGCTACGGTACCGGCTTATGACTACACGGTGTCCATGCTTATTTTTGCTTCCTTCGGGGTCGTTGCCCTGGGGATGGGCGTCTGGCTCAAGATAGAAGACAAGAAAAAAGGTTTTGGTTTGGAATTGCCCAATATTAAAAAATAGGGGCTATGAACAAGACGAGTCATCCCTTAAAGGATAGCAAGTGGGTGCGCTGGGTGGTGTTGCTTTGCCTGTGCGTGCCTATGTTTGCCTCGTACTTCTTTGACGACCAGTTTACCACCATCAGTCACATTTTCAAGAATCCTCAGTTGTTGGATCTGGCGTGGACCTCGGCCAATTACGGGGCTTATGGGGGGGCTTATTCGTTGTTGTGTGTGTGGGGCGGGCTGATTATCTGCGGTATGTTGCTGGACAAATGGGGCGTGCGCTTTACGGGCACGCTGTTTGTCTGCCTTATGCTGGGGGGCGCGCTTGTGGTGTTATACGCCATTTCACGAGCGTTTCACGAGAGTTCGTTCTATTCGTTTGCCGCCCGACTTTTTGAAAAGCCCGATTTGGCGCTGGCCTATGCCGGGTGTGCCGTATTTGGTTTGGGTAGTGAAATTGCCGGTGTAGCGGTAACCCGTTCCATCGCCAAATGGTTTAAGGGTAAGGAAATGGCTCTGGCTATGGGATTGCAGTTGGCGGTGGCCCGTATGGGAACGGCCGTGGCGTTGGTACTTGTACCGCGCATAGTGGCCCTTGACGGAACGCACATTCCCTTTGCCCAGACCAGCAAGCCGGCGGCAGTGGGTACGGTGTTACTGGCGTGCGGATTGCTGGTGTGGCTTATCTTCCTGGCGTTTGACCGTCGGATGGATGCGCTGGAGACTGCGCGGGCTGCCGTGGAAAACGCCCCAAAGGCCGAGGAAGAGAAATTCAAGTTCTCCGATATTTTCAAGGTATTGGGCAACAAGCATTTTATTCTGGTCTCGCTGTTGTGCGTGTTTTTCTACTGCTGTATCATATCGTTCCGCCGTTTTGCCACGTCCATTATCATTCCCCGGTTTTCCATTGACGATGACATTGCCTCGTGGATGGTGTCCATGATCCCGTTCTGCACTATGGTGTTCACTCCCCTTTTTGGCTTTCTGGTAGACTTCAGGGGCAGGGCTACCCGTCTGATGATAGTGGGTTCCTGTATGGTGCTGGCGGCTCATCTGATTATTGCCTTTGCTCCGGGAGCCCCGGTGTTCGGGTATACGGGCATAGCCATCCTGGGTGTGGGTTACTCGCTGGTACCGGCCGCTATGTGGCCGTCGGTTCCCAAAATCATTCCCGAGAAAAACCTGGGTACAGCGTATTCCCTCATTTACTGGATTCAGAATATGGGAATGTTGTTGGTACCCATCTTTGTGGGCAGGATTATACAAAACAACGCCGCCAACGAAGTGGCGGCAGCGGTAAAGGCGGAATACCTGTTTATTGCACTGGCCGCAGTGGCCATTACGGTGTCCGTGTTTTTGAACCGATCGTCCCGCAAGAACCCCCAGTTGAAACTGGATGTTCCCAACAAGGCCCGCAAGGCTCAATAGAGTCTTCTAGAACGGAAGGTCGTCTTCCTCGCTGGTCAGTTCAAATTCCTGCGGTTGCGCGGGAGTTTGGATTGGGGCGGTGGTGGAACCTTGAACCGGCATCGGAGTGGCGGCCTGACGCACAGCGGCGCTTTGGAGCGGCTGGCTATTTGCCGAGGCGGGGTTATCCCCGCGTTTGCCCAGCAGTTGTACCGTGTCGGCCACAATCTCGGTGATGTAGCGTTTTTGCCCCTGCGGGTCATCCCAACTGCGAGTCCGCAGTTTCCCTTCCACATAAATCTGGGTGCCCTTGCGGATGTAGCGTTCGGCTACGTCCGCCAGTTGGCGCCACATTACAATGCTATGCCATTCGGTTTGTTCTTTGGTTTCTCCGGTGTTGCGGTCTTTGTATCTTTCCGATGTGGCCAGTGTTACGGTGGCAACGGCTACGCCGCTTTCTAAATGGCGAATTTCGGGATCTTTCCCTACGTTCCCTATGAGCATTACTTTGTTAAGCATATCTGTTAGAGTAATTTATTGATTTCTAGACGGAGCGTTTCCTCGCGGTCCTCCCGGAATCCCGTACCCTGCCATGCCAGAAATCCGGCTTTGTTAAAGAGGAAGAAACGAGGTATGCTTTGAGTGGCATACGTGTGGAAGATAGTCTGGAACGAATCGTCCTGTGCGGGAAAGGTGTATCCATTTTCCATCATATAAGGCTCAAAGGCCACTCCATTGATTTCCAAACACATGAGATAGAAGTCGTCGCGGGTGCCAAAGTCTGACCAGATTTTTTGTATGTCTCCCATAGAGCGGACGCAGAAGGGGCAACCCGGAGAAAAGAATACCACCAGGGCCACTTTGCCAATGGCATTGTATTCCAGGGCGGGATTAGTAATCTTGTTGTCAGAAGGAATCCGGTCTCCAATTTGCAGCAGGGAGCCCTCACCTCCGTCGTTGGTGGCTTCGTGTTTATGGCACGAGGCGGTGCCCAGAAGTAAAAGGCAGGCGGTAAAAGCAAACAAGAGTTTCATAATGACTATATTATATTGTTTCTTTCGGCGCGCTGACGTACCGCTTCAAAGCAAAGGACAGCCGTGGCTACCGATACATTGAGGGAATCTATGCGCCCCAGCATGGGAATTTTGATGTTCCGGAGCGCCTGTTGGCGCCAGAAGGGTCCCAATCCTTTGTCTTCCGTACCCATGATAAAGGCGGTGGGTCCGGTAAGGTCGCACTGATAGTAGCCCTGTGTGGCCTGGCAATTGGCGGCTACGGTTAAAAAACCGTGGTGATTAAGCCATGAGCACGCTTGTTCATTGGTACAGGTGACGGTCGGCACGCTGAACAGGCAGCCCAGCGAGGCGCGGATGGTGTTGGGATTGTACAGGTCGGTCAGGGGATCGCACAGAAGCACGGCACTGGCGCCGGCGGCATCGGCCGTGCGTAATATGGCACCCAGGTTCCCGGGTTTTTCCACTCCTTCCAGTACAATGACCAATGGCGCTTCATTGAGGGGAATGTCCTCCAGGCTCATGGGGTGTTCGTGAAAAACGGCCAGCACCCCTTCCGTGGTACCCCTATAGGCAAGTTTTTCATATACGGCCGCGCTGAGCGCCTCGGCAGGGGTGTCGGCCGGCAGGGAAGGCAGGTGACGGAACGGGTCGGGCAAAATGTCCGGGCAATAGTACAGACACTGCATTCGGTACCCGCTTTGCAGGGCGATGCCCGCCTCGCGTAATCCCTCAATGACAAACAGCCCTTCTTCCCGGCGCTTGCGGGATTTGTCCATAAGTTGGGCCAGGGCCTTTATTCTGGGATTTTGCGCAGAGGTGATCATAAGACGGAAATTATTCGGGTCTCATTTGAGGGAAGAACAACACGTCCTGAATACTGGGCGAATTGGTCATGAACATGGCCAGACGGTCCATCCCTATACCCATGCCCGAAGTGGGGGGCATCCCGTATTCCAGGGCGCGGACAAAGTCCATATCTATGTACATGGCTTCGTCGTCCCCGCGTTCCTGCAGTTTGAGTTGGTCCTGGAAACGTTCCAGCTGGTCTATCGGATCGTTAAGTTCCGAGTAGGCGTTGGCCAGCTCCTTGCCGTTGACAAAAAGTTCAAAGCGTTCCGTAAGACCTTCTATGGAGCGGTGTTTCTTGGTCAGGGGCGACATGGATTTGGGATAGTCGATGATAAAGGTGGGCTGGATAAGATGTGCTTCACAGAAAGTGCCGAACAGTTCGTCAATCATTTTGCCGGCTCCCATGCTGGGACTGACGGGAACCTTGAGGCCCTGACAGGTTTTGCGGAGCTGGTCTTCATCCATTCCGCTGACGTCTACTCCCGCATACTCTTTTATGGCGTCCAGCAAAGGCAGACGGCGGTAGGGGCGTTTGAAATCCACCTGTTTGTCCCCGATGGGTACTACGGTGGTGCCGTGCAGTGCGGTGGCTATGCGTTCCAGCATTTCTTCCGTAAAGTTCATCATCCAGAAGTAGTCTTTGTAGGCTACGTATATTTCCATACAGGTAAACTCGGGATTGTGGGTGCGGTCCATACCTTCATTGCGGAAATTGCGGGAAAATTCATATACGCCCGGGAATCCGCCCACGATAAGGCGCTTGAGATACAGTTCGTTTGCAATGCGCAGGTAAAGCGGAATATCCAATGCGTTGTGGTGAGTCACAAAGGGACGGGCGTTGGCACCGCCCGGGATGGATTGCAGAATGGGGGTGTCTACTTCCAGGTATCCGTGTTCGTTAAAGAAATCCCTCATGGTGTTGACAATCTGCGTACGTTTGACAAAAGTGTCGCGTACCTGCGGGTTTACAATAAGGTCCACGTAACGCATGCGGTAGCGTTGTTCGGCGTCGGTAAAAGCGTCGTAGGTCTGGCCTTCTTTTTCCTTGACTATGGGAAGTACGCGTAAAGATTTGCTGAGCAGGGTCAGTTCCTTGGCGTGTACCGTGGTTTCTCCGGTCTGGGTGATAAAGGCATAACCTTTTATACCTACAATATCCCCAATGTCCAGCAATTTTTTGAATACGGTGTTGTACATGGTCTTGTCTTCCGTGGGGCAGATTTCATCACGCTTTACGTATACTTGGATTTTCCCGGTATGGTCCTGAAGTACCATAAAGGCGGCGGCACCCATTATGCGCCGGCTCATGATGCGTCCGGCAATGGTGACTTGGGAAAAATTGCCTTTTTCCGCGTTGTATTCATTAATAATTTGCGCAGCGGTAGTGTCTACCGGATATTGTGCGGCAGGATATGCTTCAATATTCAGGCGCTCCAATTCTTTCAAGGCGTTGCGCCTGATAATCTCTTGTTCACTGTAACGAGTATTTTCCATGTCAGGTAAATTTCCTTAATTAGCTATTTGACAAAAATAGGCATTTTTTACCGAGGTACGGATAAAATTTTTTACCTTTGAGGGTTAATTATGGCGCTAGATAAAAAATGGATAGTACGCGAACCGGGAAATCCCGCCCTGGTAAGGCAGTTGGCGGCCGAATTGGGGGTGGACCAGGCTTTGGCCAATCTGTTGGTGCAGCGTAATATCAAGTCGTTTGACCAGGCAAAAAGTTTTTTCCGTCCTCAATTGGAAAATCTGCACGATCCTTTCTTGATGAAAGACATGGACCGGGCTGTGTCGCGTCTTGTGGCCGCCATAAAGGAAAGTGAAAAAATACGAGTTTACGGTGACTATGACGTGGACGGCGTGACCGCGGTGGCGTTGGTATATTCTTTTATACGCAAGGAAACCCCCATGGTGTCCTATGATATTCCCACCCGTGAGGACGAGGGTTCGGGCATTTCGGAAGAAGGAGTGGACCGCGCCTTGGCCGAAGGCTGCACGCTCCTCATTGCCCTGGACTGCGGCATCAAAAATACGGCATCGGTAGCCTATGCACGGGAGAAGGGCTTAGATATCATTATATGTGACCACCATCTGGCAGGGGAAGTCCTGCCTTGCGCCGTAGCGGTGCTGGATCCCAAACGCGCCGACTGTCATTATCCTTTTGATGAGTTGAGCGGTTGCGGGATAGGATTCAAGATGATGCAGGCGTATTGCCTGCGCCGCGGCATTCCGCTGGCCGAGTTGTATCCTTTTTTGGACCTTTTGGCCGTCAGCATAGCCACGGACCTGGTGTCCATTACCGGAGAAAACCGTATTTTGGCGCACTTCGGTCTCAAGCAGCTGAATGAATCTCCGCGCAAGGGGCTCAAGTCGGTTATCAAACTGGCCGGTCTGGAAAAACATCAGATTACCATTGACGACATCGTATTCAAAATAGGGCCGCGCATCAATGCCGCCGGCCGCATGGAATCCGCCAAAACCGCTGTAGCTCTGCTGACCTCCACCACGGACGAGGAAGCCTATCAGATGGGGCAGGAAATTAATACCCGTAACAACGCCCGCAAGAACATTGATCGGGAAATCACCCAGGAAGCGCTGGGCATGATGCGGGACATTCCTCATATGGACGAGCGCAAATCCACCGTTCTGTACAATGCCAACTGGCATGTGGGGGTGGTGGCCATTGTGGCCTCGCGTATGGTGGAAAGTTATTACCGTCCCACGGTAATTCTTACCAAATCCAACAACGGACTGATTATCGGGTCGGCGCGTACCATTCCGGATTTTGATCTGTATGCGGCCATTGAAAGTTGTTCCGACCTGCTCGAAGACTTCGGGGGGCACAAGTATGCGGTGGGGCTTACCATGAATGAGGCGCATTTTTCAGCATTCTGCCAGCGGTTTGAAGCCATTGTGGCCGCCGAAGCGGAAAAAAATTCTGATTTGCTCACGCCGTTGGTAAATATAGACACTTATTTGGATTTCAAACAGATAACTCCCAAATTTTTCCGCTTGTTAAAGCAGTTCCAGCCCTTTGGACCGGGTAACCTGTCCCCCGTCTTTATTACGGAAAACGTGTACGACAACGGGAACGGCCGTCTGGTGGGTACTGATGCCGGCCATTTGAAACTGGAATTGATTCAGGAAGACGAGCCTTACCGTCCCATATCGGCCATAGCCTTTAACCAGAGTCAGCATTTTGACCATATGCAGAGCGGTAATCCCGTGGACATCTGCTATTCGGTGGCTGAAAACTACTACCGCGGTATAGCCAACATCCAGTTGCGCATCAAGGATATCAAGGCCCGGGAAGAAATCGTCTGACGCCCTGTTCCGCTCTACAGCAAAGTCATCTGCACGGCGTCCTCGTCGTGAAATTCAATGGGGTTTTCCTCTTCTTTTCCTTTGTCTTTTGCCGTACTTTCCGTGTTGTCGGCCGAGTCCACTTCGCCGGCGTTTTCTGCGTTTTCCCCGTCGGGGACGTCATCGGTCACCCCTTCCCATTCAAAATCATTTTCCGTTTCTTCTTTCTGCAACGGTTGGCCAAAGACAATTTGGTCCACTTCAAAGGTGGTGAGTCGTTTACCTTTGGCACGGAACGACTTGTCGGCAATGAATTCCTGCGCGTCAATCAACTCGGCGGGGCGGTTCTGGTGTCTGCCGCCAAAGGTAATCTGCACCAGCGGCCAGCGGTCGGCGCTTACGGCTACCAGGTAAGAACCTTCCGAGTCACCGATAAATGACAGGGGCTGATTGTCCGATGGTTCAAAACGGAACCGTTTCAGGTAAAATGCCCGAGTTTGGCCGCCTTCAAAATAGATGGCGGTAAAGATATGGTCCGCGCGGTATTTTTCTATGAAGGCCAGCTCTTCCTGGTACCGGTTGCTCAGGTCAAAATTGGTGGTGTAGAATTTACCGTCACGCGTTACCGCCAGAATACGTTCTCCGACAGCAAATTCACCCAGCAATACCCCGCGTTGGTCTGTGTTGAGGCGTTGGATGTCGGCGTCAAACCAGATTTGTTGTCCGCCAAACGTGGCTACCCCGCGTTCTTTGAGGGCGATTTTCTGAATGGGGTAGCGGGTGAGCAGATTGCCCTTGCTGCTCCGCCCTTTGATGGGCAGGTTGGCAAAGGAATATTCCACTATCAATTTCTTGAGTTTGGGCCGGGGCTTGAGGTATACTTTGACCACTTCCGCCTCGCCGTTGGCATTGGCGGTGAACCACAGCAGGTGGGAGCCTTCCTTGCCCTGGGTGAGGTTGTAGTCTTTGTCTCGGGTCACCCCGTCAACGGCAAAACGTTTTACGTACACCGCTCCGGAGCGGCCGTCGCGGTAAGCGGCGTTATAGATGGTGCGACTGTCTTTTTTCTTGAAGATGGCTGCATATAGGATGTCCTTGCCCATAAAGGCTTTGTCGGTCACTTTGCAGATGCGGTAGGTGCCGTCCTTGAGGAAGACAATGACCTCGTCCAGGTCGGAGCAGTCGCAGACGTACTCGGCGTTTTCATCTTTCTTGAGGTCGGTTCCCACAAAGCCCTCGGCACGGTTGATATAGAGTTTGGCGTTGGTGATGGCCACCTTGGCGGCCACAATGTTTTCAAAGCCGATGATTTCCGTGCGGCGGGGGTACTTGTCACCGTATTTTTCCTTGAGGCCCGTGAAATAGCTGATGGTGTATTCGGTCAGGTGGGCCTTGTTGTAGAGGACTTGTTCTCTCTCGGCTTCCAGGGCCTTTATGTGTTCGTTGGCCTTCTTAAGGTCAAACTTGGAAATTTTGCGGACGGGTTTTTCCACTAACTTGTCTACATCCTCGGCCGTGACGGGACGGTGCAGGAGGTTCTGGAAAGCCAGCAGGGCGGTCAGAATCTCTTTTAACTGGGCCTCCCAGGTACGGGCGTCGTTTTCCAGCAGGCGGTAGATTTTTTCTTCAAAGAAGATTTTCTCCAGGGAACTGAAGTGCCAGTCGCGTTCCAGCTCGTCCAGCCGGATATCCAACTCTTGCCCCAGCAGGTCGCGGGTACGGTCCGTGTTGAAACGCAGGATTTCTTCCACGCCCATTACTACGGGTTTGTTGTTGGTTATGACACAGGCATTGGGAGAAATGGAAGATTCGCAGGCGGTGAAGGCATAGAGGGCGTCAATGGTCTTGTCCGGTGATACGTCCTTGGCCAGATGAATGACAATTTCCACTGCGGCTGCCGTGTTGTCGTCTATCTTGCTGATTTTGATTTTGCCGTTGTCGTTGGCGGCAATGATGGACTGGATAAGGGTATCGGTGGTCTGCCCGTAGGGAATGTCGGAAATGACCAGCGTTTTTTTGTCCACTTTGCTGATATGGGAGCGGATTTTGATGCGCCCGCCGCTGATGCCGCTGTTGTAGTTGGTGCAGTCGGCCATCCCGCCGGTGGGGAAGTCGGGCAATAACTGAAAGGGCTCGTCTTTAAGGTGGGCAATGGAGGCGTCAATCAATTCGTTGAAATTGTGGGGCATCACTTTTACCGCCATACCTACCCCAATGCCGTTGGTGCCTTGTGCCAGCAACAGGGGAAATTTTATGGGAAAAGCTACGGGCTCTTGGTTACGGCCGTCATAAGAGGGCATCCACTGGGTAATCTTGTTGTTGAAAACCACTTCCAAAGCGAATTTACTCAAACGGGCCTCTATATAACGGGGGGCGGCCGCATCGTCTCCGGTAAGGATATTGCCCCAGTTTCCCTGAGTGTCTATCAGCAGTTCTTTTTGACCCAGCTGGACCAGGGCGTCTCCGATGGAAGCGTCCCCGTGCGGGTGAAACTGCATGGTGTGTCCAATGATGTTGGCTACCTTGTTGTAACGGCCGTCATCCATCCGCTTCATAGAGTGGAGGATACGCCGCTGTACCGGTTTCAGGCCGTCGGCCAGGTGGGGAATGGCGCGGCTCAGGTTGACGGCCGAGGCATACTCCAGGTACCAGTCTTTATACATCCCGGTCAGACGGTATTTCTTATCACCCTCCTCTCCTGTGATTTTCAGGTACTTGATTTGATCTTCACTCATCATATGCTTATTCCTCCGTCATTCTGAGGTTTTCTTCAATAAAGGCACGCCGCTCGGGTTTGTTCTCACTCATATAGAATTCCAGCAGGTCGGCTATACGGTCTTCCTTGTCTATGCGTACGGTATCTAACCGGATGTTTTCTCCAATAAAACCCACAAACTCGTCCGGAGAAATTTCTCCCAACCCTTTGAATCGTGTGATTTCCGGGGAGGGCCCCAGGTCCTTGATGGCTTTTTCCCTTTCCGGGTCGGTGTAGCAGTACCGCGTTTCTTTTTTGTTGCGTACGCGAAACAAAGGGGTCTGCAATATATATACGTGTCCCTGGCGGACCAACTCGGGACAGTATTTTAAAAAATAACTCAGCAGCAGCAGGCGGATGTGCATTCCGTCACTATCGGCATCGGTGGCAATGATGACCTTGTTGTAGCGCAGGTTGTCCAGGTCTTCTTCTATGTTGAGGGCGGCCTGCAGCAGGTAGAGTTCCTCATTGGCGTAGACTTTTTCTTTTTTGACGGCCACTGCATTGAGCGGTTTGCCGCGCAGGCTGAATACGGCCTGGGTCTGCGGGTCGCGGCTCTTGGTGATGGAACCGCTGGCTGAGTCCCCCTCGGTAATGAAAATGGAAGACTGCTCGGCCCGTTCCGCGTCCTTGGCCATATCGGTGAGGTGTATGCGGCAGTCGCGCAGCTTTTTGTTATGCAGGCTTATTTTCTTGGCGTTCTCTTTGGCTTTCTTGCGGATGACGTTGACCGCCTTGCGCTCTTTCTCACTCTCCTGGATTTTCTTGAGCAGGATGTCGGCGGTGGAAGGGTGCTTGTGCAGGTAATTGTCCAGTTGTTCTCCCACAAAATCACCGATGTAGCTTTGCAGGGTGACGCCTCCCTTGGCATCCATATATTTGGAATCCAGCAGGGTCTTGGTCTGGTTGGCAAAGGTGGGTTCCACAATACGGATGCTTATGGCCCCCACAATGGACTGGCGGATATCGGCCGAGTCAAAGTCGCGCTTGTAGAATTCCTTGATGGTTTTTGCCACCGCCATACGGAAGGCCGACAGATGGCTGCCTCCCTGCGAGGTGTTCTGGCCGTTGGCAAAAGAGACAATGCTTTCGCCGGTATCGTTGGAATGGGTGAAGACCACTTCTATGTCATTACCTTTCAGGTGAATAGGTGAATAGAGCGGCTCTTCCGAGATGGTGTCGTTGAGCAGGTCCAGCAACCCGTTTTTAGACGTGTAGTCCACTCCGTTAAATTGCAACTTGAGCCCTACATTAACATAGGTATAGTGCTTGATCATCTGTTCCACAATCTCCATATTGTAATGGAAATCGGGGAACAGGGTGTTGTCCGGGGTAAAACATACAAAGGTACCGTTCTTCTGGTCGGTGTCTTCACCCCCCTCTTCCAACAATTCTCCGGCCGAGAACAACCCGTGATAGCATTTGCCCTCGCGGACCGACTCTATGTAGAACCGACTGGAAAGCGCATTGACGGCCTTGAGCCCGACTCCGTTGAGGCCTACGGCTTTTTGAAACGATTTGCTGTCATACTTGCCGCCGGTATTGATATCCGAGGCGCACTGGATGAGTTTTCCCAAAGGGATGCCTCGGCCGTAGTCGCGCACGCTCACCTGGTCGTCCGATACTGATATGATGATACTTTTGCCCACTCCCATGGCAAACTCGTCAATGGAGTTGTCAATGACTTCTTTTAGCATCACGTACAGGGCGTCTTCCGGAGTGCTTCCGTCGCCCAGTTTTCCCACATACATTCCCGGGCGTAACCTTATGTGCAGGTTCCACTTGAGGGTTTGTATATCATCTTCTGTGTAAGTATTGGTTGGATTTGGCATAGGTGGACAAAGATAGAAAAATCTTTTAGAAATGAATCCGCGATTTTTCGGCTACCAAATGAGGTAGTTTTTTTATACCTTTGCGGCCTATTATAAATAAGTATACGTATGACCCAAATAACAGGTGCTGTATCGCAAATAATTGGACCAGTGGTAGATGTGGCTTTTTCGGCCCCGGAAGGGGAACGTCTGGTGTTGCCTGCCATTCACGATGCCCTGGAAATCACACGGCGGGACGGCCGCAAGTTAATCATTGAGGTGCAACAACATATAGGAGAGAACACGGTGCGTACCGTGGCTATGGATTCCACGGACGGGTTGTCGCGCGGAATGGCCGTGGCGGTTACGGGTTCTCCCATTACCATGCCTTCGGGAGTGCAGGTGCGCGGTCGTCTGATGAATGTGACCGGAGACGCCATTGACGGTATGAAGCCGTTGGACAAGACGCGGGGGGCGCAGCCCATTCACCGCAAACCGCCCAAATTCGAGGACCTCACCACTTCCAGCGAAGTGCTGTACACCGGTATCAAGGTCATAGACCTGCTGGAGCCTTACCTCAAGGGAGGAAAGATCGGGTTGTTTGGAGGTGCCGGTGTGGGCAAGACGGTGTTGATTATGGAAATGATCAACAACATTGCCAAAAAACACCACGGTTTTTCCGTATTTTCCGGAGTGGGGGAACGTACCCGCGAGGGCAACGACTTGTTGCGTGAGATGCTGGAATCCGGAGTGGTTCGTTACGGGGATGCGTTTTTAAAGAGTATGGAAGAAGGTCAATGGGACTTGTCCAAAGTGGATTACGACCAGGTGGCCAAATCGCAGATAGCGCTGGTGTTCGGGCAGATGAACGAACCCCCCGGGGCAAGGTCTTCCGTGGCGCTGAGCGGCCTTACCGTGGCCGAGTCGGTGCGCGACAGCGGCGAGGTCAAGGACATTCTGCTTTTCATTGACAATATTTTCCGCTTTACCCAGGCAGGCTCGGAAGTCTCGGCTCTGCTGGGACGAATGCCTTCTGCAGTGGGGTACCAGCCCACGCTGGCCACGGAAATGGGGACCATGCAGGAACGCATCACCTCTACCAAGAGCGGCTCCATCACCTCGGTACAGGCGGTGTACGTACCGGCCGATGACTTGACCGACCCTGCGCCGGCCACCACCTTCAGTCACTTGGATGCCACTACCGTGCTTTCCCGTAAAATTACCGAGTTGGGGATTTATCCGGCGGTGGACCCGCTGGACTCCACCAGCCGCATCCTGGACCCGCTGGTAGTGGGCCAGTCGCATTACGATACCGCCCAGCGGGTAAAACAGATATTGCAGCGCAACAAAGAGTTGCAGGATATTATTTCCATCTTGGGAATGGAAGAGTTGTCGGACGCGGACAGGACCACCGTCAACCGCGCGCGGCGTGTGCAGCGTTTCCTGTCGCAACCTTTTACCGTGGCCGAACAGTTTACCGGGGTAAAGGGCGTAATGGTGAACATAGAAGACTGCATCAGCGGCTTTAACCGGATTATGGACGGCGAGGTGGACTACCTGCCGGAAAGCGCTTTCCTTAACGTGGGTACTTTGGAAGAAGCCATTGAAAAGGGCAAAAAGATTCTTTCACAGGCCGGGGCCAAATAAATACTATGGAGCAGTCACCCATATACGTACAAATTATTTCTCCGGAAAAGATCCTGCTGGAAGGGTATGTGGATATTATTCGCTTTCCGGGGATGCAGGCTCCGTTTGCCGTATTGAAGGATCACGTGCCGCTTATTTCCGCGCTGGTCACCGGATGCATCTCGTACAAAGGGTCGGTGGGAGAAGGAAGCATTCCCATACACGATGGGTTTGTGCAAATTGCAAATAACCGGATACACGCTTGTGTGTCGCAACCCAGAAAAGATTAATATGGAAAAAATGAAGACTACAATTAAGAAATGCTGTACCCAGTTTCTGGTCACCCTCTTTGTGGTGATGCTGCTTGTGGGCGGCGCCTGGGGTTGTGTGATGTATTATGCGCTGGAAGGCTGGTGGTTCGGGCTGTATCCTGTCATCCCGGCTTTTTTGTATTTGATGGGTTGGGCGCAGGTCCTGCTCTTTGTGCGCGGAGGGGACCATAAACAGAATGTATTGAACACCCTGCTTATCCAGCGCCTCATTCGCTGGGTGATTGTCATTCTGGTACTGGTGTTGATGCTGGTGTTGTCCGATCCTCCCAAATTGTCTTTCCTGCTTTCATTTATGATATTGTATATTGTGTTCAGTACGCTGGAATTGTCTTTTATAGCTAAAGTGACAAAAAAAGAGATACCTCAAAATGAAGCGTAAACTGATACAAGTGACAGGGATCTTGTGCCTGCTGTGCCTGCTGTGGCCTGTGTCGCTTTGCGGCAAGCCGCGGAAGGAACGGCCCGCCCTGGACGTGAAGGAGATTATGCTGGGGCACTTGAAGGACTCGTACCAGTGGCATTTGTTCTCCATTGGGGAACACCACGTGACGGTACCGCTGCCCGTTATTGTGCACAGCAGTGAGCGGGGCTGGTTTGTGTTTATGTCAAGCCAACTGGAACACGCGCCCCAATATAAGGAATTCTATTATGCCACGGAAGGCATCAGTGCCGGAAAGGTGGTGGAAAAGAATGCGGCGGGGCAGGAAGTGCGGCCGTTTGACATTTCGCTGACAAAAGACGTGGTGGCCCTGTTTTTTTCCTGCGGCCTGCTTATCTGGATGGTGCTGGGAATGGCCAAATGGTATCGGAAAAAAGAACGGGAAGGGAATCCCGATGCCGTGCCTACCGGGTTCAAGGGCTTTATAGAGCTGTTTGTGATGGATGTTAACGATTCTGTAATCAAGCCCTGCATTGGAAATGATTACAAGAGATATGCCCCGTACCTGCTCACGGCCTTTTTCTTTATCTTTATCAATAACGTGCTGGGTCTGGTACCGCTGATGCCCGGCGGAGCCAATTTGACGGGCAACATTTCCGTCACGCTGGTGCTGGCCCTGGCCACTTTCATTGCAGTGAACGTGTTTGGCAACCGGGCGTACTGGAAAGATATCTTATGGCCGGATGTGCCGGTATTTTTGAAGGCTCCTATTCCCATTATGCAGATCATTGAGTTTTTTGGGCTGTTCACCAAACCCATGGCCCTGCTGATTCGTCTGTTTGCCAATATTTTTGCCGGACATTGTGTGGTATTGGCATTAACCTGTCTTATTTTCCTGACGGCCGCTTTAGGACCGGTTGTGAACGGTTCCATGACCCTTGTATCCGTGCTGTTCTCTCTGTTTATGCTCTGTCTGGAAATTCTGGTGGCCTATATCCAGGCGTACGTGTTTACTATGCTTTCTGCCGTCTTCATTGGTATGTCCCGGCCGGAGCATCATAAAAAAGAAAAACAATTAGAAACTAAATAATTATTAAAAATCAACAGTATGTTACTTTTTACAGTTTTACAGGCAGCGGTGGATACCGCGGCATTTGCAAAAATGGGTGCCGTATTGGCAGCTGCTATCGTAGTCGTTGGTGCGGCTATGGGTATAGGAAAAATCGGAGCTTCCGCCATGGAAGCGATTGCCCGTCAACCCGAGGCGGCGGACAACGTGCGTATGTCCATGATTATTATCGGGGCCTTGATAGAAGGGGTATCCCTATTTGCCATTATTGTCTGCCTGCTGGTAGCTCTTTAGCCTGTAGTCATGGACTTGATGATTCCTGATTCCGGACTGTTGTTCTGGATGCTTGTGTCGTTTGCCATCCTGTTTTTTGTGCTGGCCAAATTCGGCTGGCCTGTAATCACGGGAATGGTGGAGCGACGTAAAGAGCGGATAGACAGGTCTTTGGAAGAAGCCGCCAAGGCAAGGGAACTTCTGGCCACCCTCAAGCAGCAGTCGGATCAATTAGTGGAAGAGGCGCAGCGCCAGCAGTCCGAGGTCATTGCCCGGACTGCCCAGATGCGCACCCAATTGTTGGACGAGGCCCGCAGTGCCGCGCAAGAAGAAGGTCGTAAAATTCTGGAACAGTCACGCCTGCAGGCCCAGGCCGAGCGGGAGGCCATGTTGCAGGAAATCCGCTCGTACGTGGCGTTGCTGTCTGTGGAAGTGGCGGAAAAAATATTGAAAGATAAGTTGGCTGCCCCTGAGGACCAGACCGAACTGATTAACCGGTATATTGACGACACCATAAAGGGGAACGGGAAATGAATACCGGAATTGTAGCCGTACGTTATGCCAAAGCCCTGTTGGGCTATGCCGATGACAAGGCGGTGGACGGGGAAGTATACCAATACATGAAAGTCCTCTGCCATAGTTACCAGCATACTCCCGCGCTGCGCGGTGCGGTGGATAACCGCCTGTTGGATGTGGCACAACGCTCCGGTGTCTTGTGGACTGCCTGCGGCGGTGACCCGCGTGTCCCGCCAGACGAGACCATGGATCCGGCGTCCGGGGTCTTGGGCCGATTTTTTACCCTGCTGTTGCGGCAGAACCGCGCGGACCTTATGCAGTCTGTGGCCCTGCAGTACATAGACCTTTACAGACAGGCGCACCACATTATCTATGGGATGCTGGTGACGCCCGTAGCCGTGGACAAGGCTACGGCATTCCGTGCGGAAGCGTTGTTGCGCAGCCGCGCCATAGAGAACGGTACCATAGAGTTGGAATATGCCATTGATCCTCAATTGATTGGTGGATTCCGGCTGGAAACGGACCGGGAAGTGCTGGATGTTTCCGTGGCCGCCGCCTTGCAGCGCGCCCGTAAAGCATGGCACATTGCATACGATTAATCCTTTAAAAAAGAGTCAATTATGTCAAATACCATAAAACCTGCGGAAGTGTCTGAAATACTGCGTATGCAGCTGGAAGGGCTGGATAACCGCGCGCAATGGGAAGAAAAAGGCGTGGTGTTGCAGGTGAGTGACGGGGTAGTCCGTATTTACGGGCTTTATAATACGCAGGCCAACGAACTGTTGACGTTTGACAACGGCATCATGGCCATTGTGATGAATCTGGAAGAAGACAACGTGGGGGCCGTATTGCTGGGTCCGACAGACCAGATTAAGGAAGGGTACACCGTAAAACGGACCGGTCGTATTGCCGGTATCCGGGTGGGAGAAGGCTTGTTGGGCAGGGTAATCAATCCGTTGGGCGAGCCTTTGGACGGCAAGGGTCCCATTACCGGGGAACGCGTGGAAATGCCGCTGGAGCGCAAGGCCCCCGGGGTGATTTTCCGTCAACCGGTCAACGAACCGTTGCAGACAGGTATCAAGGCTATTGACGCCATGATTCCTATTGGCCGAGGCCAGAGGGAACTTATCATCGGCGACCGTCAGACCGGGAAAACGGCTATTGCCATTGACACCATCATCAACCAGAGGGATAATTTCCTCGCGGGCAAGCCTGTGTATTGCATCTACGTGGCCGTGGGACAAAAAGGCTCTACGGTGGCCTCCATTGTACATTCCCTGGAGGAACACGGGGCCCTGGAGTATACCACGGTAATCTCGGCCACGGCGGCGGACCCTGCGGCTTTGCAGTACTTTGCTCCGTTTGCCGGAGCGGCCGTCGGGGAATTTTACCGGGATACCGGCCGTCACGCGCTGGTGGTTTACGACGACCTGTCCAAACAGGCGGTTTCTTACCGTGAAGTGTCGCTGATTCTGCGCCGTCCCTCGGGTCGTGAAGCTTATCCCGGAGACGTTTTTTACCTGCACTCCCGTCTGCTGGAAAGGGCCGCCAAAATTATTGCCCAGGATCAGGTGGCCGCTCAAATGAATGACCTCCCGGAATCACTCAAAGGCAAGGTCAAGGGCGGTGGTTCACTTACGGCGCTTCCCATTATTGAAACCCAGGCAGGGGACGTTTCCGCCTATATTCCCACCAATGTGATTTCCATTACGGACGGTCAGATTTTTTTGGATACGGATTTGTTCAATCAGGGAAATCGCCCGGCCATCAATGTGGGGATTTCCGTGTCGCGAGTGGGAGGCAATGCCCAGGTGAAGGCCATGAAGAAAGTGGCCGGCACGCTGAAAATAGATCAGGCACAGTACCGTGAGCTGGAGGCCTTTACCCAGTTTGGCGGCGAGATGGACTCCGTGACGGCGTTTACCATTAACAAGGGACAGAAAAATACGCGTCTGCTGGTGCAGAAACAGTACAGTCCCATGCCCGTGGAAGAACAGATTGCCGTATTGTATTGCGCTACGCAGGGACTATTGCGCTCAGTGCCTGTAGAAAAAGTGCACGATTTTGAAACGCATTTTTTGGCCGTATTGCGGCAACAGCATAAAGAAGACGTACTGGAGCCGCTCAGCCGGGGAATCATCAACCCGGAAGTCACTGCGGTGCTGGAACAGGTGGCGTCTTCCATTAAATTGTAAAATACGTTATGCCCTCGCTTAAGGAAGTAAAACGGAGAATCAATTCCATTCGCAGTACGCAGAAGATTACTTCCGCCATGCAGATGGTTTCCTCGGCCAAATTGCACATGGCCCAGACCGCACTAGGCAATATGCTGCCCTACGAAGAGCAGCTGTATTACATTTTTGCTTCGTTTTTTGAGCAGGAAATGCAGTTGGACGCGCAGGGATATCCCAGCAATTTGAAGCCGCTGATGCAGTCCCCCTTTGTGAAGGACAGGGAAGTCAAACAGGTGGCCCTTGTAGTGATGGCGTCCGACTCGGGCCTGTGCGGGGCCTACAATTCCAATATGGCCAAGATGTTGCAGAAAACGCTGGCGGACTATCAGGATTTGCCTCGTGAAAACATTACCCTGTATCCGGTGGGAAAGAAAATGGTGCAGGCCGCAGAGAAAACGGGGTGTCGGATGAGCCGGCAGTTTGAGGGACTGATTTCCAACCTGCATTACGAATCCTGTTCCACTTTGTCGCGGCGTTTGGGCATTGAATACCTGCGCGGAAGGGTGGACAAGGTGGAATTGTTGTTTTATCATTTCAAGAATATGGCGGTTCAGGAGATAGAAAGGAGCGTTTTTCTGCCCTTCCCGCTTTATGAGATTACGCTGGACAATCCTTCCTACGGCCGTGAACTGCACGGAAAACAGGGTGTAATAATTCCTTCCAGACAACGCATGGCCGATTCCGGGCAGCGTCCCATTTCCGAGTACATCATTGAACCCGACCGTCAGCAACTTATGGATCTGCTGCTGCCCAAAGTAATGCGCTTCAGAGTCTTCAGGGCCGTGTTGGACGCCAATGCGTCCGAACACGCCGCCCGCACCATGGCCATGAAGGTGGCTACCGAAAATGCCGAGGACCTCATATCCGAACTGACGGTTCTGTATAACAAGAGCCGCCAGCAAGCCATTACAAACGAATTGTTGGACATTGCCGGCGGTTCCGAGAATTAACCTTGTGCGGCGGGCCTGCAGCGGCCCTTAAGGTTATGCTTGGCGCATTTTTTCTTTGGACTTTTTGAGATTTGCTTTAAGGACGTCCACTCCGGAGGCAATGGCTTCCTCAAAAGTGGGGCAGACGCGTTCTGCCAGTAAATCGTTTCCGGGGATTTTTACATGAATGACCGCTTTTTTGTTTTCATGTCCCGGAACCAAAGAGAGTGTCACTTCAATTCCGACAATGGCTTCAAAGAATTTATCCAACTTACCTACTTTGTCGTCAATAAAATCCAGTAGTTTCTTGTCGGCGTCGAATTTAACGGATTCAACTCTAATGTCCATAATAAACCTCCATTTTTAACTATTAATAAATATGGTCATCCATAGGGGTTTACGCCCGTGGATGTGCTTTGTTGTATGTCTTTTTAAGAGATTCAAACGTATTGTGGGTATATACCTGCGTGGCGGCCAGCGACGAATGCCCCAACAATTCTTTGATGCTGTTGAGGTCCGCTCCCCGGTTGAGCAAATGGGTGGCCAGAGAGTGGCGCAATATGTGCGGGGATTTTTTCCCCGTGAGGCAGGGGTCCTGAGCCAAGCGTGCGTGTATCATTTTGCTGATTGTAGTGAGAGGAAGAGGATTCCCGTTCTTGCAATAAAATAACCACTCGGAATCGATTCCATTCTTATGGAAATCCTCTTCTCGCACCGTCAGATATTCTTGCAAATCCTGGACCAAAGCGGGGGTCAGAGGGATGTCCCGTTGCTTGTTCCCCTTCCCCGTGACACGTAACACGCTGCGATCAAAATCGATATCGCGTATGCGTATGCCCGCCAATTCGGCACGGCGTATTCCGGTAAGGTATAATAGGCGTATCATCAGGTCCGTTTTGTCACCGCTTTCCTGCAGGGCCGGTAGAGTGGCCAGGGCGTTTTCCGTGTAAAATTCGGGTAGCCGCTGTGCCTTTTTGGGACGTACGAGCAAGGTCAGCGGATTGTCAGGTAACACCTGCATCTCTACCAGGTATTTGCAATAAGAACTCAGGGCCGACAGGCGCTGGTATACACTGGCACTGCTCAGGGAACGCTCCAGCAGCGAAGCCGTGTACTGTCTGAGCCGGGATAGGTCTGCCTGTTGCATATACCGGGCATTGTCCGCTTCGGCCAACGGGA
This sequence comes from uncultured Muribaculaceae bacterium, assembly GCA_964554535.1. Lineage (GTDB taxonomy): Bacteria > Bacteroidota > Bacteroidia > Bacteroidales > UBA932 > DMER64. The sequence continues at coordinate 58,966 of CAZKPB010000010.1, read as the reverse complement.
AGTCCATATAGGTGTAAAATTCTTCCAGCACCCCGGAATAGATGGCTATGGTCCTTGCAGCGTAACGCTTTTGGGCGTGCAGATACTCCAAAAAGGACTGAATGCTTATGGGATTTCCGGTCATAACAGAACGACTGAATGATTCAGTTGCAAGATACAAAAAAGCAACCGATTTTCGGTTGCTTTTTAGAATTTATGAGAAGGAAAATTATTCCTCGGTGATTTGCATATGTTGTTTGTAAATGGCTTTCTTCCTTTCATCGCGTGCTTTGATGGAGGGTTTGGAGAAGGTTTGACGATTGCGCAGTTCGCGTACAATACCGGTCTTTTCAAATTTGCGTTTGAATTTCTTTAATGCTCGTTCTATGTTTTCGCCTTCTTTAATGGGTACTATAATCATAATGCAGACACCTCCTTTTGTTACGGGCTGCAAAAGTAGACAAAAAATCGGGAAATCAAACTCTTCAACGTATATTTGTGGACATTAAAATCCCAAAATATGCTAACAGAAGGTATTCCTGCTCAAATTCCTGCGGCTAAGACCTTTGACCCGCAAATTAATCACGCCCCCAAGCGTAAGGACATCCTCACCAAAGAAGAAAAAAAACTGGCGTTGCGCAATGCGTTGAGGTATTTTCCCGCTTCACAGCACAAAGTGCTGGCTCCCGAATTTGCGGAAGAATTGAAAACCTACGGCCGCATCTACATGTACCGTTACCGTCCCGATGAACCGCTGAGTGCCAAAAACATAGACGCATATCCCGCCAAATGTCGGCAGGCGGCCGCCATTATGCTGATGCTCAATAACAACCTGGATGTGGCGGTGGCCCAGCACCCGCACGAGCTTATAATATATGGCGGTAACGGCGCCATTTTCCAAAATTGGGCCCAATACCGTCTGTGTATGAAATACTTGTCTGAAATGACCGATACGCAGACGCTGGTACTGTATTCGGGTCATCCCCTGGGATTGTTCCCTTCGCACAAGGACGCTCCCCGTCTGGTCATTACCAACGGCATGGTTATCCCCAATTATTCCTCACAGGACAACTGGGAACGATTCAATGCCATGGGGGTATCGCAGTACGGCCAGATGACGGCCGGCTCTTTTATGTACATTGGACCACAGGGTATTGTACACGGTACCACCATTACCATACTTAATGCGGCACGCCGCCACGGTGTCCCGGGAACAAAAGGTAAACTGTTTGTATCCAGCGGTTTGGGGGGAATGTCAGGCGCTCAGCCCAAAGCCGCCCGTATAGCCGGAGTAGTTGGGGTAGTGGCCGAGGTGAATCCCAAGGCGGTACAAAAACGCTATGAGCAAGGCTGGGTGGACGAGGTATATGACTGCCTGAACCCACTTCTGGAGCGCATCCGCCGGGCCAAGGCGGCCGGTGAGGCCGTCTCGCTGGCGTATCTGGGAAACGTGGTGGATTTGTGGGAGCGTCTGGCCAAAGAAGATATTGTTGTGGAATTGGGTTCTGACCAAACCAGCCTCCACAATCCCTGGGCCGGCGGTTATTATCCGGCCGGTTTGACTTTTGAGGAATCCAACCGGATGATGGCGCAGGAGCCCGAGCATTTCAAGGAAGCGGTCCGTGAGAGTTTGCGGCGGCAAATTGACGCCATTAACCTATTGTCTTCAAGGGGAATGTATTTCTTTGATTATGGCAATGCCTTCCTGCTTGAATCTTCGCGTGCCGGAGCCGATGTGCTGAAGGAAGACCGCCGGTTCCGTTATCCTTCCTATGTGCAGGATATTATGGGTCCTCTGTATTTTGATTACGGTTTTGGCCCCTACCGCTGGGTATGTACTTCTTCTCTGGCGGAAGACCTGGCAGAAACGGACCGCATTGCGGTTGAAGTGCAGGAACGTCTGCTCAAAACGGCTCCCGCTGAAATTCAGGGACAACTCAAAGACAACATTCATTGGATTAAGGAGGCGGCGGTGAACAAACTGGTAGTGGGCTCGCAGGCGCGTATCTTGTATGCCGATGCGCAGGGTCGTATTGAAATAGCTCTGGAAATGAACCGGGCCATCCGGGAAGGTCGCGTGAAGGCCCCCATTGTGCTGGGTCGGGACCATCACGACGTCTCGGGTACCGACTCGCCTTACCGGGAAACATCCAACATCTATGACGGGTCAGCCTTTACGGCCGATATGGCGGTGCAGAACGTGATTGGAGATGCCTTTCGCGGGGCTACCTGGGTGTCGCTGCACAACGGCGGCGGCGTGGGTTGGGGCGAAGTCATCAACGGTGGGTTCGGGATGGTGATAGACGGCAGTGAAGACGCGGACCGCCGCATCAAAAACATGCTGTACTGGGATGTGAATAACGGGATTGCCCGCCGCGCCTGGGCGCGTAACAGCGGTGCAATGTTTGCCGCCCGGCGGGCTATGGAAGCCAATCCGGACCTGAAAGTCACGTTACCCAACTTGGTTGACGACGATATTGTAAACATTTTGGATTGAATTAAATCATTTTATTACTTTTGCGTCGCAAAAAGCTTATGAATTATTAGATATTGACCTATATGGCAGAAAAATTATTCAAAGAGTTTCCTCCGGTCTCCACTCAGGAATGGGAAGCGCAGATACTCACTGACCTGAAAGGTGCCGACTACCAGAAAAAACTGGTATGGAAAACGCTGGAAGGCCTTTGTGTGAGGCCCTATTACAGGGAAGAAGATCTTACGGATACTTCTTATCTGCAGGCGGCTCCCGGAAGCTATCCCTACGCGAGAGGCAACAAGGAAACCAACGACTGGATCATCCACCAGACATTTACTGCAAAGGGCTGTTTGGAAGAAGCCAACGCCCAAGCGCTGGACGCCTTGAGAAGAGGTGCCGACGGTGTGGGTTTTGCCGTGGATCCCGATCACTCTCATACAGTGGCCCAACTGGCCGTCCTGTTTAAAAACATAGACCTTTCCGTTACCCCGGTGGCGTTTGATTATCTCTCCGGCGGCGCAGAGGAGACCCTGCGGCATTTTATGGAATATGTCCGCGGATTGCCCGGTGTGAACCCGGACAACCTCAGGGTACGTTTTGGGGCAGACCCCGTACGCTGTCTTATGACGGGAACGCATACTTTTTCCGAAGAAGCTTGGTCTTCTGCGGCCGCTTGTGTAAAATATGCGGAAGGGTATCCCGGCATAAGCGTGATAGGAGTGGGGGGCTATCTTTTCAACAATATGGGGGCCGGTGTGTTGCAGGAACTGGTGTATTCCCTGTCCATCGCTTCACAGGTGATGGAAGTCTTGTGTGCCCGCAATATTCCGGCTTCAGTAGCCGCTTCCTCCCTGTATTTTCAAATGGGGGTCAGTGTCAATTACTTTATGGAAATGGCAAAATTCAGGGTATTGCGCCTGGGATGGGCCCGATTGATGGAAGCGCACGGATTAAAGGGGAATGATTGCCCCAAATGCCGGATACATGCCGTTACCGGTACTTGGAACCAGACGGTGTATGACCGTTACGTGAATTTATTAAGAGGTACCACCGAGGCAATGTCGGCCGCAATGGCGGGGGTGGATTCCCTGGAAGTGTTGCCGTTTGATTACGCTTTGGGCGGCGGCAATGACTTCAGCCGCAGGTTGGCCCGCAACACGCAAATCATTTTGAAGGAAGAGTCTCATCTGAATAAGATTGCGGATCCCGCGGGTGGCTCGTACTACGTGGAAAACCTTACCAAATCATTGCTGCAGGCCTGTATGGAACAATACACGGAACTGTCGGCTTCCGGCGGTTATGTAGCCAACTTCTTGTCCGGACGCATTCCCGGTGATATTGCCACTACGGTGGCCAAGCGGGCCAAATTGCTGGAAACCCGCAGGGAATCGCTCCTGGGTGTGAATCAGTTTCCCGATTTTTCCGAACAGGCTCCCGATGCCCTGACGCTTGACGCCTTGGAACATTCGCAAAGGGGTGCGGCTCCGTTTGAGGCCTTGCGCCTGCGGACAGAACGTTCCGGGAAGCAGCCGGTGGCTTTTCTGCTGACTTTCGGCAATTTGGCCATGTGTCGCGCCCGGGCGCAGTTCTCGGCCAATTTCTTTGCGGTGGCGGGTATCAAGGTAATTGACAACAACCGGTTTGCCACCATTGAAGAAGGGGTGAAGGCGGCACTGGAATCCGGGGCGCAACTGATTGTGGCCTGCTCTTCCGATGAGGAATATGCCGAGGCCGTACCGCAGATAGTTTCTCTTACGGGCAATCCGGCCAGGGTGGTGGTTGCCGGTGAACCGGCCTGCAAGGAAGACCTGGTCAAGGCGGGAATCACTCATTTTATCAGCGTGCGGAACAACTTGCTGGAAACGCTGGGACAATATCAAAAAGAACTAGGGATTCAGTCATGAAAACATTCTATACCGCCCAAGATATTGAAAATCTGGAGCATTTAAATTATGCCGCCGGACTGGCGCCTTTCCTGCGCGGCCCGTACAGCACCATGTACGTGCAAAAACCGTGGACCGTCCGCCAGTATGCGGGATTTTCCACGGCCGAGGAATCCAACGCATTTTACCGTCGTAACCTGGCGGCCGGACAGAAAGGTCTTTCCGTAGCGTTTGATCTGGCCACGCACCGGGGATACGACGCCGACCATCCGCGTGTGGTGGGCGACGTGGGGAAAGCGGGGGTAAGCATCTGCTCCGTGGAAGATATGAAAGTGCTTTTTGACCAGATTCCGCTAAACAGGATGTCCGTGTCCATGACCATGAACGGTGCGGTGCTTCCCGTGCTGGCCTTCTATATTGTGGCCGGTCTGGAACAGGGGGCCACGCTGGAAGAACTTACGGGGACCATTCAGAACGACATCCTCAAAGAGTTTATGGTACGCAACACTTATATTTACCCGCCCGAATTCTCCATGCGTATCATTGGAGACATTTTCTCCTACACGGCGCAAAAAATGCCCAAATTCAATTCTATTTCCATATCGGGATACCATATGCAGGAAGCCGGGGCCACACCCGAATTGGAAATGGCCTATACGCTGGCAGACGGTTTGGAATACTTGCGTACCGGTATCCGGGCCGGAATGAACGTGGACCAGTTTGCCCCCCGGCTGTCTTTCTTCTGGGCCATTGGAATGGACCACTTTAAGGAAATTGCCAAGATGCGTGCGGCCCGTATGATCTGGGCCAAACTGGTAAACGGGTTCGGTCCCAAAAACCCAAAATCGCTGTCCTTGCGTACGCACTGCCAGACGTCGGGCTGGTCCCTCACCGAACAGGATCCGTTCAACAATGTGGCCCGTACCTGTATAGAAGCCATGGCCGCCGCTCTGGGCCACACCCAGAGTCTGCACACCAACGCTCTGGACGAGGCCATTGCCCTGCCCACGGATTTCTCGGCCCGTATTGCCCGCAACACCCAGTTGTACATACAGGAAGAAACTCAGATATGCCGCAGCATTGATCCGTGGGCCGGGTCATACTACGTGGAAAATCTGACGGACCGGATGGCCCGCGAAGCCTGGAACCTGATTCAGGAAATTGAAAAACTGGGCGGTATGGCCAAGGCCATAGAAACAGGCATTCCCAAATTGCGCATTGAAGAAGCGGCGGCGCGCAAGCAGGCCCGCATTGACTCGGGCATTGAAACGGTGGTTGGGGTAAACAAATACAAATTGGACAAACAGGATCCCATTGAAATCTTGGACGTGGACAATACCAAGGTACGTCTTTCCCAGATTGAACGCCTCAAAGACCTGCGTGCACACCGCGACGCAAACAAGGTGCAACAATGCCTTGACGCCATCACGGCGGCCGTGGAAAGCAAGACGGGCAATCTGTTGGAACTGGCTGTGGAAGCGGCCCGCTGCAGGGCAACCCTTGGAGAAATTTCCGACGCGTGCGAGAAAGTGGTGGGACGTTATAAAGCAGTAATCCGTATGAACACAGGAGTATATATGGCCGAGGCCAAAGATAACGCAGATTTTCTGAAGGCCAGGGAAATGGTTGCCGCCTTTGCCAAAAGGGAAGGGCGTCAGCCGCGCATCATGGTGGCAAAATTAGGTCAGGACGGGCACGACCGGGGTGCCAAGGTAGTGGCTACCGGTTATGCCGACATCGGTTTTGACGTAGATATGGGGCCCTTGTTCCAGACGCCTGAGGAAGCGGCTCGGCAGGCGGTAGAAAACGACGTGCATCTGTTGGGGGTATCTTCGCTGGCGGCCGGGCACAAGACCCTGGTGCCCCAGGTGGTGAAAGCTCTCAAGGATTTGGGCAGGGAAGACATTCTGGTCATTGTGGGCGGTGTGATTCCGGCGCAGGATTACCGGGCGCTGTACGATGCCGGAGCCGTGGCCATATTCGGCCCCGGAACGCCCATAGCCCTATGCGCCGTCAAGATGCTGGAGCTGTTGGAAAAACAGGCCCGTTAGCAGATGACCCGGGCAAACTCGTCCGGGGTGATGGTGCCAAAATAGGAGGAAAAATCAAAGGCGTCCAGGCGCTCTTTGATTTTGTCCCACTGATGGGGGCAGCCTGCAAGGGCTGCCTCTATGGTTTGGGTGGGGGAGGTACAGAAATAGTCTCCATAAATGCGTGCGGAAACAATGATGCCTTCACGCACGGTCAGGAATACGGAAATCTCTCCTCCGGTAAAACGCAGGGTCTGCGAGAAATTGTACGCCGGAGATTCCCCGTAATTCCATTCATAGGTGGTGTACTTTTGGCGGCAAAGCTGCTCAATGCGTTGCTGTTCTATGGCGCTCCAAGGTTCCGGTTCAAACGGTTCCCGCTGTTGGGCCTGCACCTGTTGCGATAGTTGAGCCATAAATACATCAGCCGGTAGCGGACAGGCCATAAATTCTATGAGATTGGCGGTGCGGGCGGGATGACTTTCCACGGCTTTTCCCTCAAAGCAGGTGACGGCTCGTTTGGGAATCAGGGCACTGGAGAGGTCTTTCAGATTGGCGCTGTATAGTAGCGTCCCGTGCAGCAGCAGGCGGCCGCGATGCAGGGCCAGCGCGTTTCCGGATACCTTGTATCCGTTGACCCGCAGGTCGTTGCGCCCTTCAAGGGCTACGGGTATTCCCATAGCCCGGAGGGCTTCCACTATGGGCTGTGTATAACGGGCAAACAGTTCGGTGGTACGGGAAACCACGGGGCAGGGAACGGCAAAGGTAAAGTTGATGTTGCCTGCGTCGTGGAAGACGGCGCCCCCTCCGGTGAGCCTTCTGACCACCGGCAGCCGGTGTTGCCTTACGTAGGGAACGTTGATTTGCGCCAGAGTATTCTGGTTGCGCCCCACAATGATGGAACGGTCGTTGCGCCACAGCCGGAAGACCGGGCGGTTGTACTGCAGAAACAGGTATTCCTCGCCCGCCAAATTAAGGTATGGGTCGGTCTGTGAATCAATAATCAGTCGCATAACCGGACAGAAATTCGTGGCGGATAAACCGATACAGCTTATACATAAGCCAACCTGTCAGCCAGCCCAACAAGGCGCCGCACAGGACGTCTGCGGGAAAGTGTTTTCCCACGTAGATACGGCTGTAACTGACCAAGGCGGCCCAGACATACAGGAATATGGTAAGCCATTTCCTGCGGATTACCAGACTGCTGAAGCAGGCCAGTCCAAAGACATTGGCCGCGTGCGATGAAACAAATCCGTAGAGTCCTCCCTCGCCCTCCAGTAAGTGAATGATATCCCGCCATGCCTCCACATGCGAAGGACGCACCCTTGCCACCCATTCCTTGATGAGCGAGGCGGATATCTGGTCGGTAAACAGAAAGGTGAGTCCCACGCAGCAAAGTGCGACCACTCCAATCCGCCAGGGCCGTTTGTAGAAAAACAGGAATACAATAAACGCGTACAGGGGAATCCATACGGGAATATTGGAAAAAAACTGCATTACGGGGTCCAGCCAGGGAGTATGGGCTCCGTTGAGCGTCAGAAACAGTTGTTGGTCTGCCTGAACTATTGAGCGGATAAGGTCTCCCATAGCAAGTCCTTCAGGGGGGCTATGCCTATCCCCGTGACGGAAGAAATCAGATGTGTGCGCACGGTACGGGGCAGGTGGCGTTTGAGTTTTTTAAGTCCTTCTTCATCCAGAAGGTCGGTCTTGGTAATGGCCAACAACCGTTCTTTGTCCAGCAGTTCGGGTTTATATTGTTTAAGCTCTTTGAGCAGCATCTTGTATTCGGCACAGATGTCCGGACTGTCCGCCGCTATGAGGAACAACAGCATGGAGTTGCGTTCTATATGGCGCAAAAAGCGCAGTCCCAGACCCTTGCCCTCGTGAGCGCCTTCAATGATGCCCGGAATGTCGGCCATGACAAACGATTTGTTCTCCCGGCAAGTCACAATGCCCAACTGCGGCTCGAGTGTGGTAAACGGATAGTCGGCAATTTTTGGTCTGGCGGCCGAGACCACCGACAGCAGGGTGGACTTGCCGGCATTGGGAAGTCCCACCAGCCCCACATCGGCCAGTAGTTTCAGCTCAAAAGTGAACCACCCCTCCACTCCCGACTCGCCCGGTTGGGCGTAGTGGGGCGTCTGGTTGGTGGGACTTTTGAAGTGGTCGTTGCCCCATCCGCCTCGGCCTCCCGGGCAGAGAATGAATTCCTGGCCCGGAACGGTCAACTCGCACAGCACTTCTTCCGTGGCGGCGCTTTTGGCTACCGTGCCCAGGGGAACGTCCAGATAGATATCCTTGCCGTTGGCACCGTGGCGCAGAGCACCCTCACCGTGGCTACCGTTGTCTGCGTGTACGTGCTTCTGGTATCTGAGGTGAATAAGTGTCCAAAATTGTGGATTGGCTCGCAAAATAATGTGGCCGCCGCGTCCGCCGTCTCCGCCGTCGGGACCTCCCTTTGGGACGTACTTGGCCCGCATCAGGTGCATGGCACCCGCGCCGCCGTTCCCCGAGGCACAAAACAGCCGGACGTAATCTACAAAATTGGAGTCAGGCATTCTTTTATTTGTTCAAAAGTATGGTCTATGGATTGCGACCCGTTCACCACGTGGCATTTGCCTTTCTGGGTGTAGTAAGCAATAAGGGGTTCTGTCTGGTTGTGGTAGGTGGCAATGCGGTGGCGGATACGGGTGACGTCGGTGTCGTCGGCGCGGTTTTCCAGTGCGCCGCGTTTGAGCATACGCTCTTCCACCAGGTTGTCATCCACGTCCAATACCAGCATCAGGTGAAGTTCCTGTTTGTTTTCTTCCAGGAAAGCGTCCAGTGCCTGAGCCTGCGCAATGGTGCGGGGGAATCCGTCAAAAAGGAATCCCTTGGCGTGGGGGTTGGCCTGAATGTTTTTGGAGATGAGAGCTATTACAATCTGGTCAGAAACCAGGTCGCCGCGGGCAATGATGGCTTCCACTTCTTTGCCCAGATCGCTCTGTGCCTTGATTTCCGCACGGAGCATGTCACCGGTGGACAGGTGTACAAATTGATATTTTTCTACAAGTATTTTGGCTTGTGTGCCTTTGCCCGAACCCGGAGGGCCGGCAATAATCATATTGGTCATAAGTATAGTTATTTAGATGAATCAAGTACGTAAATGTCTTTGTATTGTCTCCCCAATCCATTGTAGTCCAGTCCGTAACCTACAATGAAGTCGTTGCCTATCTCCATTCCGTAGTATTGGATGGGAACGTGTTCCTTGTAGGCTTGGGGCTTGTAGAACAGGGTGCACACCAGAATCTGTTTGGGGTTATGTTCCTGCAGCAGGTTGACCAGTTTGACAATGGTCTTGCCGCTGTCCACCACGTCTTCCACAATGACCACCGTGCGTCCGGCCACTGAGGTGTTAAGGCCTATCACTTCACAGACGTCTCCGGTGCTGTGAGTCCCCTCGTAGGAAGTGACCTTGATGAACGATACTTCACAGTTGAGGTTCAGTTTCTTGACCAGGTCGGCCGTAAACATAAAGGAGCCGTTGAGAATTCCCAGAAATACGGGACGGTCTTCCCCGCTCAAGTCTGCGTTCAGTCTTTCTGCCACCCGGCCAATGGATGCGTCTATCTGTTCAAAGGGGATAAACGTCTTAAAAGTCTTGTCGTAAAGCGTAACGTGTTTCATAAATATCAAGCGTGGTATAAAGCGCAAAAGTAGACATAATTTTCTATATTTGCTTTCTATAATTAAAAGCACTATGAAGCCTTTAGTCAGTATTATAATGGGCAGTTTGTCCGATATGCCCGTAATGGAACCGGCGGCCCAGTTTCTGGACCAGATGGAAATTCCCTTTGAAATCAACGCTTTATCCGCCCACCGTACTCCGCGGGAAGTGGAATCTTTTGCCCGTCGGGCCTCAGAACGCGGTGTCCGGGTGATCATTGCCGCGGCGGGAGGTGCTGCGCATCTGCCCGGCGTCATTGCCGCTTCCACTACATTGCCCGTCATCGGGGTGCCGGTAAAAAGCGCCCAGTCGGTAGCCGGTCTGGATTCCATCCTTTCCATACTGCAGATGCCGGCCGGGATTCCGGTGGCCACTATGGCGCTGGACGGTGCCAAAAATGCAGCCATTTTTGCGTTGCAGATATTGGCCTTGTCGGATAGTGCATTGGCAGAAAAATTAAGTGACTTCAAGCAATCGCTGGCCCAAAAAATCGCCAAGGCCAACCTTTCGCTCAAGGAAGTCACGTACAAATACAAAGTCTGACGGGTCATAGACCCATAATATTGTTTCCTTTGTTTGTCTCATAAGAGGGGAGCGGCAGAGGGGGAGGAATGTATGAGAAAAAATGTATGGCTGCTGATAGGCAGTATGGGCTTTATGTGCACTGCCCACGCACAACAGACCCTTCCGTTTGCGGAAAGGGTTGCGGAAATTGTGGCCGAAATGGTCGCTATCCAGGACGCAGCGGACGGGGCCGAAGCCCTGACGGCTTATTACCAGGATCTGGCCGATCATCCGGTAAACCTCAATACCGCCACGCACGACGATCTGGCACAACTGGGCTTTCTGAGTGCCTTTCAAATCATCTCGCTGCTGGATTACCGTAAGGTGCAGGGTGCGCTGTTTTCCTGGAACGAACTGCCGCTGATTGCCGGTTTTACGTCGGAAGACGTCCCGGTATTATCGCTGTTTTTTACCTTGGAAGATCCCGATTACAAAGACTCCATGAGAATTCCCGATATTTGGAAAGAATCACGTCACCAATTGCTTGCCGGGACGCGCACGGTATTTCCCAGAGACAGCCATTACGCCCCCGTGACCGCGCAGGAATATGAAAAACATCCCAATTCACGGTATTTGGGCGTTCCCTGGACACGCTACCTCAAGTATACGGGAACATATGGCAAACAATTGCAATGGGGGTTTACAATCGAAAGTGACGCCGGAGAACGGGCCTTGGCGGATTTTGGGTCGTTTCACCTGATGCTCAGGGACAGGGGACGTCTGCAACGGCTGGTAATAGGGGATTTTCAGGCGCGTTTCGGACAGGGACTGGTACTATGGAAGGGCGTTACATTTGCTCAGGGGGCGGCCGGTGCCGATTGGAACTGGCAGGAAATGGGACTGGCCGCCAGTTTGTCCCGTCAGGAAAATACAGCCTTGCGTGGGGCGGGGGCCACCTGGGGGCTGGGACACTGGAAAACATCGACATTTGCGTCATTTCGGAAACTGGACGCACGTATGGGGCCGGAGGGGTTTACCTCGTTGCCCTCTGATGGTTACCACCGAACGTCTTCCGAACTGGAACGCAAAAACACGCTGGGCGCCTGGGTGGCAGGTGCAAACGCTTCTTATACGGGCGAATGGTTTAAGGCGGGGTTTACGGCGGCGGTGTACGGGTACAGCCGGCCCGACGCCACGCAGGTGAAGTATTATAATCGCTACCGTAACCGCAAGTTGCCTTTTGGGGCGGCGGGTCCCTATGCCGAATGGCGTGGCGGCAGCCTGCGTCTTTTTGCCGAAGCGGCCGTGGACCTTGGGGGCAATTTGGCGGCGCTTACGGGGATGCAGCACTATACTTCGGGCGGGTGGAGCAACGCCCTGGTGGCTCGTTTCTTCGGAGCAGGATATACCTCGGCCTATGGTGCCTCTTTAGGGCTTAACACGACCTCGGCCAATGAATACAGTTTGCAGTGGAACACCACGCTGTCGCTGAAGGGTGGCGGAAATCTCTCGGGGATAGCGTATGTGGCCGGTTTTCCAAAGCCAAGGTATTTGTGCGACAGACCTTCGTACGGGTGGCGTTTCCGGTTGCTGTGGAGTCTGCCGCAGGGACAGGTGCTGCTGCAGCAACAACATACTCTGGTCACCGCCGGGGCTGAGGATCTGATAAAAGGACGCGTGCACCGTACCGTGCCGTTGGGCGGCGGGTTTATACTGGCCTCACGGGTGGAAGCCGCCTGTTGCCTTTACACCGACGCGCCTTGTGTATGGGGGGCTATGGTGTATGCCGAGGGAAAATATGCTACGGAGAACAAGCGTTTTCAAGCATCGGTGCGCGTGGCGGCGTATCATGCCGATGCGTGGGATGCGCGGTTGTATGCGTACGAGACGGACGTGCTGTACGGATTTTCGGTGCCGGCGCTATACGGGCGGGGCTGGCGCGGCTATGCGGTCTGTCGCTACAGTCCGTTTGCGTGGGCGGATGTTTGGGTTAAGGTGGGCACTACGTTAAGTGAAGCGGCCAAAACAGAGGCCAAGGTGCAGGTGCGCCTAATTTTTGGGCGTGGCACCAAAACGTTTTCCCACAATGACATTGACTGATTGGGGCAGAATTTCAAAGTGGAACGGGGGGACGCCCATGAATTCCCCGTCGGTTTCCAGGTATCCGGCGTTCTTTTCCAGGGGTTCCACGTCTATGACGCGGCCCCGGCCGTGCATGGCGGCGGAGGAAACGGTGTAGACCTGACCGTTGATGAATTCGAACATATGGCGAATGATGCTGAATTTATTGATGCCGCGGATGAGGGTGATGTCCAGCAGACCATCGTCCACAATGGCATACGGCAGGATTTGCATGCAGTGACCAATGTATTTGCCAATACCCACGCTGAGCAGAAATACGTTGCCGCTGTAAAAATGTTTGCCGTCAATCTTGACGGACATTTTTTTATGTTTGCAAAACAGGAAGGTCCGCAGGGCCAGGTTGAAGTAGGTGCTGTCGGTCTTCTTTTTGCCGGCCTCGGAGAGCTTTTCATATTGGCGCACAATATCGGCCTCAAAGGCGCCGCCGGCCACGTTGGCAAAATAACGTTCCCGTTTGACCCCCATATCCATGAAGGAGACCTTACCCACATCCAGCAGCTCGGTGCGGTGGAATAAAAGAAATTCCAGCGCCATGTCCAACTCGGAAGAGATGTCTATACAGCGGCACGAATCGTTTCCGTTGCCTATGGGGATGACTCCCACGGTGATTTCCTCCGTGGGTACGTCTTTCTGGAAGAAAATGCCGTTTATCACCTCGTGCAGGGTGCCGTCCCCGCCAATGGCCACAAACTCCCGTACGCCGGCCTTGATAGCTTCTATGGTGAGGGTTACGGCGTGGTATTTGTGGGATGTAAATTCAAAATCAAAATCGTAACCGCCTTTGTGCAGGGTGCTTACTATATGGGGCCATAGATCAGATGCACAACCGTTGCCGGCTATAGAGTTGATAATAATCATCGGTTTGCGTGAAGCCATGAATTGAGGGGGGTAAAATATGGGTGACAAATTTATAAAAAAATAGAGGAAATTCTCTTATATTTGCCCAATCATAAAACAAAAAACTGCATTACAATATGGGGAAAATAGTAGCCATAGCCAATCAAAAGGGTGGCGTAGGCAAAACCACGACGGCAATTAATTTGGCAGCCTCGCTGGCCGTAATGGAAAAAAACGTGCTATTGGTGGATGCCGACCCCCAGGCCAACACTACTTCCGGTCTGTGCTTTGACCCCAATGCCACCAGCGGAGATACCCTGTATGATTGTCTTATTGGCCGTGTACCTATTGAAAAGACCGTATTGCAGACAGAAATCCAGGGTCTTAAACTGATACCTTCCCACATAGACCTGGTGGGGGCAGAGATTGAACTGCTGCAGGTGGAACATCGGGAAAGGGTGCTTAAGCAAAGTTTGGACACCCTGCGTAACATGTTTGATTATATTTTCATTGACTGTTCTCCTTCCCTGGGACTGATTACGGTAAATGCGCTTACGGCGGCCGACTCGGTGATTATACCCGTGCAGTGCGAGTTTTTTTCGCTGGAAGGGTTGGGAAAATTGCTCAATACCATCAAAATTGTGCAGAACAGACTGAATCCCGCCCTGGCTATTGAAGGATTCCTGCTGACGATGTATGACGTGCGCTTGCGGTCGCACAACCAGATAGTGGAAGAAGTGCGCCATCATTTTCAGGACATGGTATTCCAGACGGTCATTCAGCGTAATGTCCGCCTGAGCGAATCTCCTTCCCACGGCAAGCCGGTCATTCTGTATGACGCGGCTTCCATTGGAAGCAATAATTACCTGAATCTGGCCCGCGAATTTTTAAAGAAGCAAACCCATGAATAAAAAACCGGCTTTGGGCAGAGGTCTGGACGCCTTGATTTCCGACACCCCCAACGAATGGAAGCCGCGTACCACGGCGGTGCTACCTCAGATAGAAGGCACATCTCTGATACAGTTGGACTATATTGAAACCAATCCGGACCAACCCAGAAAAGAATTCAATGAAGAGGCTCTGAACCAGTTGGCGGATTCCATAAAGTCTCTGGGTCTTATTCAGCCTATAACCCTGCGCAAGCTGGCGGTGAACCGTTATCAGGTAATCAGCGGGGAAAGACGTTTGCGTGCCGCCCGTATGGCCGGTCTTACGGAAATTCCGGCCTATGTGCGTCAGGTGGAGGATGACCAGGTGCTGGCTCTTGCGTTGGTGGAAAACATACAGCGTGAAGACCTGGATGCCATGGAGATAGCTTTCAGTTTTCAGCGTTTGGTGGATGAATGCCATCTTACGCAGGAACAACTGGCGGACCGGGTGGGAAAAAAGCGTGCTACGGTAGCCAATTATATGCGTCTGCTGCAATTGCCAGAGGAAATCCAGTGGCTGCTGCGTGCCGGGGATTTGTCTATGGGACATGCCCGGGCGCTGTTGTCTTTGCCTACTGCCAAACAACAATTGTCTCTTGCCCGTCAGATTATTGACAAGGGATGGTCGGTACGTCAGGTGGAAAGCAAGGTGCAGCCCAAAAATAAGGAAGACAAAAAAAAGAAAGAAGACGCACTGGCACAGGCCGAACTTCCCGATGTGTATTACCGTGTGCTGGAGCGGCTGGGGTCGTTTTTCAACCAGAATATCAGTGTGAAACGTGACCCGCAGGGGCAGGGAACGCTGACCATTCACTGTGCCGGAGATGCGGAAATGGAAGCCTTCTTGCAGGCGTTGGAGAATCATACTCTATAACCGACTCTACCGTGCGTAAACTCCTTATTATTCTTTTCCTATTGACAGCTTTTGCTCCCGTGGCACGGGCCCAGTTTGCCGTAGATATGGGCAACCAGGGCAGTTCCACGCAGGACACCACTGTCAAGGCCAAGGAGCCTTTTAAGGTACGCACTTATTTTACGGCACTTTCCGGTCGAGATACCTTGAAGATAGCCCGTATGTTTTCCGGGGGGATAGTCCTTCCCGGTTACACGCAGGCTTACAACAAACAGTATTGGAAAATTCCGGTGGTGGTGGCCGGTATGGGCACCGGCATCTACATGGGGACGCGTTTTCAGGCGGCCTACAGGGAATCGGAAAGCGATAAGGATCTTTTGTACAGGAACCTTTGTTATGTCGGGGCCGGTTTGTTTTATTGGGGCAGTTTGATTGACGGGGTCAAAAATTACAAATGGAACCAGCCCGTATTACCCGCCCGCACCACACTTTACTCTGCCCTATTGCCCGGACTGGGACAGATAGCCAACGGGGACTATTGGAAATTGCCCATCATTTACGGCGGGCTGGCCACCTGCGGTTATTTTTATTACACCAACCGCGTGCAGTTCTTACGTTACAAGGTGATGTACAACCACGCCACGTCCGTTCCCTCCCGGTACGACGGCTGGATGACGGCCGAGAATATCAAGTGGTATAGGGACACGTACCGCCGCTACCGCGACTATTCCCTTATTGCCACCGCTATAGTCTACCTGTTGAACGTGATTGACGCCAATGTGTTTGCTCATTTTCAGGATTTTGACATGAGTGATGACCTGACCTTCCGCGTGGAACCCAACCTGATCACCCCCATTACCACACACTATGCATCTGCCGCGCCGCTGTCCGGCGTGGGTCTGCAGATGCGCATTACTTTTTAAATCCGATTAAATGAAAAAAATAGTACTCCTGCTTCTTTGTGCTTTTGCCCTTGGTATTCAACCCGCCGCTGCCCAGATTTTCAGAAAACCTTCCAAAAAAGTATTGACCCTAAAGGTTGATTCGCTCAGTCGTTATGCCGACTCGCTGGCCAAAGAACTGGCTTATTATCAGGAAACGGCCGATACGCTTATAGATGAGGGCATTATTGAAGGGGCGTTTGAAGAGGACTTGGATAACGAGGATTTTTATTATGATTCTCTTTCCACGGAACAACGCTTGAGTATCTATTATCACCAGAATGCCCTGCACAAAATGTTTGAAGAAGATCCGGTATCCATGGACGACCTGGATAGCGTGCAGTTGGCGTCCGATATTCCGGATTCTGTATATATCCAGCGACTGAAACAAATGAACTCGTTTATTCAGTTGCCGTATAATTCAATTGTCAAGAATTACTTGATAGTGTATACCCAGAAGATGGCGGATCGCATCCCTACTATTTTGGGCCTGGCGCAATACTATATGCCCATCTTTGAAGAAATGTTTGACCAATACGATATGCCCCTGGAATTGAAGGCAATGGCCGTGATTGAGTCGGCTCTCAACCCCAGGGCCGTATCCAGGGCCAAGGCCAAGGGAATGTGGCAGTTCATGTACCGCACGGCGTTGTCGTACAAACTGGTTATCAATTCGTACGTGGACGAACGCTTTGACCCGGTACGCTCGTGTCAGGCGGCCGCACAGTATCTGCGCGACTCTTATGCCGTGTTTGGTGACTGGGCGCTGGCCATTGCGTCGTACAACTGCGGCGTGGGCAACGTCAACAAGGCCATCCGCCGCGCCGGAGGCTCGCAGAATTTCTGGGATATTTACCCTTACCTTCCCCGGGAAACTCGCGGTTACGTGCCGGCTTTTGTGGCGGCCCTGTATGTAATGCATTATTACCCGGAACATCAGATCAAGCCGCAGGTGGTGGAAATGCCGGCGCACGTGGATACGTTTGAGGTGCGCAAGATGTTGCATTTTGAACAAATCACCGCTTTTCTGGATATTTCTCTGGATGAATTACGTGACCTAAATCCACAGTATATCAAAGACATTGTACCGGGCGTGGAACGTCCCTATATTTTGCGCATTCCGTTTGAATACAGCGGAGACTTTGCCGCGCACGAAAAAGAAATCTACGCCTACAAAGACAGCGTCTACTTCAGCCCGCTGTTAATGAACACCGCTGCCAAGGCCACCGATTCGCAAATCACTCATCGCGTGCGCAACGGGGAAACGCTTAGCAGCATCGCGTATCGCTACGGGGTACGTATTGCCGACATCAAGTATTGGAACAACCTGCGTTCCGACCGAATCAACATAAACCAGCGTTTGATCATTTACACCGACCGCAATGCGGCTCCCAAAAAGACCGCCGCCGCTCCGGCCACCAAGTCATCGGCTGCCTCGGCTTCCACGTCCACCCCGTCCGGTACCCTGGTCAAACACACCGTACGATCCGGAGAAACCTTGGGCGGAATTGCCGAGAAATACCACGTCACCGCCGCCAACATCCGGTCGTGGAACAATCTTAGGGGCAGTACCATTTATGCCGGCAAGACGCTGAAGATCTATACAAAGGTCACCTCGGTCACGGCCGCTCAGACGACGCCCGCCACCACCACTTCCGGCTCGTTTGAATACTACACGGTCAAGAAGGGCGACACATTGTGGGATATTTCCCAGCAATTGGGCATTTCCATGGACAATATCCGCCAACTGAACGGCTTTGGCAGGACGCCCAAACTGATGGTGGGTCAGAAAATTAAAGTGAAAGCGCTGTAAAAGCCTTTACAGCGGGTCTACATCTACCTGGATCTGACCCGGCCCTCCCGGCATCCGGTGCATCAGCAACTCCAGTCTTTCCTTGACGGTCCTGGAATTGATATTCCTTGGAAGGCTCAACAGAAATTGTTCTGAAAACAGCAGTGAACCGGCTTCGTTGACCGGGTAGGGCCCGAATATTTCAAACGGAAAATGCTGGTTTTCCAGCAGTTCCTGCCATTGTGCGGCGGCATCACGTGCGGCACTTTGGCTCCGGTGACGCAGGGTCAGTGCAATAAGGCGTGTGTAGGGCGGGTAATGATATTGTTGCCTTTCCTGCAACAATTGATTGGCAAAGGATAAGGGAAACAATTGCTCCGCCGCCCGGAAAAAATTGTCGTTGCGGTCGGTCGTTTCCACTATAACCAGAGGGCAAAGGTAAGAGGCGTAATCTATCAGTCGCCAGGCCAGTTCGGTGGCGCGGAACCCTTTTTTGGAGAGTAGCTCTTCCGAGCGGTGTATGACAACAGCATCTGCCGTACCGCTTTCCAAACCGTACAGTTGGGCCGGCCGGCAGGTGGCCGGGTCGTATTCCCAGACCGTTTTTCCCTGTTGTTGCAGTTGTTTGATATACTCGGCCGTCTTGTAGGGGTTCTCTACGGTGATGCGGCGTGCGGGGGAAGGACCCCCTTCCCGGACGAATTTTTGCTGCTCTATGTTGTAAAGCGTTTCCAAAGAGAGTGTTTCACAGTTGAGGATTACCTGAGCCCCGTATATTTGAGCAAAGAAAAGGGCGGCCTCGGTGGTGTGCATCCGTGGGGCCGAATCGGTGATTTTGTGCGCCGGCTCCTGCTCTTTGTCCACCATCACCAGTCCCGCACGTGTGAAGGGCAAAAACAAGGCGCGCTGCATCCCTATGACTGCACAAGGGACACCGGCGTACAGGTCTTTGCGGGCGGCGTTCAATTCTTTCAGGCTTCTTTGCGAGTGATAACAGTAGACGGGAATCTGCAACCGTGCCGACAGCCTGTCATAGAGCAGGTCGCAGGCACCGGCCGAGGCACACAGCAGCAGGCACTGCCGCCCGGCCACTATTTGTTCGAGCAGTTGACGGTGGTAAAAATCAATGGGATTATGCGCCTGAAAAACAATTGGTTTCCCCGGAACAAGCGGAGCGGGCGCCTCCAAAACGGTACCCGCACTGCGGCGTTTGAACCGCCAGGAAGGAAGGGCCATTTTGGCCACCACGCCTATGGGAGTGAGGTAGTACGCGCCTATCTGTTGCCAGAGGGCCAATGCTTGCGGAGTGATTACGGGCAGGGATTCTTCTACTCTGACAATCTCTTTGAGCGTTTTTTCTTCTGACGGGTCGGTGGCGGCGGTGATGTCGGTTACCACGCCGACCTCGTTGCGTCGGGCAATGGGGGCGGTTACCTGCACACCGGGCTTTATGAGCGGACCCATTGCTTCCGGAACGGAATACGACAGGCTTCCGGAAAGCCCCAGAGGAAAAAGTACTTGTACCATCATAGCTGTGCCACTCTTTGAGCCACCCGTCTCATGAGCCATTTGGGGGTGGAAGTGGCCCCGCATATGCCTACGCTGTCTTGCGGGTTGAACCACAGCGGAGAAATGTCGGATTCTTTTTCAATGGAATAACTGCGCGGATTGACGCTGCGGCATATTTCAAAGAGGACCCGTCCGTTGGAACTTTCCCTGCCGCTGACAAACAGAATCACCCCGTGTGCCAGGGCAAATTCCCTGAGTACGGCGGTCCGGCCCGATACCTGCCGGCAGATGGTATGGAAACAGGTGAAACGGCTGATGTCTCCTCCCTGGCTGACGACAGCCTCACCGACACTCCGGCGGAGCGCTTCATAGGCTTCGGGGTCCTTGGTGGTTTGGGAAAAGAGGGAGACAGGCCCGTTTGACAGGTTGCAGGCGGACACTTCTGCGGCCGTTTCAATGACAACGGCTCCTCCTCCGGTCTGGCCTACCAGTGCATTTACCTCGGCATGACCTCGTTTCCCGAAGATCAGCAAGGTCCCGTGCAACGGTTGCAGCCGCTCGTATTCTTTTTTGATGTGCTGTTGCAGTTTCAGAACTACCGGGCAGGTGCATTCAATGATTTCCAGTTGTTGTTCCCGCGCGGTAAGGTAGGTCTGCGGCGGCTCTCCGTGCGCCCGGATAAGTACCCGGGAATGGGGGGGCAGTTGTGTCAGCTCAGTAGCGGTAATCACCTTCAGTCCGCTACGCTCCAGGCGCTGCAACTCCTCATTGTTGTGGACAATAGCTCCCAACGAATAGAGAGGCCGGGAGTCCCCGAGCAGGAGTTCGGCCTGCTCAATGGCGTGAATGACTCCGGGACAGAAACCCGAATGAGAGTCTATTGTGACGCGGTACCCCATTTTTCTTCAAAGAGTTTCATAAACCAGTCCATTTGTTGCTCCACGCTCATTTGTCCGTTGTCCAGTACAATGGCGTCGGGAGCCTGTACCAGGGGGTGGGTTTTGCGGTGCGAATCCTGATAGTCCCGGCTTTCCACGTTAGAAAGCACTTCTTCAAAGGTGGTCTTTTCTCCGTTGGTCGTCATTTCCTTGAAGCGTCTCTGCGCCCTGATGGCGGCGGGGGCGGTCATGAAGATTTTAAGCTCGGCCTGAGGAAATACCGCCGTGCCAATGTCCCTTCCATCCATCACAATGCCTTTTCCCTCTCCCCAGCGGTGCAGCAACCGATCCACCCAGGCGCGTACAAAATCTAGGGACGAGACGGCGCTTACGTTGTTAGAAACGTTGAGGGTGCGTATGAGCTGTTCCACATTCCGGCCATTGAGGAATGCCTCGTTACGGAGTGTATGGGGATTGACTCTGAAGTCTATTTGCAATAGGGGCAGGGCGGCTTTAAGCGCGGGACAGTCAATGTCCGAATTGCTGTCAATCAAACCGTTCTGCAAGGCATACAGGGTCACGGCACGGTAGCAGGCACCGGAATCCAGGTACTTGTAACCCAGTGCAGCAGCTATGGCTTTGGCAAAGGTACTTTTGCCGGTCGAGGAAAGTCCGTCAATGGCTATAATAATTTTTTTCATAAATTGCAGACTTCAAAAGTAAGGAAAATTCCCCTTATCTTTACAGCCACTTTTCAACAACCCTAAATTCAATTATGCGTATTTTAATAGTTGACGACGAAAAAAGCATCCGAAATACTTTAAAAGAAATTCTGGAATACGAAGACCACGAGGTCCTTCTGGCCGAGAACGGAGAGCGCGCCCTGGAAATTGTGGCACAGGCCGACAAACCGGTGGATACGGTCTTCTGTGATATCAAAATGCCCGGAATGGACGGCATAGAAGTTTTGGAAAAAATTATGGAGATGGGGGCTGATGTGCCGGTAATCATGATATCTGGCCACGGCAACATTGACACGGCCGTGGAATGCATCAAGAAAGGCGCATACGATTTTATTGAAAAACCGCTGGACCTTAACCGGATTCTCATAACCCTGCGCAATGCCACGGACAAGACCACGCTGGTGCAGGAAAACAAAACCTTAAAAAAGAAATCGGTGAAAGAGCCCCATCTGGTGGGCGAGTCTCCGGCCATCAAAAAAATTCTGGAAATGGTGGACAGGGTGGCGGCAACCGAGGCCCGAGTGCTCATTACCGGCTCAAATGGTACCGGCAAGGAATTGATTGCCCGTTTGTTGCACGAGAAAAGCCCGCGCGCGACCATGCCCTTTGTAGAAGTAAACTGTGCGGCTATTCCCGGTGAATTGATTGAGAGTGAATTGTTCGGGCACGAAAAAGGTTCTTTTACATCGGCCGTGAAACAGCATAAAGGAAAATTTGAGCAGGCCGACGGCGGCACGCTTTTTCTGGATGAGATTGGAGATATGTCGCTGGCCGCCCAAGCCAAGGTGTTGCGCGTACTGCAGGAAAATAAAATCACCCGCGTGGGTTCGGACAAGGACATTAGCGTGCGGGTGCGGGTAGTGGCGGCCACCAACAAGGACCTTCAGGCCGAGATTGAAAAGGGGAATTTCCGAGAAGACCTGTACCACCGCCTGAGCGTCATAGTCATCCGCGTTCCCACTCTGGCCGAGCGCAAAGAAGACATTCCCCTGCTGGCCGATTATTTTCTGGACCAGATTTGCGCCGAATACGGAATGGTCAAACGCACCATCACCCCTCAAGCCATTGAAGAACTGCAAAAGCATCAGTGGACGGGGAATATCCGTGAACTGCGCAATGTGATGGAAAGGCTGATTATTCTGTCCAACGGGGTAATCACCCTGGAAGATGTGGAAGCCTACGCCAATCCTTTATTTAGATAGACCGGCTGCCGGAATTCTTACATTGAAACAGGCACCGCCCCATTCCGAGGGCGTGTAGTAGATTTCTCCCTGGCTCTGCTCCAGAATCCCCCGGCATATAGTCAGACCCAATCCCGTGCCGCTGGATTTGGTGGTGAAGTTGGGTTTGAACAGTTTGTCCCTGTTTTCCGGGGCCACACCCGGGCCGTTGTCTGCAATCTGCAGCAGGTAGTAGTCCCCGTCAAGGGTCAGGGTAATGGTAATCACGCCAATGTAAAGGTCTTCCAGCGCCTGTACGGCATTGGAGAGCAGGTTGACCAACAGGCGGGCCAGCTGGGAACGACGTCCCATTACCACGGCTTCCTTTACGGACGAGTTAAAATGAATGTGTATATGGTCGGAGGTGTTAAACAGCACAATGTGTTCCTTAATGAGCGCATTGAGTTCCACTTCGGTGGGGTCTTCCATATAGAAGCGTGAGAAGTTGGAAAACTCCGAGGCGGCCTCGGCCAGAATGTCTATCTGTTCCAGTAGGGAGTCGGCCACACTGTCAAAACGCTGGGTCCATTTGGGCGAACCTTCGTTCTTGAGGCGTACCAGGTGCTGGATACTTAACCGCATGGGAGTCAGCGGGTTCTTGATTTCGTGCGCAATCTGGCGTGCCATTTCCCTCCACGCCTGTTCGCGTTCTGACTGGGCCAGGGCACGCGTACTCTCATCCAGGTCTTCCACCATCTTGTTGTAGGCCTTGACCAGGGTGCCCAACTCGTTGTCACCCGAGTAGTTGATGGGCTCGGCTTTCTGGGTTACGTCCAGACGGCTCATATTCTCGCTCAACTCGGCCAGGGGCCTTGTAAGCTGGTTGGATACGGTGAAACTGAGGATGATCGCGACCAGTAGCAGGATCAGGTAGAGGTTGATCACGGCGGCGGCAATGGTGGTGGTTTCCTTGGTAACGTCGGTCTGCCCCGACAGGTAGGGTACGTTGATGTAGGCGGCCAGTTCGCCCCGGGTGTTGTAGAGCGGGGCGTACATGGCGTAGTACTGTAAGGTGCCTATGTGTTCCTTGTGGGTGTACTGGGGGGTCTCGCGTTGTTTGAGGGTGCTGAAGGCCAGGCCGTCCATACGCGTACTCATAAGGTGCTGCTCAAATATTTCGGGTTGGGACGACCGCATAAGACGACCTTCCGGGTCATACAGGTGCACCTGTATCTGGACGTTGGTGGAAAGCCGATTAAGCGTGCTGAGCAGTTCCACCATATTGCTGACCGGGTCGTTGCTGTGGTCTGCCTTGCGGATGTATTCTTCCAGAAACGCCTTGGCCGTCTGCATCTGGTCTTCCATCTGGCGTTCGTTGCTGCGCTCGTACAGGCTTAGTCCGAATCCCAGACTTCCGGTGGCCATGAAGATGAGCGCCACCACCAGAGAACCTACCAGCAGCCAGGTGATTTTGCGCCGAAACGAATGTTTGGGCAGGTTCATGCGGAACTGTTTGCGGCGGAAGGTGCCCAGGTACAGCGAGAACAACGCCCCGTAAAAGAGGAAGATATAAGAAAAGGCCACCAGATAGGGAAAGGGTGAGCGGGTAGGCCGGGATATTACTACCGCACGGTTTCCCGACTGATAGAAATAATGAAGTTGTCCATTGTCCGTCCGGGAGGAGAACCCTTCTTCCAGCGGGATGGAAAGGATGCTGGTGTAGGTGTACTGGCCGCTGCTTGAGGTGAGCTTGTTGTCCACGTATTTGGCGTAGGAGTAATTGTAAGGCAGTTTGAACTTGTCCAGCTGCGATTTGTCGGACAGCAGGGACGGATAGCCGAGCGCGTCCTTGACGTAACGGGCGTCAATTTCTATGTACAGGTCAAGCGAACCTCCGTAATTGTAGTAGGTGAATACGCCCAGGTAGCTGATATTGCCCAGGCTGTTGGTGCGGTGGTAAAACTGGGAGTCTTCAGAGAGCGGGCTGCCGTAGCGCAGCAGTTCACTGTGGAAAAAATTGTAGCAGGGCACAGGATTGGGTACCCCGTCCACCATAAGTACGTCGCCCGGGGCGCACACGGTCACCTGGATCTGATAGCGTTGCAGAAAATCGGAAAAATAATTTTCCTGAATACGTTCCAGAATGACATCGGTATTCTGCTCCATCTGAATCATTATGGACAGAATGGGGTCCATGGCAATCATCTTTTCCACCCGGCGTATTTGTATTTCCAGGTCAAGGTCCCTTTCCACGGCCATTTTCTGTATCCATACCTGATAGCGAAGAATTTCTTTCTGACGGCCGTACAGGCTTACTCCCATAAGGGTATAGCAAGCGGCCACCAGCAGGAAAACATAGATGAATTTTGGCTGCATTATAAAACGGCTGCGAGGAATATTCTGCACCACCAGCATGGTGCGCAACATCAGATACAGAGACAGGAACAGCAGCGAGAAGGTGGCGTATGCCAGAATGGTGTAACCGTCAATTTCATCCAGTTTGAACAATTCCAGAACAATGCTGGAGTTGAGGGCCAACGATTTGATGGCGTGGTGGATAAATAGAATGAGACCCACGCCGATAATCACTTGGAACCAAACGGTAAGGTGGCGCCATAAGGGTTTGAAGTGCATGTATAAATGTGCGGTGTCGTGGCGTACGTAGTAGATGGCCCAGCAACCCAATGTAATAAGCAGGGTACTGAACACGAGGGATGCCAGGGAACTTTCCAGCGCCCCTCCGGCATAGAGCAGGGGCGAGAAAAACATAGTGGACATCTTGAGTGCGGGCGCAAACACAAAACACACAATGCGGGCCCCTGCCAATGCCGCCAACAGGTAGAACGCCCGCGAGGTGGAGCGGTGCTGAATAAGCCGCAACACAAAAAACAGCAAGGTAAAAAACAGGGCCAGCCACCGCAGAATGATGGAGGGCGGGTATTTTTGGAGCGATACGTCACTGAGAATGGTGAACAAAATGCCGTCCTCTTTGCCGAAGATCACAAACCCCTCGTCCCGGTTGAGTGGCACAATGGAACAGTAGGAGGGGAGGTGCAGGGACTTGTTGGCTTTGGAACTGACAAAATTATTGCTGAACGGGAAGTCGGTCTTTATGAGAATGCCGGTAAGGATGGATACGTCGCCTTTGGTATATACGCGTACCACATACCAGGCACTTCCCAAATTGAGGTATTGCTCAAACTCGTTGGCCTGAGCCAGTGGTTTTTCTTGAAGACGGTTGCGGGCAAAGAAAGAGAGGTTGGGGAAAACGGCGTCCGGAGTGTAACTGTCGTTAATGATGGGGAACGTATTTACCCACGACACAAGGCTGTCTTTTACGTATTTGTACAGCACCATATCTTCCTTGACCTTGTGCGGGGACAACCACTCTGCGGACGGAGCGTTCAGTGCCTGCAGGGCCAGGTTTTCCACTTTCCGCTGTTTGCGGTGCAGGACGCGTTCTACCCGTTCCAAACGGCGGGCGCGCTGGTTGTTGGACGAGAGTTCCGCAAAGGAGAGCAACAGGCAGCACAGGGCAACTGCCAGCGGCCAGTACAACTTGTAGGCCTGTATCTTTGTAATGATGCGGTTCATACGTGGTGGTAAGGTTCGCCCTTGATAACGGTAAAACAACGGTAAAGTTGCTCAATGCACAACAAACGTACCATTTGATGAGAAAAGGTCAGCTGAGAGAGCGACCAGGTCTCCTGCGCTCGTTGGTATACCTGCGCGGAAAAACCGTAGGGTCCCCCAATGGCGAATACCAGTTTTTTGGTACCGCGCACCTGATGTTGCGCCAGTCTTTCTGCCATTTGTACGGTAGTTTGCAGCGTTCCCTTTTCATCAAACAGAATGAGGTAATCCGAGGAGGCAATACACTTAAGCATTTGTTGTCCTTCTTTTTCCTTTATCTGTGCCTCGGACAGTACGGCACTGTTTTTGAGGTCTGTAAGTTCGGTGCACTTGAAGTTGACGTAATGGGGAAGCCGCGTCTGATAGGTACGTATGCCTTCCCGCAGGTAACTTTCCTGCGTTTTGCCCATAAACAGCAATTCCAAGTTCATCTAGCAAAATTACGAATTATTGTGTAACTTGCCTTGCTATTTGATGTTACTTATGAAATTCTCAAGATCTTTTTTGGTTCTTTTTGCCACTTCCTGTCTGCTCTGTTTGACGACGTTACAAGTTGTGGCTCAAGATGCTGATTCACAGGCGCTTTTTGCTTCCATTGGGGATGACCTTAAAAGTGGGGATGCCGCTGCGTTTTCCAGCTGGTTTGCGGAAGATCTTGAGGTGGATGTGTTGGGCTCGGCCGGTATCTGCAGTAAAAATCAAGCCAAGCAGACCATGAAGGATTTCTATGCCAAATATACTCCCAAAGTATTCTCGGTGGTCCATATAAGCGGTGCCCTTCCCATGCGTTACTGCATCGGGACCTTGCTGGCTGGCGGGGAAAAATTCAGGGTCACACTCTTTGTGAAGACTCTGCGGGGAGAGCATACTATCCAGCAGATGCGGATAGAAAAGGATTAAAAGTCTTGCAGTATTAATTTATTTCTGGCGGATGTACACCTGTATGGGGGTACCGCAAAAATCAAAATGCGAACGGAGTTTGTTTTCCAGGAACCGTTTGTAGTCATCGCGTACATATTGCGGCAGGTTGCAGAAGAAGGCAAACGACGGACAGGGGGTGGGCAGCTGGGTCACGTATTTGATTTTGACATATTTTCCCTTGGTAGCCGGCGGCGGAAAGTTTTCAATTTCCGGCAGCATGGTATCGTTGAGTACGGAAGTGGTTATACGGCGCGTCCGGTTTTCATATACTTTGGAGGCAGCTTCCAACACGTTGAGAATGCGTTGTTTGTTGGGAATAGAAGTAAAAATGACGGGAAGGTCGTTAAAAGGAGCCAACCGTTTGCGGACGGTCTGTTCGTATTCTTTGAGCGTGTTGTTGCTTTTTTCCACAAGGTCCCATTTGTTGATGACAATCACACAGCCTTTTTTGTTGCGGACAATCAACTGGAAAATATTCATATCCTGTGATTCAATGCCTTTTGAGGCATCCAGCATCAAGACACAGACATCGGCAAATTCAATAGAGCGGATGGCACGCATGGAAGAATAAAACTCCAGGTCCTCCTTGGCTTTGTTCTTTTTGCGCAGACCGGCCGTGTCCACCAACATGAATTCGTGTCCGAATTTGTTGTAGTAGGTGGCAATGGAATCGCGGGTGGTGCCGGCCACGGGGGTGACTATGTGGCGGTCTTCGCCCAGAAGGGCGTTGGTAAGTGAAGATTTGCCTGCGTTGGGGCGTCCCACAATGGCTATATGCGGCAGGGCGGGTTTTTCTTCTTTGGGACCGGGTTCTTCTTTGGGCAGCAGTTTAACCAGGGCGTCCATAAGGTCACCGGTTCCGGTGCCGTTGGCGGCCCCTATGAGCATGGGTTCGCCCAATCCCAAGGCGTTAAATTCGTAGGCATCGTAGATTTTGCCTCCGTGGTCCACCTTGTTGACGGCCACCACCACCGGTTTGTTGCAGCGGCGCAGCAGGTGCGCCATATCTTGGTCATAGTCGGTAATGCCGGTTTCCACGTCCACCATGAACAGTATCACGTCCGCCTCTTCAATGGCCAGAATTACCTGCTTGCGGATTTCTTCTTCAAACACATCGTCGGAATTATTGGTATATCCTCCGGTGTCCATTACTGAAAATTTTCTTCCGCACCAGTCGGTCTTTCCGTAGTGACGGTCGCGGGTCACTCCCGCTATCTGGTCCACAATGGCCTGACGCATTCCCACCAAACGGTTAAAAAGGGTGGATTTTCCCACATTGGGCCTGCCTACAATTGCAACGATGCTCATTTGAACGTCTGTATTATGCGGTTAGTATTACATTTTTTGTTAACGGGACATTGGCGACAATCTTTTTTTCGGGACGGCCTGCAAAAGGCAAAGGCCAATGCGGCCGAACAAAAAGCCAGAATGCCCAGAACCAGCAGAAAAGTTAACATTCCCTGCAGTCAATGCACTTGTTTTCGGGCAACAGTGGTTTATCTGTCACCTGCAACAGGGGTGGGCATTGTAATCCCTTGAATTTGTTTCGGTTCATTTTTGTGCACGCACTTTCAATGCAATCCGGAGGGTTGCCCGCCTTAATCAGTTCCCGGGGGGTGCGGCCTTCTTCAATGAGGGCCCGCAGGATGGGATCCAGAATGGGATAGGGCGGCAGAGAATCTCTGTCCTTCTGATTGGCGTGCAACTCGGCCGAGGGTTCCTTTTCTATGGTGTGCAGAGGAATCCGCTCTGCCGGGGTGTTGATGAGGGACGAAAGTTCGTAGACTTCCGTCTTGTAAATATCGGCAATGACCATAAGAGCACCGGCCAGGTCTCCGTACAGGGTGCCGTAACCCATTGCCAACTCGCTCTTGTTGCTGGTGTTCAGCACCAGGGCGTTTTTCTTGTTGGCGTATGCCATCAGCAGTGTGCTGCGGATGCGGGCCTGCAGGTTTTCTTCAGTAACGTCGTGCGGGGCGTGTTCAAAAACGGGGGCCAACTCGCGCTGGAACTTGTTGTAAATACCGTCAATGGGAACAATATGATACGACAGGGATTGAATTTCGCACAATTTGATGGCGTCTGTAAGGGAATGTACGGTGGAAAACGGTCCGGGCATCAGCAGGGCGTGCACGTTGTCCACTCCCAGGGCATCAATGGCCAGGCATGCCACCAGCGCAGAGTCAATGCCTCCGGAAAGGCCTATCACCGCCTTGCGGCAGCCGGCCTCACTGAAGAAACGGCGCAGACCGTCAATCAGACACTGGTAGATTTTTTCCGTGGTCATGCTGTAAGTGCGTCAAATGGTAAACTGGTCGCTGATGGATTTGTACTGATATACTTTTTCAATGATATCGGCAAACACACCGGCTACTGAAATTACTTTGATTTTTTCCGTGTTGAAGTTAGGGTCGTTCTGGATGGGAATGGTATCCGTCACAATGATTTCCGACAGGGCCGAGTGGTACAGTGTGTTGTAGGCGTTACCCGAGAGCACGGGATGGGTGGCTACAGCGCGTACGCTCAAGGCCCCCTTGTCCATCATCATGTTGGAGGCTTTGGCTATGGTGCCGCCCGTGTCTATCATGTCGTCCAGGATGACAATGTTGCGGCCTTCCACGTCTCCGATGGCGGTCATACTGCCCACCACATTGGCTTTTTCACGAGATTTGTGGCAAATGATAAGAGGGCATTCCAGTTTGCGGGAATAGGCGTTGGCGCGTTTGGCACCGCCCATATCCGGAGCGGCCACCGACAGGTTTGGCAGATTGAGGTTTTTGATATAGGGTACAAATACCGAACTGGAGTATACGTGGTCCACCGGGAAATCAAAGAATCCCTGAATCTGGTCCGCGTGCAGGTCCATAGTCATGACGCGGTCACAGCCCACGGCGTGCAGCAGATTGGCCACCATTTTGGCCCCGATGGATACGCGGGGACGGTCCTTGCGGTCCTGGCGCGCCCAACCGAAATAAGGCATAACGGCAATCACTTTGTAGGCCGAGGCACGGCGCGCCGCATCAATCATCAGGAGCAGTTCAAAAAGGTTGTCTACCGGCGGAAAAGTGGATTGGATAATAAAGACAGTGGCTCCGCGCACGCTCTCGTCAAAGGCGGGTTGAAATTCCCCGTCACTGAATTCCGTAACGGAAGAAGCCCCCAGTGTAGTACCCAAATGAGCGGCAATGCGTTCTGCCAGGTAACGAGACCCGCGGCAGGAAAAAACTTTAAACAAATGTAAGTGATCCATTATGCACCGAATTTTGATGACGCGGCAAAGATATAAAATCAGACGGTAGCGGCCAAAATACTTCCCACATAATCCAACACCTCTTCTCTTCCGGCCCCCGTCTGGGATGAGGTGGCAAAAATGGGGGGGACTTCTTCCCAATACGCCGCCAACGCTTCTGTAAAAGCTTGTTTCTGAAGAGAAAGGGCCGTGGCGGAAATTTTATCCGTTTTAGTGAAAATGAGGGAAAACGGGATCCCCCATTGACCTAATTTCAGCAAAAAATCCAGGTCAATTTTTTGAAGGGGATGGCGGCAATCTATCAACACAAAAAGCAGGACCAGTTGCGGAGCCTTGCAGATATATCCCGTAATCATTTTTTCCAATCCCGCCCGGACCGTCTTGGGCACTTTGGCAAAACCATAGCCCGGCAGGTCCACAATCATCCATCGGTTGTCCACGCAGAAATGGTTTATCAGCTGGGTCTTTCCGGGGGTGGCCGAGGTGTGCGCCAGTTTAAAATTCTGGCACAACATATTGATTAAAGAAGATTTGCCCACGTTGGAGCGTCCAATAAAAGCAAATTCCGGGAGGTTGTGTACGGGCATTTTGTCCACCCCGGGCGCGCTGCTTACAAAGACCGCCTGTTGAAGTTTCATGGTGCTAATTTAGTGCAGATTTTGTAACTTCGCAAAATGCAGTACTTGGAATTGATAGAACTACAAAAGCGGATTTCCGAGGCCGTGCAGACGGCCTTCTCCGGAACGTGCTGGGTACGTGCCGAGGTGAACGGCCTGAGCGTGAACAACGGACACTGCTATATGGAGCTGGTGCAGAAAGACCCCCAGGACCGCCATTTAATAGCCAAGGCCCAGGCCACGGTGTGGGCCCACGTGTTTGCCTACCTGCGGCCCTATTTTGAGACCGAAACGGGAATGCGTCTGCAGAGCGGGCTCAACGTCTTGCTGGAAGTCACCCCGCGGGTGCATCCCCTGTACGGATTGAGCCTCAATGTGACCGATATAGACCCCACCTATACGGTGGGAGAAATTGAGATGGAACGTCGCAAAACCCTGGAACGTCTGCAGAAGGAAGGCATCATTGACATGAACCGGGACCTTCCTTTTCCTCTGCTTCCCCGCCGGGTGGCGGTGATTTCCGGGGCACAGGCGGCGGGTTACCAGGACTTTATGAACCAGTTGGGAAACTCGGCCTATGCCTTTAAGACCTGCCTTTTTGAGGCGGTGATGCAGGGGGATGGCGCGGTGCAGAGCATGGTTCAGGCACTGGGCAGGATTCCGTTTGACGCTTTTGACGTGGTGGTGCTGTTACGCGGAGGCGGGGCGGTCACGGACCTGCATTGTTACGACGACTACCTGCTGGCGTCGCATCTGGCGCAGTGTCCCTTGCCTGTGATTACCGGGGTGGGGCATCAGCGTGACAGCCACATTGCCGACCGCGTGGCGCATAGTGCCGTCAAGACCCCCACCGCGGCAGCCGATTTGCTGATTGATTGCGTGGCGGCCCAGGATCAGGCGGTGGACCGGGCGGCTCGGCGTATTGAAAATGCGGCCCGGCGGTATTTTCTGGTGCAGGAACAGGAATTGCAGCGGTTGCAGACAGATTTGCGCCACGCGGCCGGACGGCTTATAGAACAGCACGTGCATTGGCTGGATTTGACGGAGAACCGTATACAACAGGGTAATCCGCTGACCTTGCTGGAAAGGGGCTATGCTCTGGTGCTTTCCCGTGGCCGGACGGTGCGTGAGGCGAAGCAACTCCAAATGGGAGAGAGCGTCCGGATTATTGTACACAAAGGCAGCTTTGAGGCTACCGTCAACAACATAAAAGAATGAAAAAAGAAAAAGATATTGAATCCTACCAAAAGGCAAGGGAAGAACTGGAAGCGCTGGCCAATGAATTGGAACGGCCCGGTGCGGACCCTGGGCAGCTGGCAGGCAAAATAAAACGGGCCGCCGCCCTGGTGGCCTATTGCAGGGAATACCTGCGCACGTTGCAGGAAGAAACGGATCAAATACTTTCTGACAATGGAAACGCTTGAAATCTGCAAACACGATCCTTACCTGGAACCCTACAACCCGGTATTGTGGCGGCGCTACCGACAGCGTGAGGCCAAGAGCCTGCAGCTGCAGGGGGCGCACAAGAACCTGTACAGGGCCGTCAACAACCATCTGTACTACGGACTGCACCGTACGGCGGAAGGTTGGGTGGCCAGAGAGTGGGCGCCCAACGCCCGGGCCATGTACCTGATAGGAGAATGTAATGACTGGAAAAAAGACGCAAGGTACGCCTTTGCCTCTTTGGGAAACGGAGACTGGGAGTTGAAACTGCCTGCCGAGGCGTTGCAGCACCGGCAGTTGTACAAATGGCTGGTGGAGTGGGACGGCGGTTGCGGCGAGCGTATTCCGGCCTACGTGCGACGTTGCGTGCAGGATCAGGTCAGCAAGGTGTTCAGTGCCCAGGTCTGGAATCCCGACAAACCTTACCGCTGGCGTTATCGCGCTCCGGAAAGGGTAACCTACCCGCTTATATATGAGGTGCACGTGGGTATGAGCAGTGAGCAGGCCGCCATTGCCTCTTTTGACAGTTTCAGGCTGACCGTGTTGCCGCGCATTGCCCGGCTGGGTTACAACACCATACAACTGATGGCTGTACAGGAACATCCGTATTACGGGTCTTTTGGTTATCAGGTGGCCAACTTCTTTGCCGTCAGCTCGCGTTTTGGAACTCCCGAGGAGTTGAAGAAACTGATAGATGCGGCTCACGCACTGGGCATAGCGGTCATACTGGATCTGATTCATTCGCATTCGGTGAAGAACACGCTGGAAGGGCTGGGACAGTTTGACGGTACCACGTACCAGTATTTTCATCGGGGACCGCGCGGGGAACATCCTGTCTGGTCTTCCCGCTGTTTTGACTACGGAAAGGATGCGGTGCTGTGTTTTCTGCTATCCAACTGCAAGTACTGGCTTGAGGAATTCCGTTTTGACGGATTCCGTTTTGACGGGGTCACTTCCATGATGTATTACGACCACGGCATAGGGCGCAATTTCACGGATTACAGCATGTATTTTGACGGAAACCAGGACGAGGACGCCATTACTTACCTTGCCCTGGCGAACTCTCTGGTGCATCAGTGCAACCCCAAGGCCATCACCATTGCCGAGGATGTGAGCGGTATGCCCTCGCTGGCCTATCCGTTGGAAAAGGGCGGAATGGGCTTTGATTTTCGAATGAGCATGGGCGTGGCGGACCAGTGGATAAAGTATACCAAAGAGGTGAAAGATGAAGACTGGCACGTGGGGGACCTGTTCTATCAGTTGACCAACAAACGCTCGGACGAACATACTATTTCCTATGCCGAATGTCACGACCAGGCTATGGTAGGGGACAAAACGCTTATCTTCCGTCTCATAGATAAGGAAATGTATACATCCATGGACCTGGCGAGCCACTCTCTGAGGGTAGACCGCGGGGTGGCGCTGCACAAGATGATCCGCTTTCTATCCCTGACTACCGCGGGGGACGGCTATCTCAATTTTATGGGCAACGAATTCGGTCATCCCGAGTGGATTGACTTCCCCCGGCAGGGCAATAACTGGAGTTGTTTTTACGCGCGCAGGCAATGGTCGCTGGCCGATAACGAATTGTTACGCTATCATGGTTTGGAATCCTTTGACAGAGATATGATTCATCTGGCCGTGAAATACAAAATTTTTACGCAACGTCCGCAGATTGTGGTGCAGGACATAGGTTCCCAAGTGCTTGCATTTTTGCGTGCCGGAGTGCTTTTTGTCTTTAATTTCAGTCCCTCAAAGTCGTATACAGGTTACGGATTGGAAGTAGAACCGGGAAAATATAGCTGCGTTCTGGATAGCGATAATTTACAATATGGTGGATTTGAGAGAAATAAAGTTGGAATTGAGCACTTTACAGTTTCTCAAAACGGCACCAATCGATTGCTGTTGTACCTGCCTGCAAGGACCTCATTTGCATTTATTAAAGAATAATGATTACTTTGTAGTGATTTATAGACAAGAAAAATAATGGCTTACTTACAGTTTAACAAGCAAGAACTGGGAAATTTGGAATATTCCCTCAAGCGGGAAATTTTAGCCACCAATCGTGCAGGAGGATACTTTAACACCACCCTTGCCGGTTGCAACACCCGCAAGTACCACGGACTACTGGTAGTCCCCCTTGACGCATTCGGCGGAGAAAACCATGTAATGCTTTCTTCCCTGGATGAGACCGTGGTGCAGCACAGCCAGGCATTCAACCTGGGCCTGCATCGTTATCCCGGAATTTACGACCCTCGCGGACATAAGTATATTATTGATTTTGAAATGGGACAGAGCCTTTCCGTGGTGTACCGCGTGGGCGGTGTCATCCTCAAGAAGGATATCCTGCTGGCCCATAACAGGGACCAGCTGATGTTGCGCTACACCCTGCTGGAAGCCCATTCCCCTACAAAATTGCGTTTCAAACCCTTTCTGGCTTTCCGCAACGCTCATTCCCTTACGCATGCCAATCTGGAGGCCAACCGTTTCCACCGGGTGGTGGACCACGGCATCGGCTGTCGCCTTTACGACGGGTTTCCCACATTGTTCATGCAACTGAATGTGAAGAACGAGTTTATATCCTGCCCCGACTGGTACAAAAATATAGAATATTTGCAGGAAAAAGCCCGCGGCTATGATTACAGGGAAGATTTGTTTGTGCCCGGATATTTTGAATGCGACATTAAAAAGGGACAGAGCATCGTCTTCTCCGCTTCTCTGCAGGAAGAAAAACCCACTCTGTTGCAGGGCTTATATAAGAAAGAACTGGCGTTGCGTCCTTCGCGCGATTCGTATATTGACTGTCTTAAGCTGGCCGCCTCGCAGTTTATCATCAAACGCGGCGATGCCACGGAAATTGTGGCCGGTTACCCATGGTTCGGCCGCTGGGGCCGTGACACCTTCATTTCGCTTCCCGGACTGACGCTGGCCGCAAATAAAAACGTGCCGGCCTGCAAGGCGGTGCTGGACACTATGGTGCGGGACCTCAGGGGAGGCTTGTTCCCCAACATCGGCAAAGATGAAAATGCCGC
Source organism: uncultured Muribaculaceae bacterium (assembly GCA_964554535.1). GTDB lineage: Bacteria > Bacteroidota > Bacteroidia > Bacteroidales > UBA932 > DMER64. The sequence continues at coordinate 23,708 of CAZKPB010000010.1, read as the reverse complement.
CTATAATTCGGTGGATGCCCCGCTCTGGTTTTTCTGGGCGGTGCAGCAATACTTGGACGAGATAAAGGATCCCCGGCAGGTGTGGTCCGATTACGGCGAGGCGTTCAAAGCCATCTTGCAGGCCTACAAAAACGGTACTTCAGGAGTGAAGATGCACGCCAACGGTCTTATTTGGGCCGCCCAGCAGGGCAGGGCTCTTACCTGGATGGATGCTGTGGTAGAGGGCGTTCCGGTAACCCCCCGTGCCGGATACGACGTGGAAATAGCCGCCTTGTGGTACAATGCCGTATGCTTTGCCCTATCCCTGGCCCGGCAGTTTGATGACGCCTCTTTTGTGGCCGAGTTTGAAGAAATTCCTCATCTGGTGGAAGAAAATTTTTATGCCACCTTCTGGGTGGAAAAACGCGGACATCTGGCCGATTACGTGGACGAAAAAGGACAGAATATTTTTACCAGACCCAATCAGATCATTGCCTGCTCTCTGCCTTACAGTCCCATTACGGACGAGGTGAAGCACAAGGTCTGGGAAGCCTGCACCAAAGAACTGCTGACTCCCCGCGGGTTGCGTACCCTTTCGCCCAGGAATCCGCTGTTTGAAGGATTGTACGAGGGAAACCAGGCCACCCGTGACCGCGCCTACCATCAGGGGACCGTATGGCCCTGGCTGCTGGGGCCGTACATTGAAACCGCCTTTCGTTTGCATGGTCCGGCCTACGTGGAAAGGGCCAAAGAACTGGTGAATGCGTTTGAAGAAGATATTACCGAACACGGGGTCGGTTCCATTGCGGAAGTGTATGACGGCACCCCGCCGTACCATCCCCACGGATGTACTTCACAAGCCTGGAGCGTGGCGGGAATATTACGTGTCATGAAGTTGATTTCTAAGTACAATAACCAATGAAAGTATTAATGTTTGGATGGGAGTTTCCTCCCCATATTGCGGGCGGTTTGGGCACAGCTTGTGAAGGGCTCACCCGGGGCTTGTCCAAGCAGGGCGTTGAAGTGTTGTTTGTTATGCCTTCGGCCAGCGGTGACGAGGACCAGTCGGCTGTGACAATCATCAATGCCAGCGATGTAAAGGCTTTTGCCAGCAGGCAGGAAGCCAAACATATCTTTGAAAGGGTACAGTTTCTCAGGGTCACTTCCAACCTTGTTCCCTATCTGTCCCCGCAGGAATATGAAGAAGCCGTGAACCTGGACCACAACAAGTGGTGGAAGGAATTCAGCATGACCTACGGGCAGAAATACAAATTCTCCGGAAAGTATGGCAGTAACCTTATGGAAGAAGTCACCCGTTACGCCATGGTGGCTGCCAATATTGCCCAACAGCAAACTTTTGACGTAATACATGCCCACGACTGGCTTACTTATATGGCCGGCATAGCCGCCAAACACGTGTCGGGCAAGCCGCTTGTCATTCACGTGCACGCCACTGAGTTTGACCGCTCGGGAGAAAATATCAATACTCAGGTGTTTGACCTGGAACGCAGGGGGATGCTGGAAGCTGACAAAGTGATTGCCGTGAGCAACCTCACCCGCAACATTGTCATCACCAAATACGGAATAGACCCCGACAAGGTGGTCACGGTACACAATGCCGTTGACTTCAGCGGAGAAGAATCCCATGAAGAGGAGCGCGGACTGCCGGAAAAAATAGTGACTTTTCTGGGCCGCATTACCTATCAGAAGGGCCCTGAGTATTTTATAGAAGCGGCATACAAAGTATTGAAAAAATACTCCAACGTGCGTTTTGTAATGGCCGGTAGCGGCGACATGTTCAACCGGTCGGTGCGGCGTGTGGCCAAACTGGGTATATCCAGTCACTTCCATTTTACCGGTTTTCTCAAGGGGGACGATGTCAAGAAAATGTTTGCTTATTCGGACTTGTACGTGATGCCGTCCGTTTCCGAGCCCTTTGGTATTTCCCCGTTGGAAGCCATGCGTGCCAATGTGCCCACCATCATTTCCAAACAGTCCGGAGTGGCCGAGGTGCTGCATCACGCCATAAAGGTGGATTTCTGGGATGTAAATGCCATGGCCGATGCCATTTACGGCCTGCTCAATTATCCGGCCATTTCTGAAATGGCCGTCCGTTGCGGTAGGGACGAGGTCAACGCCATGAAGTGGGACAATGCCGCCCTTAAAGTAAAAGACGTGTATGAGTCCGTCTTATTAAAGTAACATCAAAATTCAAGAAATATGAAGAAGACAATTTGCTTGTATTTTCAAGTCCATCAACCTTACCGGCTACGTCAATACAGATTTTTTGACATAGGCAAGAATTCATATTATTATGATGATTTTGCCAACAAAAACATTATGAGTCGAATAGCCAACCGTTGTTATATTCCGGCCAACAGACTGTTGCTGGACTTGATTAAGAAATACAACGGGGATTTCCGCGTGGCTTTTTCCGTAAGCGGCATAGCTCTTGAACAAATGGAACAGTTTGCCCCGGTAGCTCTGGACTCGTTCAAAGAGCTGGCAGCTACCGGCTGTGTGGAATTTTTGGCCGAGACATACTCACATTCTCTTTCTTCGCTCATTTCACCGCGCAAGTTCAAAGACCAGGTTTCCATGCACGTGGAAGCCGTGGAAAAATATTTTGGTCGGAAACCCGAATCGTTCCGCAATACGGAATTAATCTATTCGGACGACATAGGAACCATAGTGGCCGATATGGGTTTTTCCACCATGCTGACCGAGGGGGCCCGTCACATCATGGGATGGAAGAGTCCCAACTATGTATATGTGAATGCCGTAAATCCCAAACTCAAACTGCTGCTTCGCAACTTTCGTTTGAGTGACGACGTGGCGTTCCGGTTTTCTGACCGCGGCTGGAGCGATTGGCCGCTCACCGCAGAAAAATACGCCGGCTGGCTTGGCCAGGCCCTTGAGAAGGACGACATAGTCAACATCTTTATGGATTATGAAAGCTTTGGGGAACATCAGAGTGCCGACTCGGGCATTTTTGAATTTCTGAAAGCGCTTCCGGAAATGCTGTTGCGCCAGCCTTCGCTCGAAATCCTCACTCCTGCACAGGCGGCCCGCAAACACCAGCCCATTGCCCCGCTCAACGTGCCTTACGCCATTTCCTGGGCCGATGAAGAACGCGACGTGAGCGCCTGGTTGGGCAACGAGTTGCAGCAGGAAGCTTTTAAGAATCTCTACGCGCTGGAAGATGAAATCCGTGACAGCCAAAACAGCTTACTGCAAAGGGATTTCCGCCGGTTGCAGGCCAGCGACCACTTTTACTATATGTGCACCAAGTTTTTCAGCGACGGCGATGTGCACAAGTATTTTAACCCGTACGACACTCCGTACGAGGCATTTATCAACTATATGAACGTTCTGAGCGACCTTACGCTCAGGGTGTCCAAAAAGTAATTACAGGTTGCCCGAATTTATGAAAAAAATAGACAAAGATTTAACCCCGGATTATTTATTCGAGGTCAGTTGGGAGGTATGCAATAAAGTTGGAGGCATACATACAGTCATAGCTACCAAGGCTCTGAATATGGCCAAGGAACTTGAAAACAGACATATACTTATTGGGCCCGATGTGTGGCGTGAAACCCAGCAGAATCCCGAATTTCTGGAGGATCCGCATCTGTTGCGTTCCTGGCGCGACAAGGCGGCCCGGGAGGGACTGCGTATACGGGTGGGTCGCTGGAACGTGGCGGGAAATCCCATAGCCGTACTGGTGGACTTTACCTCATACATTGCCCGCAAGAATGAAATATTCACCGATTTCTGGAAACGATTCAAACTGGACTCCATCAGCGGCCAGTGGGACTACAGTGAGCCCGCGCTGTTTGGGTATGCTTCCGGAATAGTAATAGAAAGTTACGTGCGCTTTAACCTGGCCCCGCATCACAAAGCGGTGGCCCAGTTCCACGAATGGATGACCGGTACGGGGCTGCTGTACCTCAAATCCACTAAACTGCCCATTGCCACCACCTTCACCACCCATGCCACCGTGCTGGGACGTTGCATCGCCGGCAACATGTTGCCGCTGTATGATGCCATGGAATCTTACAATCCCACGGAAAAAGCCCGTGAATACAATGTTATAGCCAAACAATCCCTGGAAAAAGTATCGGCCTTCTATGCCGATGCGTTTACCACGGTAAGTGAAATTACGGCGCGAGAATGTGCCCATTTCCTGGACAAGGAGGTGGACATTGTGACACCCAACGGGTTTGAAAACAGTTTTACACCTTCCGAGAAGGATTTTCCCCAAAAGATATCGCAAGGGAGGCAGAAACTGATGGAAATAGCCTCTCTGCTGCTGAACGAGAAAGTGGACAGTGACGCCTTCATTGTGGGCATTGGCGGACGCTATGAATTCAAGAACAAGGGGGTGGATGTCTTTATTGAAGCCATGGGACGGATTGACAAGCAGCTTGACGGGAACGGCCGGGAAATTCTGGCTTTTTTGACCATCCCTGCCGGACACCACGGACCCAAAAAAGTATTTGACGACAAATATACCACTCACTACCTTAACGAACCCCAGAGGGATCCGGCAATGAATAAAATCAGGGAGATGGGGCTGCTTAACGAACCCCGGAACCGCGTCAAGATATTCTTTATACCCTGTTACCTCAACGGGGCGGACGGTCTGGTCAACATGACCTATTATGATTTGCTTGTGGGTATGGACCTGTCCGTATTTCCGTCCTATTATGAACCCTGGGGCTACACCCCGCTGGAAAGTCTGGCCTTCAAGGTGCCCACCGTGACTACCACGCTTACCGGATTCGGTATGTGGGTAGAGAAAAATTACAAGGGAGACCACCCCGGCATAGAAATCATTTACCGCAACGACGTTAACGACTCGGACGTTGTGGATTCCATTGCGTCCACCGTGCAACGTCTCAGTGCGCTGAGCGCGGAAGAAATGGCGAAGGTGAAGGCAAACGCCAAAGATGTGTCCGCCATAGCCCTTTGGGAAAACCACGTGGTATATTACCGTCAGGCATATGCCATTGCACTGGCCAAAGTCATTGAACATCTGGGCGAATTCCCCGTATACCGTGAAGATGTTTCCGTGATGCGTCACCGTGAAATCTGTACCCGGCCCAATTGGTTTCCGGTGACTATCCAAAAAGAACTTTCCCCGCGATTGGCGTTTCTGGACACTTTGTCCAAGAATTTATGGTGGTCCTGGAATCAGGAGGCCATTGACCTTTTTGCCGATATTGACCCCGTCCAGTGGGCCAAGTCAGAAAAGAACCCCATACTGCTGTTGGATAAAATTTCCCTGAAGAAGTACAGAAAACTGGAGAAAAACTTAAAATTTTTGCAACGGCTTGATGCCGTCGAAGTAGCGTTTACGGAATATATGAAAGGAAAAGAGACGATGCCCGGTCCCAAGATTGCGTATTTCAGTATGGAATACGGCCTTGACTGGTCATTGAAAATCTATTCCGGAGGCTTGGGAATTCTGGCCGGTGACTATCTGAAAGAATCTTCCGACAAACGGGTGAACATTACCGCCATTGGCTTGTTGTACCGTTACGGATATTTCCGCCAGCAACTCTCGGCTCAGGGTGATCAGGTGAGTGAGCGTGAGGTGATTGATTTCCAGAAAATTCCGGTGACTCCGGTGCGGGACGGTAATGACAACTGGGTCACCATAAGTATTGCCTTGCCCGGAAGAAATATGTACGCGCGCCTGTGGCGTGCCGATGTGGGCCGTACTGAACTTTACCTGCTTGACACCGATTTTGAGGCCAATCTGCCCGAGGACCGTGCGGTAACCTACCAGCTGTACGGCGGAGACTGGGAAAACCGCCTGAAACAGGAAATTCTGCTGGGAGTGGGAGGTATTCGCGCCCTGCGCCTGCTGGGCAAGGATGCCGACGTATACCATTGCAACGAGGGGCATGCCGCGTTTATTGGTCTGGAACGGATACGAGAATACGTGAATGAAGAAAACCTGCAATTCAACGAGGCCATGGAAGTGGTTCGATCGTCCTCGCTTTTTACCACTCATACTCCCGTACCGGCCGGTCACGATGCGTTTACGGAAGATCTCCTGCGTCCCTACTTTAGCCATTATCCCGACCGGCTCAAAACCACGTGGGAGGTGCTTATGGGTTTGGGGAAAGCCAACCCTAGCGACCCTCAAGAAAAATTCTCCATGAGTTTTCTGGCCGCGAATCTGTCACAAGAAATCAACGGGGTCAGTATGTTGCACGGCAAAGTGAGCCAGCGCATACTCAATCCGTTGTGGCCCGGTTACCTGCCCGAAGAATTATCCCAAGTGGATTATGTCACCAACGGGGTGCATCACCCCACGTGGACCGCTCAGGAATGGAAAGAACTTCATGACAAAGTCTTTGGAAAAGAGTTTGCCACGCATCATTATGAAAAATCGTGCTTTGAGGGCATCCTGCAGGTTAGCGACAAAGAAGTGTGGGACATCAGGAACACCTTGCGCACCAAAATGATAGATCATATCATTGCCGAGTTCTCCAATACTTCCATAGCGCCGGAGTATTACTCGCCCATGGACGTGGTGGCCATACGCGACACGTTGCGCAAAGACATTCTTACCATTGGTTTTGCCCGCCGTTTTGCCACCTATAAACGGGCCCATCTGTTGTTCAGTAACCTGGACAGACTCAGTGCCATCATCAACAATCCGCAGCGGCCGGTCCAGTTCTTGTTTGCCGGCAAAGCCCACCCGGCCGACCAGGCGGGTCAGGATCTGATTAAGCGGATTATTGAAGTGTCGCGGATGCCGGAATTTATAGGCAAGATCTTGTTCCTTCCCAACTACAACATGGATATTGCCAAAGAACTGGTACAGGGAACTGATGTGTGGATGAATACCCCCACCCGTCCGCTGGAAGCTTCCGGAACAAGCGGGGAGAAGGCGTCCATGAACGGGGTGATGCACTTCAGCGTATTGGACGGATGGTGGGTGGAAGGTTACCGCAAGGGTGCCGGCTGGGCCCTCCCGGAAGAACGGACCTATGAAAATCAGGATTACCAGAACGAACTGGACACCGCCACCATCTACAACATCATTGAAAACGAGATTGCGCCCATGTTCTATAAACGGAACAAACAGAATGTTCCCGTGGAATGGGTGCAGCAGGTAAAAAACACCATTGCGCACGTGGCGTGCAACTTCACCACCAACCGCATGATGGAAGACTATGAACGGAAATATTACCATCCGCTGGCTGCCCGTTTTGCAGCAATGACCCGGGACAATTACCAGCTGGCCCGTGACATCGCTTTTTGGAAAAAACGCGTGGAACGCGAGTGGAACACCTTAGAAGTAGTGGGGTATGACCATCCTAACGACAGCAAGGTTGTGCCGGTTCTGGGACGTGAGCACCAGGCCCGCGTGCATCTGCACCTGGGAGACCTCAAGGCTCGGGATGTGGGAGTGGAGATGGTAGTGGCCACCCGGGGCAAAAATGAAGAAATGTTGCTTCATTCTGTTATCCCGTTTGAACTGGAACATTGTGAAAACGGAGAAGCCACCTTCCGTTGCCGGATTGTTCCGCAGACGGCCGGCGCCTATTACCTGGCGGGCCGTATTTACGCACACAATACCCATCTGCTTCACAGGCAGGATTGTCCTCTTGTAAAATGGTTGTAGCCGCCACCGGTTTTTTTGACGGCGTCCATGAAGGACACAAAGCCGTCCTGCACTGCCTCAAACAGACGGCAGCGGCACATCACGCGCAAAGTGCGGTCATTTCTTTCTGGCCGCATCCCCGCACGGTATTACAGAAAGATGCCATTCGTTTCCGGTTGCTGACCTCTCTGGAAGAAAAGAGAGACATGATCTTGCAGCAGGGCGTGGATGACTTTTACATCATTCCCTTTACCAGGGAATTTGCACAGGTGGGCACCCGTGATTTTTTTACCCGCTATTTGCGCGATATGTATCACGTGGATATTCTGGTGGCCGGTTATAATCACCGTCTGGGAAAGGATGCTCCGCACAGTATGGCGGCCATGAAAGAAGAAGTGGCGGGCACCGGTGTAGCCTTGGTGGAAGTGCCCGAATTCTTCCAGTTGACGGGAGAACGCATCAGTTCCACCAAAATACGGACCGCATTGTCGGAAGGTCTCATTGAAACCGCCAACTGTTGGCTGGGCTATCCCTACGCCCTGTACGGCGTGGTGGTGGAAGGCAACCATATTGGCCGGACCATGGGTTTCCCCACGGCCAATATCAGATTGTACGAGCCGCTCAAGCAACTCCCGGCCAACGGAGTCTATGAAGTGCGGGCTACGGTCCACGGCCGGCAATACCGCGGAATGACCAATATAGGTTTCCGTCCCACGGTGGCCCAAAACGGCGAGCGCACCATTGAAACTCATATTTTTGACTTTGACGAGGATATTTACGGTCTGGCTCTCAAGGTGGAATTTGTACGTCACCTGCGCCAGGAAGTGGCTTTCCCTTCTGTAGATGCACTTCAGGCACAGTTGTTGAAAGATAAGGAAATACTGTTACACAGGTAGCATAATTATATTTACTATGGAAAAAGACGACATATTCAGTATTCTGGCAGTAGCGTTGGCCCTGCTGGGAAGTATTGCTTCCGCCAAAAACAAAAAGAAGAAGGCCCTTGAAGCCCAGCGCGCCAAAGCCCTGCGTCACCGTCCGGAACAGGCGGTGAGATTTTCCGGTGAGGGTGAAGTACACAAACCGGCCCCGCGCACGGAACAACTTCCGGAAGAAGCCCCCGCCGCCTTTAAGTACGATGCGGCCGTTGAGGAGGAAGACCTTACCCGCGTGCATGTGGCTGCCGCTCCGGTAAAACACAAAAGACCGGAAGGCTTTGATGCCCGCAAGGCCGTCCTTTTTTCCGAAATACTCAAACCGAAATTTGACCAATAATTTTTTGTAATTAAATTATTGCTATCTTTGTGCTTAGAGAAGAGTTCTGCTTAGGCAGGATTCTTCTTATGTTTATCTATATTAAAGAACAAATCATGTCCAAAACGCATTACCTCACGGCCGAGGGTCTTGAGAAACTTAAAGAAGAATTGAATTATTTAACCTCTGTGGAACGTACCGCTGTGGTACACGCTATTGCGGAAGCGCGTGACAAGGGAGACTTGTCGGAAAATGCCGAGTACGATGCCGCCAAAGACGCACAAGGGTTATTGGAACTGCGTATTGCCAACTTGCAGACGCTTATTGCCAATGCAAGGGTCATTGATGAGTCTCGGTTGAACACGGAGGAAGTTCAGATGATGAACAAAGTAACGGTAAAAAATCTTAAAATCAACAAGGTGATGGAAATCACTTTGGTGGGTGAAAGTGAAGCCGACCTGGCTTCGGGTAAACTAGCCGTCTCTTCTCCCATTGGCAAAGGCCTGCTGGGTAGAAAGAAAGGGGAAATTGTACCCATTGAAGTTCCATCAGGAACCATTAATTTTGAAATCTTAGATATATCTCTGTAATATGGCCAGCATTTTTTCCCGTATTGTAGCCGGTGAAATACCGTCCTATAAAGTGGCGGAGGATGACCGTTTTTATGCTTTTTTGGATATCAGTCCCAAAAAGCCGGGGCATACCTTGGTAATCCCCAAACAAGAAGTGGATTATCTGTTTGACATAGACTCCCGCGACCTGGGAGATTTATTCCGCTTTGCCCAACGGGTGGCTAAAGCCATTAAGGCGGCCGTTCCGTGCCAAAGGGTGGGTGTGGCGGTTCTGGGCATGGAAGTGCCCCACGCGCACATTCATCTGATTCCGCTGGATAAGGAGTCGGATATGAATATGCAAAACCCTTCCTGCCAACTTACCAAAGAACAGATGCTTGCCATCTGCCAACAGATTGCTTCTCATTTTGAATAATATTATACCTATGCATAAGATAGTTTCATTATTTACGGCCGCACTTGTTACGGCCGTGCTTTTTACTTCCTGCCGGGAAAAAACCGCCGTGCAGTTGAACGGAGAAATTGAAGGTGCCGGCGCAGAGACGGTCGTTGTTTTGAAACGGCTGGATTTCAACGCGGAAACCCTTATAGACACGCTTAAGGTAAATGAGGGAGGCTCTTTCTCCTACTCGTTTGAGCCTTACGGTGCACAACCCGACTATTACTATTGCTACGCCAATGACGTGCGCGTGGCCAGCCTTATTCTCAAGCAGGGAGACAAAGTGGCTTTCCACACTACTCTTTCCGGCACTCCGCTGACCTTGGAAGGCTCTGACGAAAGTCAGCTGCTGCAGCAGGCCAATGAGTTGTATGCTACGGCCTCCCGCAAGTTCGATTCGCTGTATACTCTGTATGAAGGGGCTACCACGGAAGAGACGCAGAAAGCGCTGAATCAGGAACTGGGACGCACCTTTGTCAAATACAAACAGGACGCCATCCGTTTCATGTTTGGCCATCCCTATTCTTTCGTGAACACCACCATGGCGTTCCAGACATTCAAGGGGTCCCTCTTTGTTTTCTCTGACAGCAAGGACGGTCCGCTGTTGCGCCGGGTTTACGACTCGTTGCGCGTGGCGTACCCCACCTCGGCTTATGTGGAAGCGGTGAGTGACAGGGCGGGGAGTATGGAAAGGGCGCTGCAGATGGAGAACGCACTGCAAAACGTGGCAGTGACGGACTTTCCCGATGTGTGTGCTCCCGACAATACGGCCAACACGGTTTGCCTGTCTTCCCTCAAGGGCAATACTATTGTGCTGTCTTTCTGGCACACGCAGAATGTGGATATGCGCTTGGAAAACCAGGAACTGCTGACCTGCTATGGAAAATATGAAGAGAAAGGACTGGCCGTATATCAGGTGGCTCTTGACACAGACAAGGCCGTTTGGGCGGCAGCGGTCAGAGAACAGCAACTGCCCTGGATAAGTGTATGTGACGGTCTGGGAGTGTATTCCCCCGCGGTATCTACCTACGGCATTACGGAAATCCCCACTTTCTTTGTCATTGACAAGGGAGGAAACCTTATTTTAAAGGCCCATACGGTGGCCGAAGTGGAAAATACGATTAAAGGGCTTTTTTAGGCGGGGCGGCTACAAATTCTTTCAGATAGAACGGCGTAAAGTACGCGGTATCTTCAAATTCTTCTTGGCGGAAAGCCTTGAAGGCAGCGGGAGCCATACCTCGGGCATCAGAGAGAAAATCGGTGGCCCATACGGCGTTGGGGTGGTGGATTATCTCCCGGCATTTGGCGGCACCGTCCCCCACAAATACCACGCGTCCCCCATCCAGTAACGGGGCAAAACTTTCCGGTGAAACCACCAGTGCTTCCACCGCGCTTTCACTTTGAGCGTACGGTCCAGTCAAAGGGTCCTGCACTACGGAAAATGAGGCGGTGTAGACCTCCATACGGCGGGCGTCCATCAAGGGCACAATACGGTAAGGGGAAAGGGAAAATGAAGCGGTATTGAGGTATTGCTGGGCAATCAATTGCAGTGAACAGACGCTCAGCAGGGGAATGTCGGCACCAAAACAAAGCCCCTTGGCAGTGGATACGCCCACGCGCAAACCGGTGTACGAACCCGGGCCTCGGCTTACGGCTACGGCCTGCAGCCGTGACATCTCCAAATGGTTGGCTTTGAGCAGGTCATCCACAAAGACCGCCAGCAGGCTTGCCTGCGTCTTTGGGGCATCGGTCCGGCGGAAATCCACTACACGGGCATCTTGAGCCAGGGCTGCCGAACAGACAGCCGTGCTGGTTTCCAACAATAAAATCATAGGGATAGCGTTACAAACTTACATTGATACAGAAACGGATACCCCGTCGTCCTCTTTCTCGTCCTCAAGCAACTCTTTGGTGGGGGATACCTTGGTTCCGTTTTTAAGATTCTTGGATATGGCGGTATAGGGGCCGGTAACTACCTGATCCTGTGTGGTAAGACCGGACAGGATTTCTATATGGAGGTGGTCCTGCAGGCCCGAGGTGACGCGTACGGCTTCCACGGTGTTGTCTTCACGCAATACAAATACTTGTTCCACCAGTTCGTTGGCACCCAGACTCATGCGTACTTCTTCGCTCAACAGTTCGGGACGGGTGGTGATGCACTGGATGGGAATGGCCAGCGCCTGAACCCGCGTTTCGGTCTGAATAGAAACGGAGGCGGACATTCCGGGGCGGAACGGATTGGGTTGGGCGGGGGTGACCAAATCCTTGTAAGATTCGGCCAGTACAAGTACTTTTACCTCAAAGTTGGTCACCTGTTCCAGGGCCGAACCTATATTCTTGGCCGAGTTGGCAATCTGAGTCACCACGCCGGAGAATTTGCGTCCCGGATAGGCATCCACCTCAATGCTGGCGGTGTCGGCTTGTTTGATGCGGACAATATCGTTTTCGTTGACATCCACCAGTACTTCCATCTGCTCAAAGTTGGCTATTCGCAACATTTCCGTACCGGCCATCTGTCCCGTGCCCACCACGCGTTCTCCGCGTTCCACATCCAGTTTGGATACAATCCCGTCAATAGGGGCGTAGATGGTGGTTTTGGACAGGCTTTCCTCGGCCTCGGCCAAGGCGGCTTCAGAACTGGCCACGTTGTATTCAGAGGCTTTCAGTTGTTCTTGTGTGATAGCGTATTCAGACTGAGACTGCTCAAATTCGGATTCCGAGATGGCGCCTTGCTGGTGAAGTATCACATTACGGTTGTAGGATTGTTCTACCTGGATGAATTGGGCCTGCTGCTGGGCCAGCTGGGCTTTGGTCTGATTCAGCGAGGCGGCCAGACGGTCGCGGCTGGAAAGATACTGGTCACGTTTGATCTGCAACAGTACCTGACCGGCTTTCACGCGTTCTCCTTCTTCCACGTTGAGGGCAATGATTTCTCCCGATACGTCCGGGCTGATCTTAACTTCAATCACAGGCTGGATTTTCCCGTTGGCCGGAATCACCTCGGTAATGTTTTTATAGATGGGGTTGGAAACATTTACCGCAACGGCTTTGGAATTTTTGTTCTGACCCAGAACAATGAGCAGTATAATAAAGGCTACGGCGCCAATAATTATCCACAAAAATGATTTCTTCATATTTTATCTCTTGAGAATTTACAACGTAATGGGGATGCCTTTATAGAAGTCCAGAATCTTGAGTTTGAACATATGTTCGTATTTGGCCTGGATATGGTCGCTCTGCGCTTTAAACAGATTGGTCTTGGAAACCGTATAATCGGTGCCGTTAAGCATACCTATGTCAAACTTCTGCTGCACGTAGCGGAAAGATTCCTCCATGGATGCCACGTTCCGTTCCGTAGCCTGGCAGCGCAAATAGGTGGAAGTGGCGTCGTTGGCCGCCTGCTGGATATCCTTGAGCAAAACCTGTTTGGCGTTACGCATCTCCAGGTCCGCCATTTCCAGACCAATGCGGGCGTTTTTGACGTTGGTGTTCACCTGCCACTGGGAAAAAATGGGTACGGACAAGGCCAGCCCCACGGTGGGGTTGTTGTTATTTTTGAGCTGGTCCCAGAAAGGTCCCGACCCCAGTCCGGACAACGGGTTGGACCCGGTACCGCCTTCCTCGGAACCTTCTTCCGTGTTTGACTGTTTCTTCTGTCCCGAATCGGAATAGAACGTGGAATACCCCACGTTGAGAGACAGCCTGGGATAGCGGTCACCCCGGGCGATGTCCAACTCGTGCTGGCGCTGGCTGTAGGTAAACTCGGTCTTTTTGATTTGCGGCAGATTCTGGGAAACGTAGTACATATCTTCTACGGAAAGGGGTTCCAACTCATCCAGGTTGTCTATTTTGGGAATCACAACGGAAAAATCGTTTTCCATGGGAAGGTCAAGCAATTGTTTGAGTGTCAGATAGTAGGAGCGCAGGTTGTTTTGCGCGTCCACCAGTTGCAATTGTTCTGTGGCCAGTTGGGATTCAATTTCCAATAGCGAACTGAGCGGCTGGCTGCCGGCATCCACCAGCAGACGCGTGCGGTCGCATTGTTGTTGCACGCTTTCCAGGCTCTTCTGTGTGGTCTGTACCAGCTCGCTGGCCAGCAACACGTTGAGGTAGTCCCGGGTAATTTCTATGGAAATGTCGTTACGCAATTTCTGCACTTCCTGCACCGAAAGGGACAGGGAGGCTTTGTTTTTCTTTATGGTGTTCCATTTTTTGAGACCCGAGAACAAGTCCACATCGGCGGACAGGCCCATGCTGGTGTTGGAACTGCGCACGTGGTTGAGGATGGTCAACGTGGACAAGTCCACGGATTGCCCCCAGTTGATATTTTCGGACACCCGGGCGCTTACCGAGGGTGCCATAGCCATCTTTGACTGGAACAGGTTGTTGACGGTTTGTTGTACGGACAGTTCCTGTTGTTTTATAGTCAGATTGTTTTCCCAGGCGTATTTGATGCATTCTTCCAGGGACCAGGTTTTTTGGGCCGATCCAACCAGTGGGAAGCACAACGAGAGAAAAAAGAGAACGGAGATTCGTTTCATTTATAAAAGGCTTACTTAGACTGCAAATTTACTTTTATTTATCCAATAAGCAACAATAATGCCCAAAAGGGCCGTGAGGCTTAGTAGCAGCGTTATCCCAAAGTGGGGGACCCCGTATACGGATTCAATGGCTCCTTGTTGCGGTTGCATCACAGACAACATAGCGTTGAATACCCAATGAGTTGCTATACAGATGGTTAAATTATTCCAACGGTAATACATCCACCCGAATCCGACCCCCATCACGGCTCGCTGCACAAACAGAAAGAGGGTCTGCTCTCCGTGACTGACGGAAAAAATGACCGAACTGGCAAGCAGGATGGCCCACAGCGGGGTATGGAGCCTCCGTAGCCGCGTAATGAGGTATTCCCTGAACAGCAATTCTTCACTGACGGCTATCCAGAAATAGCTCCAGAGCGATTCGCTTAGGTAATACTTCCAACTGACAGTAACCAGTACCTTCCCGCAGAACCCTAACCAGACGGCGGCCTGTACCGCCAGTCCGGCCAGCCCCCAGCCCAGAGCCGGACCCCAGGGAATGCGTCCCGGTATATTGTCTTTGCGCCGCCTCCCGTACCCGTAAATCACGCAGATGACTATACTGCAGAACGACTGCAGCACCGCAGGGGAAGTATGCCAGTGCGCCCTGAATGGAGCACTGAATAGCAGTGCGGGTACCACCAGCAACAGATACAGTGCCAGCGGGTAGGCCAAAAACAGGTATTTTTTCATAACACAAAATCATAAAAACAGTAGGGATTATAAACCCCTACTGTCAAGATAAATTATAAATTAGTACGCTATTTCCACCCTTGGTTTTCCGGTCAGCCGTTGCCACCAGTTGCCGCCAATGTCGTAGAGCGTCCGGAACGTGCGTCCTAACAATTCTCCCAACATATAAGCCAGATCCTGTTCTATATTAGGCGAGGACATTCCTCCGTTTATTCCGCAGCACGCGGAGTCGGACAGCAAGACGAATCCTGCAGGAGTTGTAGTTGTTTTCATCACTTGTTCCACCCTGCTTTAAATCCGTCAATGAAACTGTCCACGTTACAGGCAAGGAAACTGCCTATGCGGCCCGCTGCACCGCCAAACTGGCTCAAGCCATAAAAGAGTCCCCCCAGGATGTCCCCCAAAAGTCCGTGCCCGGAGGTTCCTCCGGCAATACCACATTGCGCGGGGCTGTCCAGCGCAACAAATCCGTTTTTCTGCATCACATAATTGTTCATGACGATTTATTGATAAAAAATTAATAGTTACCCACCATCAGGCGTGTGGGCCGCGCCCACGGCAAGCGCGCATTTGCCGTTTATTCCCTGCTGCCTGCACCAGGCAGCGTATTTTCCGTTGATTGCCCATAACCGGTCGTGGGTGCCTTCTTCATACACCTGTCCGTTGTGCAGCAGCAGAATGCGGTCGGCTATGGCCAGTGAGGACATCCGGTGGGCTATCACAATCATACCCATTCCTTTCTGCCGCCAGCGCACCAGGGCTTGCAGCACATAAGCTTCCGAGGTACTGTCCAGAGAAGAGGTGGCCTCGTCCAGAATGAGCCATTGCGGGTTGCGGAACAGGGCCCGGGCCAGGGCAATGCGTTGGCGCTGTCCTCCGGAGAGTTGCATCCCCTGTGTCCCCAGCGGGGTAAGAATGCCCTGAGGCAGTTCATTGATAAAAGTATCCAGCCCCAGTTCACGGCAAATTTTCTCTATGAGCTGCAGGTCTTCTTTCTGAGGAACAATGCCCCAGGCTATGTTTTCAAGAATGCTGCCTTCAAACAGGTCGGCCTTTTGCGGTACAATGCCCAGCAGGTGGCGCCATTGTTCCAGATTGGGAGCCAGCACGGGTGCGGGATCCAAATAAATGCGGCCGCCGTCCGGCGTGTAGAGCCGCATAAGCAGGGCGGCCAGCGTACTTTTGCCCGAACCGCTTTCTCCGGCAATGGCGGTGATTTTTCCTGCCGGAAACGTATAACTGAAACCGGAAAAAAGAACCCCTCTGCCCGGGAAATGAAAAGAAAGGTCATCTATCACTAGATTACCACATAAGAGAAGAGAATACATACCATAGTTAGAATTATTGACAGACATAGAATTAGGGGCGGAGTGGTTCTGTTCCGGTGTGAGTTCCATTATTTCAAAAAGACGCTCCGATGCTATGCGGGCATCTCTGTATTTTTGTGAGAAAGCAATAATATCGTTTACAGGTTCCGTAAAATAGGCGGTCAGCGCGTAAAAAGACAGCAGTTGCCCTACACTCAGATGGTGTCCGAACACTAGGGTGGCCCCCACCCAGAGTATGGAAAGTCCCATAAGGCGGCTTACCGTTTCTCCGGCTGTTCCGGCTATCAACTGATTGGCCCCGCTTTTTCCGGAGTATTGCACATACTGTCTGAAAATACGGTCGGTTTGCCCGATGCAATATTCCTGCGCCGTGCTGTATTTGATTTGCGTTACACCGCGCAGGGTATCCACCAGTTGTGATTCCAACGCCGCCTGTTGTACCATCACGGCGCGTTGCGTGTCTTTGTTCTTATGGTCAAATAATTTGTAAATCAAGGCATACAACGGCAGGCAAGCCACACACAACAGGGCCAGTTTCCAGTAATACCCAAACAGCAGCGCAAACGATACCAGCAGGGTAAACCCGCACAAAGCCACATTGACAAGTCCCGAACTTAAAAAAGAACTGATTTTGAACGCATCGTTAATGCGGGCAATGAGTTCTCCGCCGGACCGCTGGTCAAAGAAACGCTGGGGCAGGTACAGGATATGGCGGTAAAAACCCATTACCAGTTGCCGGGCGCAGGTCAGACCGGTGCGCAGCATCAACATACCGCGCAAGGCCTCCAGCACCAGAGCGCATACTGTCACGTACACAACGGCCACCGCCAGGTAATTGAGCAATTTCGTGTCCTGCATCGGCATTACCCGGTCCATCATCTGCTGCATAAACAAGGCCGAGGCAACCCCCGCCAGTGTGTATACCAGCGACGCGGCCAGCGCCACTGTCAGGTACAGGTATTGCCCGCGCAGGAGCACTCTCATACGGTGGCTGAAAGAAGGAATGTGGTTTTCCTTGCAAAAACCGGCATCAGGTGCCAGCGTAATGACCACTCCGGTCCATTGCGTTTCTATCCATTGGGGCGTGCGCCATTGTAACTGACCGTCTTCAGGGTCCATAATGCGGAGCTGATGGCGTGCCCTGCCAAACTTTTTTCCGGTGCGGACGCGGTACAGTACCACAAAATGGGTACGGCCGTCTGGACGCAACAGGTGCAGGATGGCGGGAGTGGGAACGTGTGATAAAGAGACGGCGGCTCCTTTTTTTCCGGCGCCCTGTTCCAGACGGTAGGCCTGACTGTCCAGATGCAGGGCCAGGGCTCCTTCTCTGATCCCCTGTACGGATATGCCGTGCGTCTGCGTGCCGCTCTGTTGCCGGATGTACTCAAGAGGACAGCGCAAACCGTACCAGGCAGCTACAGACGCCAGGCACGCAGCGCCACAATCGCTTATATGGTGCTGTTTAATCCGTATCTTTTTCATAAGGGAGAGATCTTTTTATAAAAGGAGCCGCTTTTTCTTTCGCTTCCAAGTGACTGACTTCCGGCAAATCCCGCTTGTCGTATGCCGGATTGTTAAAGTGATTCCATCTCACAGGCGGCTCCGTGGCACATATACATAGAAAACCGGCCAACCCGGCCAGAGTGGCCAGCAAAAAACTTATTACTACTAGTATGAACAATACACTTCTTTTCCCAAATAGCCCGCTATTGGAATTTGCGGCAAACTCAAGGGCCGGGTAGGTGATGTGACGACTGGTTTTCATAGACGCAAAACTATGATGCGTCCATGGAAAGTTCAGGACAAAAGATATAAATCAGCTAAATGGAGATTGTCCAGAAAAAGTGGCTACTTGCCCAAGAAAGGCAGGTAGGGCGTAAGCGCGGAGGCAATTTTTTCTATGACGGGAAATAAAATGGAATTATCCATTTCTTCTTTGGGAAGAAACGGGATCAGTTGGTCAATCAACCCTAAAATATAGACAAAAATAACAAGCAAAAGATTCCATTTTACCCAGCCGAATACGGCGCCAAACAATTTGTTGATCCATCCCAGCAAGGCCAGGCGGGCTATGCGGTCCAACAGATGGCCCAGCAGCGACACGCCCAGCAGCACTACGACAAACGTTATGGCAAAGGCGGCAATCTTAACGCCATCTCCCTCCCAGCCAAACCATTGGAATAGTTTTTCTGCAGAAAATCCGGAAAAACGGTATGAGCAGTAGCAGGCCAGGATGAGGGCCAATATTCCGAATATTTGTTTGATTAATCCTTTGACTACGCCTTCAATGACGGCTATGAGCCAAACGGCCAAAAGGATAATGTCTACGTAATTGACAGAAAATGAAGATAACATAAACTGAATAAGTTGTTTTCAAAGATACGAATCTTCGCTATCTTTGCCAACTATTTTTATTAGACACTATACATCCTATATTATGCAGTTTCCTGAATACAAACAATTGGATTTGCCTGCCCTGCAGGCCCAACTTATTGAAAAATGGAAGAAAGAGGCCACGTTTGCACGTAGCATGAGTACGCGTGAAGGCTCAAAATCTTTTGTGTTTTTTGAAGGCCCCCCGTCTGCCAACGGTATGCCGGGCATTCACCACGTAATGGCCCGTTCCATAAAGGATGTGGTTTGCCGTTACAAAACGCTTAAGGGATTCAAGGTGGAACGCCGTGCCGGTTGGGATACCCACGGACTTCCGGTCGAGTTGGGTGTGGAAAAGAAACTGGGTATTACAAAAGAAGATATCGGCAAAAAGATTTCGGTGGACGAGTACAACGCCGCTTGCCGCAAAGAGGTGATGAAGTACACCAAAGAGTGGGAATCTCTTACTGAAAAAATGGCGTACTGGGTGGATATGGAAAACCCTTACGTGACCTATCACAACTCTTATATAGAAACCCTCTGGTACCTGTTGAAGATTATCTATAACAAAGGATTGCTGTACAAAGGCTATTCTATCCAGCCCTATTCGCCGGCGGCCGGCACGGGACTGAGCAGCCACGAGTTGAACCAGCCCGGATGCTACCGCGACGTGAAAGACACCACCTGTACCGCTCAGTTCAAGGTTATCCGCGATGCCGCAAGCCAGAAGCTTTTTGACAGGGAAGACACCCTCTATTTCCTGGCGTGGACAACCACTCCGTGGACCCTGCCTTCCAATACGGCGCTGTGCGTGGGCCCCAATATCACCTACGTGAAGGTGACCGGCACCCATCCCTATTCGGGGGAACCCATCACCGTGGTAATGGCCCGGGATCTGGTAGGTCATTACTTTACCGACAAGGCTCCTTATACGGTGTCGGAAAAAACCTATACCGGTAAGGAATTGGCGGGAATTCACTACGAACAGCTGATGCCCTGGGTGAATCCCGGAGAAGGTGCTTTCCGGGTCATCATCGGTGATTACGTGACTACCGAGGACGGTACCGGGATTGTGCACATTGCCCCCACCTTTGGGGAAGACGACAACAAGGTGGGCAAACTCAACGGCATTCCGCCTATGTTGCTTACCGACGCCAACGGTGCCGCTTGTCCCATGGTGGACCGCACCGGTCGCTTTTACAGGATAGAAGATCTGGACCCCGACTATGTGAAAACCCACGTGAATGTGCCGGAATACGGCGCTTTTGCCGGGCGGTACGTGAAAAACGCTTATGACCCTGCCCTGACTCCCGAACAGGTGGCCCGCCCCGATACCGTAACCCTGGATATTGACCTGTGTATGTATTTGAAGAGTAGGGGAATGGTCTTCAAGATAGAGAAACACGTGCATACCTACCCGCACTGCTGGCGTACCGACAAGCCCGTGCTGTACTATCCCCTGGATTCCTGGTTCATCAAGTCCACCGCCGTGCGGGAACGGATGATGGAACTCAACCAGACCATCAATTGGAAGCCCGAGTCCACCGGTACCGGCCGTTTTGGAAAATGGCTGGAAAACCTGCAGGACTGGAACCTGTCTCGTAGCCGTTACTGGGGTACCCCGCTGCCTATCTGGCGCACGGAAGACGGTACGGAAGAAAAGTGCATTGGCTCTCTGGCCGAGTTGTACGAAGAACTGGAAAAAGCGGCAGCGGCCGGTGTTATGGATTCCAATCCGTTGAAAGACAAGGGGTTTGTTCCCAATGACTTTAGCGATGCCAATTACGATAAAATAGATATGCACCGTCCGTATGTGGACCAGTGGAAG
Source organism: uncultured Muribaculaceae bacterium (assembly GCA_964554535.1). GTDB lineage: Bacteria > Bacteroidota > Bacteroidia > Bacteroidales > UBA932 > DMER64. The sequence goes on along the minus strand of CAZKPB010000010.1, from coordinate 3,038 downwards.
CTGGTGTCCGCGACCGGAAAACCCATGGTCCGCGAGAGTGATTTGATTGACGTCTGGTTTGATTCGGGCTCCATGCCTTTTGCCCAGGAAGGTCTGGGCAAAAAAGACAGCCCGGCGTTTGGTCAGGTGGCCGATTTTATTGCTGAGGGAGTGGACCAGACCCGCGGATGGTTCTTTACCCTGCACGCCATCGCTACTATGATCAACGACCGCGTATGCTACCGCAACGTGGTTTCCAACGGCCTGGTGCTGGACAAGAACGGTAGCAAAATGAGCAAACGTTTGGGCAATGCGGTGGACCCTTTTACCATTCTGGACACTTATGGTGCCGACCCGTTGCGCTGGTATATGCTTACCAATGCGCAACCCTGGGATAACCTGCGGTTTGATGAAACCGGAGTGGATGAAGTGCGCCGCAAATTCTTTGGAACCCTATACAATACGTATTCGTTCTTTGCCCTCTATGCCAATATTGACGGTTTTACCCCCGCTCAGGCCTATCCTTCCGACCCGCATTGGGTCAATGAGGCCGACCGGCCCGAGGTGGACCGGTGGATCCTCTCGGCCTTAAACTCGCTGATTGGGGCGGTGGACGAGGCTTACGGGAACTACGACATTACCACTGCCGGCAGGTTGATTCAGGATTTTGTGGGGGACCAGTTGAGCAACTGGTACGTGCGGTTGAACCGCAAACGTTTCTGGGGCGGAAAGGCCGATGCCCAGAAATTTGCGGCTTACCAGACCTTGTACACCTGCCTTAAGACCGTGGCGCAGTTGGCCTCGCCCATTGCCCCGTTCTTTATGGAGCGGCTGTACCTGGACCTGATGATGGGAGGTGACCCGGCCGACTCGGTACATCTGTCCCATATGCCGGTCAAGTGTGAGGTGCTGATTGACCCGGAACTGGAAGAAAGGATGGCGTTGGCGCAGCGGTGCACTTCTATGGTGCTGGCCTTGCGCAGAAAGGTGAACATCAAGGTGCGCCAGCCGCTTACCAAGATTCTGATGCCGGTACTGGATGAGCGGTTGGAAGCGCAGTTGCAAAAAGTGAAGGCGCTGGTGCTGAGTGAAGTGAATGTGAAGGAGATGGAGTTCATTCACAATACGGTGGGGCTTATTCTCAAACAGATAAAACCCAACTTCAAGGTGTTGGGCAAGAAATACGGCAAACAGATGAAAGAGATTGCCGCGTCGTTCGGGGCGTTCAGTCAGGAAGAGATTGCGGCGGTGGAAACAGCCCTGGAAAACGGCACGTATTCCTTGGCGTTGGCCGGTGGAGCGGTGATTCTGGAAAAAGAAGATGTGGCCATTACTTCGCAGGATATGCCCGGATGGCTCATTGCCGTGGACGGAGCACTGACCCTGGCGCTGGATATCACCCTTACTCCTGAGTTACAGCAAGAAGGCACGGCTCGGGAACTGGTGAACCGGATTCAGAATTTGAGAAAGGACAGCGGCTTTGAAGTGACCGATAAAATTGTGGTGACCCTTGAGGAACGTCCCGATGTGGCGGCTGCGGTGGCCAACTATGGGGAATATATTGCAAATCAGACCTTAGCTACCCGTATTCTGGTGCAGGAGGTTCCGGCCGGTGCCGCCGAAGTGGAATGGGAAGAAGGGGTACTGCGTATCTTAGTTGAAAAATCATAATATTTTGTTATTTTTGTGTTCCCCTAATCTAATACATGATGACAAATAAACCATCCGACCCTCAAGAAAAAGTTCGTTATTCTGACGCTGAACTTCAAGAGTTCAAAGTTTTGATTAACGAGAAGTTGACTCTGGCCAGAAAAGAGTATGAAGAGCTGAAGGCTATTGTAACTCACAGCCAGAGCAATGACACGGAAGATACCTCTCCCACATTTAAGGTTTTGGAAGAAGGCGCGTCTGCTCTTACCAAGGAAGAAGCCGGCAATCTGGCTCTGCGTCAGCACAAATTTATCCAATCTCTGGAAATGGCGCTGGTGCGTATTGAAAACAAAACCTACGGGATTTGCCGAGAAAGCGGCAAATTGATTCCCAAAGAAAGGTTGCGTCTGGTGCCGCACGCCACCCTCTCTGTGGAAGCCAAGAACAACCGGGAATAACAGAGATTTATATATATGGGTAAAAAACGCGTTCCAAAAGGCCCGATCCTTGTAGCCATTGCAGTATTGTTATTGTTTGCAGATCAGACGCTAAAGATTTGGATCAAGACTCACTTCACGCTCCATCAGTCCGTAAATGTATTGGGTGACTGGTTCCAGTTGTGCTTTGTGGAAAACGAAGGAATGGCCTTTGGCATGCTGTTTGGCGGAGAAGTGGGGAAGCTGTTGCTCAGTATTTTCCGTGTAGTGCTTAGTGTACTCATTATTGTGTACATTTGCCGACTGCTCAAAAAGGAAGATACGCCTTTCGGGGCGCTGGTAGGCTTGACGCTCATACTGGTGGGAGCCATAGGCAATATTGTTGACAGCGCTTTTTACGGTCTTATTTTCAACGAATCGGGGATTTCTTCCGTGGCGCAGTTGTTTCCTCCGGAAGGTGGTTACGGCAAGTTCCTGCATGGGAAAGTGGTGGATATGTTATATTTTCCCATCATTGAGACCACGCTTCCGGCCAATTTTCCCATCTGGGGCGGCCGTCATTTCATTTTCTTCCAATTTATTTTCAATGTGGCCGATTCGTGCGTGACTTGCGGCGGTCTGTACCTTCTATTGTTCCAATACAAGTTTTTTTCTCACAAACTTGCCGCATAGCCTTTGCGTAAGTCCCCCCTGTTTCTTACCTTTGCCCCCCACTTTACGGGGAGAGATGCCGGAGTGGCCGATCGGGGCGGTCTCGAAAACCGTTGTACCTTTTAGGTACCCAGGGTTCGAATCCCTGTCTCTCCGCAAACAAAAAAAAGGTTGATTGCGCAGCAATCAACTTTTTTTGTGCTCCGGCCCGTCAAGAGCTCGCTCTTGTAAGTGCCGGAGCACAAAAAAAGTCGGCAGGGCAAAGCCTGTAATAGGTAACTTTGCTTATCCCATTTTTGGCAAAGGAGAATATCCTGTTTT
>CAZKPB010000009.1:0-84625 GCA_964554535.1 uncultured Muribaculaceae bacterium | reverse complement strand
AAAACAGGATATTCTCCTTTGCCAAAAATGGGATAAGCAAAGTTACCTATTACAATGATAGATGATGTTTTTGTTATTCAATATATTGTTATATATTTGTGATACATTTTTGAAGCAATTCACAATAAGGATTATTCCGTTGTGAAAACATTTAAAGCGGGGCTTAGGTCTCGCTTTTTTAAATATTGAGTGTTACTAGTTGAAAAATTAGATTGCTTCGGTTTCGTCTCACAATGACGTGTTGCGCATCAGAACACAATGACGGTGACGTCTCGGGAACAATCTCCGGAGCGCACTTTTTACACATATTGGAGCATTATCCCCACTATTGTACGCAGTAATTTATATATACAGAACATGGTAAAAAGAGTGCAAAATATACGGTAACATATCTGCCTAAATAATGGTACAAATGCTGCAGTGGTGGAATCCCGGTCAGTGACCCTCTTAGCACGCAAGGGCGGCTGGCTGTCGCTGTTATGTTACGTCAATACTCAAGACGCGGGACGAGCTGAACGAAGATGCCAAAATGCGTCTCAACGGCCAGAAGCCCTTTTCCACTTCAGTGAACACAGTCTCCAAGCCACCGGAGGCATTCAGCACCTGGATGGTAGATAACAAAGACAGGCTGGAGAATGCCAAGAGCCTACCCTACTTTGTCCGCGATAATGAGAAGTACTGCCCTCAGATGCGCATCACACCTAATGCAGCCAAAGGGGTAGCTGAGGCGCAGGCATTCAATGCTCAGACGGCGCGTACTTCTGAAAGTAAGGTTGAAAGAGCTATCCAATTGTTAGTTGAAAAGTATCGTAGTAAAAAATTGAAGACAAACGGAATGCTGTTTTCTGATATAACCTTAGGCATAGCCAATATGATAATGAAGGCTGGAGAAAAAGGGATAAATAATCGTGAAAAGACAAGGATTCTTCGAGAAATAACTGAGATGAAAATTTTCACAAGAGTTAGAGGCGTAAAAGGGAAAGGCTCAATTTTTTATTTTGACAAAGGGGTGGATGCAAGATTGATTAGTGCTGGAGAAATCCCAAAAAATCTTGCAGCGGCGAGGAAAGCCGCACTGAAAGGATATGACATTTTTCTGTTGCCTAATCCGCACGGTGGAAGTAGCGCAGATTCAATATTGCGGAAAGAGAAAAAATACTATTTATATGAAATTAAAACAATTAACGGAGTTGGGTCTTTGGAGTCAAGGCTAAACAAATCTGCGACCCAAAGCACAAATGTTATTTTGGATGTTGCCGACATTTACGAGAGCCGTATCATTGCAGAAGAGCTAAAAAGATTTTATGAAACTCATAGCCACATAAAGGATATCATATTATTTAGGGGGAAAAGAGAAATACACATAACGAGGTCGGACATACAAAGTGAACGATTCATCAGAAATTTTATTATCCAATGGGCTAAGAAAAAATAAAGCCCTGAAATAATCAAGGCTTTACCGAGTACCTCCTTAGAGTGTTCTTGCCTTTATTGGTCGTAACCGCAAGGCCCCTCGAACTTAATCGGTTTCTGTCCAGCTACCTGCCCGGTCATACCTTATTGGCCATAATTTTCGAAAGCAGCTGTATCTGCTAACCAACCGTTTTCGCACCCATCTTTCGATGTTCGTTTAACAGGCTCCCACTCGACATCACAAAGATAATTACATTATTCAGATTAGCAACATCTCGCGCGTGCATATTACACTTACGCACGTGTACGCACCCCCGCGAGGCCCTCTTCTGTCATATTTGATGAACAAATATGTGAACAACTCGTTTGCGAATATTGAAAAAACGGTTTTTTATGTTATATTTTTGTAGGTGACAGTCATTTAGGGCTGCCACCATTTTTTATTTAAAAAATAACAGCATGCTTAAACAACTATTAGAGGCGCTTCAAAACCAGTTTCCCGGGGTTGACGCCAGAATCCTGAACAGGATAGCCACCAAGCTGGCCAAGACTGTGACGGATGAAGCGGGGGTAGCTGACGCCGTGAAGGCGGTAACCTTCCAGCAGGTGCTTGTAATAGGTAACTTTGCTTATCCCATTTTTGGCAAAGGAGAATATCCCGTTTTTCGTAAAGTGCAGATTTTACTTTGCCAAAAATGCCGATTCAAAGTTAATGATTACAGAAGCGGTACCGGGGGCGTCTGTCGCCCCTCGCGTAGGGGCGTGGATTGAAACGTAATAAACATTCAAAAAGAGGACGACCGAGGGAAAACAATCCCATAGATTAAACTGGGAATTAACTTTGCGAAAAAACAGCCAAAGTCATGTTGCATATTACATGTTGTAACCAATCCCCAGCAAGATTCCAACCCGCATCGGAGGCCCCACCCCCCGCGCAGCTGAAGGCGGGGGAGTGTGAATTGTTATGGAGCAAGGGGGTTACGGGTGGCAACGGCCGCGTTAGCGGACGTTGACGGCCGTAATTGCGCGACACCCGACGTTAGACGTGGCGGCGCGTAGCGCTGACGCGGCTAAAAGGAGTGGTTCGAGCGCAAACCCGTCGGCGAATGACAATTCACAACGACCTTCGGTACCGCCGGTGCTGCGCGGGGGGTGGGGCCTTCGGCGCGGGTGTAATACAAATATGTTCGCCTTTTGCCGTAAAACAGATTTTACGTTGAAAGCCAATATTTCTTGAGTCTTTTTCTATTTTTTAGGCGGGAAGCGTTTGTCTATGTTGTCGATTTTTTGTCTATGTTGTCGATTTATTAGGTAGTTCAAAATAATTCGTCTACATTTGTGCCTTGAACATTGCGTTTATACACCGATATCATCATTGTTAGACCGTGCACTATATCGCGATAGTCACATAACGTAATGTAATAATCAATCACATTTTATTTTTTTTTTCTAAATGAACATTTATGTTTCTCACCTCAGTTGGGGTACCAAAAGCGAAGGCTTGCAAGAATTATTTTCCCAATATGGCACAGTTTCTTCTGCCAGCGTAATCACCGATAAAATGACCGGACGTTCACGTGGCTTTGGTTTTGTAGAAATGCCTAATGATGCAGAAGGCCAAGCCGCCATTGATGCATTGAACAACACAAACTTTGAAGGCCAAAATATTGGCGTCAATGTAGCCAGACCTAAAACCGAACGTACGTATGAAGACCGTGGCAATGGTGGCCGCGGCGGATACAACAATCGCAGATACTAAAAGAAGGCGTTAGCCTTATTGCAGCAGGCCGCGCAATACAATGTCGCGGCTTGCTGTTTGTTGTTGCCCTGGGCGTTGCGGTGTCTGAGGTGCCACAACAGTCATTTTCAATTCATTGCCACTGAAAACGAATTTAAAGGTTTCAGTGGCATTTACATTGAACATAGACAGGTAGTGGGCGTTCAGTTCATTGACGGCGCCCCAGCTGCATATACCGGCGGTGGTGACGGGAGAAGTGTTCATAGTATTGGCGTATACCGAGCGTGAGTTCTGCAGTTTGCGGTCCGTGTGGCCCATTTTCCATACATTGAGCCCAAAGGGGATGTTGTGGAGGGCTCCGGCCGATTCCAGAGTCAGCGTGCAATTACCTTCCGCATCAAAACGGAAGCTCACCTGTTCTATCCCAAGATTGTTCTGCTGTATCACATAACGACGGGTGCAGGAAGTGACTTTGGCCGAGGCGTCGCCCGCATCAAAGGGGCGGTCCAGCACGTACTGCGAGAGTTGGGCATTGAGGTCAAATCCTTTGACGGGCTTGAGAGGCTTGTCGGACATTTGGGGCAGCAGGGCGTACAGCAGGCTGTTAAAACCATTCTCGTCGCCTACGCTGGCGGTGGAGACGGCAACGAAGTCATACTCGGGAATCACCATAATCAGTTGACTGGAAGCGCCAATGGCGCGGAAAGAATTATTGCGGCCCATCCAGATCTGATAGCCGTAACCCTGGCTGCCGTCGTCCTTGCTGTTTTCCTCGGTTGTCCGTTCCGGATGCTGGAAGATGTGCGGAGTGGTGGCGGCTTCTATCCATTGGCTGTCCATCAACTGTTTGCCGTTCCAGGCACCTTTGCCCAATAAAAAGAGGCCCATCTTGGCCATATCCGAGGTTCTGAGGTGCAACCCCCCGTTGCCCATATTGCGGCCGTCCATATCCATTTCCCATTCAATGTCTTTGATTCCCAGCGGGTCCAGCAGTCTGGGCTTGAGGTATTCATAGAGAGACAATCCGGTAACGCGGGTGATGATGTTGGAAAGCATATGCGAACAAGTGATGTTGTAAGCAAAGACTTCTCCCGGTTCGTGTGCAAAGTCGGCGGCCAGGAACGATTTTATCTGGGCGTTGCCCGACCCGGCGTATTGGGTGCCGGCGTGTCCTGCAGACATAGTAAGCAGATGGCGCACCGTTAGCTTGGCCAGTTGGGGAGAAATGGTGTCCGGCAGCATATCTGGGAAGAACGATATCACTTTGTCTTCAATGCGGAGCAACCCTTCCTGCACCGCAAAACCAATTGCGGTTCCGGAAAAAGTTTTGGTGGCCGAGTACATGGCGTGCGGTTCTTCGGCACGGTAGGGATCCCACCAATGTTCGGCAATAACATAGCCGTGGCGGATAAGCATCAGACTGTGCACCTGGTAGTCCTTTTGGTCAATGGCCTTAAACAGGTCGGCAATGGCCTGAGCGGGGACGCCCTGCGACTCGGGAGTGGCGCGTTTGAGTCCGTCCGCGCCGGTGACGGGTGTTTTTTCCGGCGCAGCGGCCAGGAGTGTGGTGCCCAGACAGAAGAGGGCAATGAGAGTATATAGTTTTTTCATGGGGGTTATAGTTTTACACAAAAATAAGCAAAAGTCCGGGATGTGTTTGGTCCACTTACTTTAGCCCGTTGAGCCGGCTTCCCGCCACAATGCGGTAATGGGGTGCGTAAGCGTTGGAGTAGGCGTCGCTGTGGTGCATCACGTATTCTCCGCGTTGCAGCAACTGTTCCAGCATAAGGCTGTCCTGCGCAAAGTCGGGGAGCTGCAGCGGCATTCGGGAAATGACACCGACAATCTGCCGCCATTGGTCGGCCCATTGGGCCACGGGCATCGCTTCCAGGTCGTTGGCGCTTTCCACAAACGCTTGCAGCAATAGGTCTTTGGAAAGTTTGCCGTCTTTTACCAACGAGAGATTTATGCGGTAGAAGTTGCCGTCTATACCGGTGGGTTCATACAACACGGTGTCTGCGTAATCCATCTGGGCCAGTTCCCAATCCAGGTAGGCAACGGCCGATGCGGTGTCATCTATAAGGTGCCCCGGACCGTAGACGTCCTGGAAGCAACTCTTGTAGATGTCCTGCAAACGGCTTTGGGGATGGGCGGCCAGCATCCGCTCCACGGAACGGGTTATCCTGGTTTCTTGTGAGGGTTGGCACGATGTGGCCGGTAACAGAAAGGATAGCAGGGCCCAAATAAGGTGTTTTGTTTTCATTTAATATCAGGGAATTTAGTCAAATTGCCAGTAATCCAGATTGAAAAGGAGCAGGGGTTGTCTGCCCGTAAATACAAGGTACAGGTCGTGCACGCCTTGCGCTCCTTGGACCGGGGTGCTGATTTCCCGCCAACTGTCCCACTCGCCGGTAAAGGGTATGGTTAACGTGCCCACCGGCGTTCCTTCCGTTCCGTCCAGACGCAATTCCACCTTGCCTCCCAGGTAGCGGCTGGCTGCCGAGGCGCGGAAAGTCCGGGCTCCTGCCGCTCCAAAATCCACCTCGCGCACCTTGATGTAGTCTCCGTGGTGGATGTCACTCACGTATACCTGTCCCTGCGGGTCTTGCACCGTGGTAATCCCTTCCGACCAGGCAATGGTCTCGGCCTGTACCTTGCGGTAGGGATTTAAATGGCCGAGGCTTGCGGGGATGCCTTGTTCGGTCATTTGGATTTCCGGCAGTGAACCGTCGGGAGCGTAGGTGAACGGTTCCACGCAGACCGAGCGGGCGTAGCCGTGGCCGCCGGGCAGGGCGTCGTTGTGGTAGAAGAAGTAGGATTGGCCTTTGTAGTCAATGAGTCCGGGGTGGTTGGTGTTGCTGCCTTTCTGGGTGGGCATCACCGTGCTTCGGAAGGTCCAGGGGCCTTCTATGTTTTTGGCCGTCGAGTAGTTGATGCACTCGGGAAAGCGAGCGGCGTATACCAGATAATAGGTGTCGTTGCGTTTGTACAGCCAGGGACCTTCGGTATATTCTCCTCCCAGGGCGGCTTTGTCTTTGGCGTCAATGGCTTTGATGGGGCCGGCCAGAGAAGTCATATCCGGATTGAGCGGGGCGTAGTAGCACATGCCGTTGCCCCAGAATAGAAAGGCTTTGCCGTTGTCATCCATCCAGACGGTGGGGTCCAGGTCATCCCAGCTGTGGGTGGCTTGGGTGGTCATGTTGTTGGTGACCATACCGGCTTCCAGGGGATCGTGAAAGGGTCCGTAGGGGCTGTCGGCCACGGCTACTCCAATGGATGAGCCCGGGCTGACGGCGTTTTGGGATGAAATGTACCAGTAGAATTTACCGTCTCGTTCTATGACCTGAGCGGCGCTGGCATCTCCGGCAGACCATTTGAACTGACTGGTTTTCAGAATCGCTCCGCAGTCGGTCCAGTTGACCATATCTGTAGTGGTGTAGAGGCGGTATTCGCGCATAAGGTAGGTGCCGCGGGGGGCTCCGGGTTCGTCACAGCCTACGTACAGAAAGAGGGTGTCGTGGTAGACCATGGGGGCCGGGTCGGCCGTATAATGGGTTTGAATTATTGGGTTTTGTGCAAGGGCGGTAAGGGGGCCGCAAAGCAATAGCATCAGCACTGTCAGCCGTTTTTTCATAGGTGATGTTTTAGAAAAGTAAATATAGTAAAAAAGGCTTGACAGGAGTCATTGCACATAATCCGTTGATAGTGTATTTTGGTCCTTATGAAAAAGACAGAGGTTTTGCTGGAAACAAAACGCCTGGTGCTCAGGGAGTTTTCCCGTGAGGATTTGCCCGCTATGTGTGAGGTCTTGTCCGACCCTCTGACTATGCCGTTTTATCCGCATCCTTTAGACCGAACCAAGGTAGCAGTATTCCAATATTCCCTCGGCACGGGTGGCTTAAAAAATGGGAATGAGGCTGTACGGCACGTTTGAGGATCCGGTGAATAAGCTTACCAGTGTGTATTATATAGAAAGTCAAAGCCATAGACAGCGTTTGATTTGCTGCTCCGCGACGGCCCTCTGTTTGAGAATCCGCTCTATAGTATGTAACTCATTCCCGGGTAAATGGTGAAAACTTTGGTGGCCGCATTGGCGCGTGTACTCATCAATGATTTTACAGATTTCCGTATCTGTCTTTCCGGCGGTTTTTAAATCCAATATATCATCACTGATGATTTCTTTCCTGGCATCACTCCCGTTTTTGTTTATGTCATAAATAAAGGACTTTACATTGTTGTTCCAGAAGGCACGTGCTTTTGAGCTGTTGATGTAGGATGAGGGCAAAATGTATTTTTCATCCAGGACCAGCCAGTTATCCGGAATGGAATCTTTACCAATCAACTTTGTTCTCTTGCGGCCCGATAGCTCGCCTAACGGTACCGTTCTTGCGGCTACTGATTCCTGTAGATATGGTGGAAGAAGTTTATCCATAAACAGATAGGAAACACTGGAGTAGTTGTATTCAAATGGATAAGCTACAATGTAATGATGTACGGCATTTTTAAGTACGTATAATAACTCATTCAATATAGATTCCCTTCCGGTTATTTCCAGAAAGGATATCTTGAAAGCCGGCCTGATACTATAGTCGTATTTGAAAGCATAATATAGTGCATACGACTTTTTGATTTTGGTAATGTAGTCACCTATCAGGCCGGCATCTGCCGTTTCTATCAGCGCGTGAAAGTGTGTGGAGAGCGTTGTCTGCGCCAGTGGCAGCATTTGAAAGGAGTAGCTGCACGAAGCAAATTTATTGTTGAAGTAACAATAATCTTCTTCATCTCTAAACAAGACGTTCTCTCCTTTGCTGTAGATGTGGAACAAATGGTTCATAGCCGCTTTAAATTTGTGACTATATACGTTTTTCAAGGAAAACGTACATAGTCGGGGTTAAAATGTACTGACTGTCTACGTTTATTGGGAAAAACGTGGCTAGTCACAAATATCTAAATGCGGTTGTTTTGTTATATACCTGATTTATAGATATATATAAATCAGAGTGGTTCTCTCGTTCTTTGACTATTTACGTTTATTGTGAAAAACGTAGATAGTCACCTCATTTTTGCTCCAATAGTAGACGTTATAAGCGATTTTCGTCAACAGTCTTGATTGGCCAGCAAAATCTATAGGCAAATATAATCATATTTATCCGTGGCCGCAATCTCATATGCCACTTTATGATGCACATCAAACAAAACACCCGCGTCGGCAGTAACAGTCGGCGCGGGTGCGGATTATGCAAGGGTACCCCGTGTCTTTGGGCTTACTTGAAAAGCCTTTGAGCAAAGATTGTCAGATAAACCCTCCAGTTGCGCCAGATGTGGCCTCCGTCAGAGATGTAGTATTCTACAGGGTAGCCTTTGGCGTCGCAGTATGCTTTGAGTTTGTCGGAATTGTTTTTGACATTGTCGGCGCTGCCCACACCCATCCAGAAAAGTTTGGGTTTCCCGGCAAAGAAGGCGGCCACACCGGGGTCGTTTTCTGCGGGAACGCCCACGCCCGAGAACATACCTATATAGCTGAAGGTGTTGGGGTGGGCCATAGCCAGGGCATAGGACTGGCGTCCGCCCATTGACAGTCCGGCCACGGCACGGCTGTTTTTGTCTTTGAGCACTTTGTAGTTGGCCTCAATGAAAGAAATGATATCCGGGAAACTTTCTTCCACCTCTTTGGTCGAGTCGGAGCGGCTGTTGGTCATGGAGGGTTGGAACATATTGTCGCTTTTGGCACCGGGGGCCGCGTCGTTCCACACTACGCCGTTGGGCATTACGACAAGCATTGGGACGGCTTTTCCCTCGGCAATCAAATTGTCCATTATCTGGATGGTGCGGCCCAGGTCGGTCCAGGCATCCTCGTCTCCGCCCGATCCGTGCAACAAGTACAGTACGGGGTATTTTGTTTTACCGTTGGGGTTGTAACCGGCGGGGGTATATAGGGTGAGTCGGCGGTTTTTGCCAATAGTGGGGCTGTAGTACCATACTTTGGATACGGTGCCGTGAGGTACGTCCTGTACCGAGTAGTAATAGCCTTTGTCTTTATCTTTGGTACTCATTACAAAGCAGTTGCTCCAGGTGGCCACGTCTCTGAACTGGTAGATGTTTGACGGGTCCATTACCTTTTTGCCGTTTACCATAATGGAGTACGAGTAGAATTCGCCTTCCAGGGAAGTCGTGGTGTAGGTCCATACGCCGTCTTGTTCTGTCATGGGTACCGGGATTACGGTTTCATAAGTCATTTTTTGACCGTTGCGCTCGCGCTCCATTTTGGTAGGCTGTAGAAAATCACCGGTAAGGGTGACGGTAATGGCCTTGGGATCGGCATAACGGAAGGTTACCGTATGGTCCGGGTTGATTTGCGGAGATACCAGGCCGCTTCCCGGGCCGAGGGCTTGCTGGGCAAACGAGGCTGTAACTCCACCGTACAGGCAGGCAGCCAGAAGTAAAAATTTTTTCATTGCAGAGGGTATTAGTAGGTTTAGTAAAACAAAGGTAGTGCTTTTATATGTTCCGGAATAATCAGGCGGATGATTTCCGCCATGCGTCCGTATACTTTATCCATTTTTGTCAGTTAATTAAATGCTACTTACCCCGCTTTTTCTTATCTTTGCGGCCTCAAAGGGGTCCGGTAGCTCAGTTGGATAGAGCAACAGCCTTCTAAGCTGTGGGTCAAGGGTTCGACTCCCTTCCGGATCACAAAATGCCAATTGTCTTATTATAAGATGGTTGGCTTTTCTTTTTTCACACTTCTTCACAAAATCGCACATTTATATTTGCATATTTAATTATATCGTCTACCTTTGTATCGCCAACCGATATAACGGAGGCCAATAGAAGTATGGAAAAGAAAAATGAAACCTCAGCGCTTACCGAAGCCGTATATTACATCCTGCTGACTTTGCTCAAGCCGCTTCACGGTTACGGCATCATGCAAGAAACCGAACAGTTGAGCGGCGGCCGCCTGCATTTGTCGGCCGGCACCCTCTACGGCGCCCTGTCGTCCCTGCTGGAAAGGCAGTGGATTACCGCCTTGGACGGCGACCCCGACAGCCGCAAAAAAGAATATCAAATCACCCCCAGAGGCCGTGAGGTGTTGACGGCCGAGTTTCTCCGCCTGCAGGAACTGGTCGCCAACGGCACCCGCCTGCTGGAAAACGTCTGAGCGTCGCAACGCCTGAACGCCCCAAACACCTGCCCCAATAATAAATTACATAAATAAATATACCCAAATGAAAAAGACAGTTTACAAAAAATTTTTCCTGTGGCGCAGTGATGAAGAAGAAGCCTGGCTCAACTCCATGTCCGAAAAGGGCTGGCAATTGATTCACGTAGCTCCGTTACGCTACCGTTTTGAAAGCGGACAGCCCAACCTTTATTCCTACAAACTGGAATTGCTTGATCAAGATCCCGGACACGCGGACAGCCGCGCCTATTTGGACTTTCTGAAGGAAACCGGTACGGAAAAGGTAGGGCAGGTGGGCAACTGGGTTTACCTGCGCCGCAAGACGTCCGACGGTGCTTTTGAAACCACCCGCAATGCTTTGGCCCAACTTACCTATATCTACCGCGTGGAAGCCGTCGTGGATAAAATGCGCAATATGCTGGTGGCTGTAATTGCCGTATCGTTGCTGATAAGTCAGATAGCCATTCACGTGGATTATTCCGCGCCTCTGTTTGATTTTTTTATGGGATTCTTTGATGGTGTTACCATTGGATGCGTTATTGTGCTTCTCCTTATGACCCCGTACCAAAAAAGGATGCAGAAATACATCCGCACCCTTTTCAAGGAAATTGCCGTCAGGGAATAAGCCCCGTACTATTTGCCCAGTACCTCGGCCACCTTGGCTCCAATGGCGTCCCCCCGCAGTCCGCGGGCCACAATGGTTCCGTCGGGTCCAAAGAGAATGAGGTGGGGGATGCCTTCAATATTGTATACATCCGTAGGAATCTTTTGGGCATTGATAATGCTGTGCCAGGGCAGTTGTAATTCTTCAATGGCTTGGTAAGTGTCCTCGGGATTATCCCAGACCGCTACGCCCAGGATGGTAAAGTCGGGTCCGTTGTATTTGGCGTACACCTCTTTGAGGTTGGGTACTTCTTCGCGGCAGGGGGCGCACCAGCTGGCCCAGAAATCCACCAGCACGTATTGGCCTTTCCCTATGAAGTCAGAGAACGATACCTTCTGTCCCGGGGTTTCTTCCACCGTAAAATCGGTAAACATATTACCTTCCGTGGTGCCGGCGGCCGCTTGCATCCCCACAATCAACGTAATGATGTCCGGTATGCTCTTGACGTAATTGCTGGCATTGTCTACCAACTCAAGCCGTTTGTTCTGGTCTTCCGTGAAATTCAGCAGGTTGGTAAAGGCATATGCGCCCAAGTCGTTGTCGCGGTTGCGTTCATAATAGGTATTCCACATAGCTACAAACTGCGGTTGCCATTCTTTCCAGAAGGCGGCCGATTCTTCTTCGGTGCCTACAAAGTAGTTGGCAATGTCGGCCAGCGAGTCGGTGAGGGTAATCATTTCCACCAGCTCGTCATTGAGTGGAGTCCCGTTTCCCAGACCGGCAGTGGCCGAGCGCGTTTCATACGGGTTGGACATCATTACCGATACATTGCCCGTCTCCAGCATGGCCACACCCTGCGTGTTGTTGTAAGATACCACTTGTACCAGCGTCGGACGTTCCAGTTTGCCCGTGAACACGGCCGTTTTGTTTTCCACCATCAAGCTGTCCATAATCCGGTGTTCAAAAGGCATTAAAAGATAGACGTATTGGCCGTCCGCCGTCTTGTCCGGAAAGTTGACCGTAAGAGAGAAGGTGTTGCGTTGGCAGGATGTAACCAGCAACAGGCCTGCAAGCATTGCATAGAAAAGATGTTTCATACTAAATGAAGATTATTCGTTTTGTCTGAGTTCGTTCCAGAAGGCCAGGTACATAGTCATTCCGGCGGCAGCGTGGCTGCCCACCGTGGGCACAAATTCCAGATTGGCCCCGGCGTGGCGCAGAAACGCCACGCCTTTTTCAATATTGGCATAGGCTACGGCCTCGTCCGTGTAACTGTGTAGCATCAATATGGGTACTTCCGGGTCGGGGGCCCAGTCCGTGCAGGAGGTAAGACTGTTGCGCCTGCCGCTTTCCAACAGGCGGTCTATTTGGTCGTTGCCCTCTTCCGTAAAGAAGTCGGGATGCAGAAAATCGGTGCTGACGGTGGTGCCCAGCTGGTCACAGATTTCTTGTGCCGTAAAACGTTTGCTGCGTACCAACAGGTCAAAACGCTCCAGCAACTCTCCCGTAAACAGGCGGTTGTAGTCCAGTCCCAGGTTTTCTGCATAATTGAGCCCTTCCACCACCAGCGCAATGCCTATGGGAAGTTCCGAGTTGTTGGTGCGTACCGCCTCTTCAATAATGGTGGGAAGGTCCATTGGGGCGCCTCCGCAGAACACTTTTTTAATTTTGAAAGTATCGGGATAATCACGCTGCGTGACCCGCATAAAGTTGAGCGCCAGCGCCCCGCCCTGAGAGTAGCCTTCCACGTACATGGGACCGTACGTATCCAGACCGTATTCATATTTGAGGTATTCCCGCCCGGCAATGACCATATCTATCTGGCAGCGGGCCGTGCTTTCCAGATGCAGGTAAGGTTGCGGCACTTTCACGGTCTGTCCCAGTCCTATATAGTCGCTCACAAACACCACGTAGCCCAGAAAGGCCGGCAGAATGTCGCGGCAGAACATGGCTTCTGAGGGCGCCTGGTATTTCTGCGCCATAGTGGCGTGCAGTGCGCTGACCACCCCAATGACCGGTATGTCAACGGGACGGGCAATAATACCCGAGGCAAACGCGCGGTCGCCGTTGGGCAGATAGGTCTTGTAGAGAATGGATTCCACCTTGATGTTCCGTAACGGAATGTTGTCGGCCAGCAGGCCGGCCAGTCCGGCCTCGGGCTCGCGCAATTTCTCAATGACGGTGGCGGTGGAAAACGTGGTGGTATCCAGTACGCGTACAAAATTGTCATACAGCCTGATATCCGGGCCTCGGCACGAGGCGCACAGCAGGGTGGCGCATACTATGAACAGAGATTTACGCATAATGGTGTAGTAAAGATACACAAAAACCTGCCGTAAGCAGGTTTTTGTGATAAAATACAGAAATACCGTTACAGAAACAGCAGAATCCCTTGATAAATAAGTCCCGAGATCACCAGGGTGGCCGGAATGGTAAGGATCCAGGCGCCCACAATGTTCTTGGCGGTGGCCCAGCGTACGGCGCCCGAGCCTCGGGTCAGCCCTACACCTATGATGGAGCCCGTGATGGTGTGGGTGGTACTTACCGGAATCCCCAGAAAAGCAGTGGCTATGAGGGTGAGGGCGCCGGAGGTCTCGGCACAGAAACCCTGTACGGGATGGAGTTTGGCCAGACCGTCGCCCAAGGTGCTGATTACCTTGCGGCCGCCGATGATGGTACCGGCACCTATGGTGGCGTAGCAACTGATGATGACCCACAGGGGAATGTGCCAGCCGACGGAGGTGTCATAGAGGTATTGAGCCACAAAGGAGTTTTTGTCCGCCACGCTGAACAGCAGTATGGCAATGATACCCATCGTTTTTTGGGCGTCGTTGCCGCCGTGCCCCAAACTGAAGATGGCGCTGGAAAACAGCTGCATCACCTTGAAGTGGGTCTCCACGCGGTGCGGTTTGACTTTGCGGAAAATCCACATGGTCAATGCCATTGTGGCAAACCCGAGCACCATACCCAATAACGGGGAGAGAACAATAAACAGGGCAATGGTGGTAATCCCCCGGGTGACCAGCGATCCGGCACCGCAGGAGAACCACACGGGGCCAATGAGGCCGCCGATAAGGGCGTGCGACACGCTTATGGGAAATCCCATACGCGTGCAGATATAGACCCAGATGACGGAACCTATCAGGGCCGAGATGATTACGTATTCATTGACCGCAGCCGGGTCCACAATCCCTTTGCCCATAGTGTCCGCCACATGCACCCCAAAAATGAAGTATGCGGCAAAGTTCCAGAAGGCCGCCCACAGCACGGCGGCGGTGGGGGAGAGCACGCGGGTGGAAACAATGGTGGCAATGGAATTGGCCGCATCGTTCATCCCGTTAAGGAACTGGAACAAGAAGGCAATAAAAATGCCTATCAGAACTATACTCAGCATCTTCTAGGCAAATTTAATAATGATGGAACGGACCGTGTCAGATACGTCCTTGGCTTTGTCGGTGGCGTCCTCCAGGGCTTGTACTATATTTTTGAGTTTTACCAGTTCTATGGCGTCCTTCTCGTTGGAAAACACATCGCTCATAAAACGCTCGAACAAATCATCCACACGGTGCTCAATGTCCCGAATTTTGTCGCATTGCTGCTTGAGGTAATCGTTCTTTTTGGGAATGAATTCCAACTGCCCCAGGATGTCTTCCAGCAGGCGGGCGTCTTCCAGGATGCATTCCGCCATAGTAACCAGTTGCACATCAATGTTTTTGGCTTTGTACATCACAATGCGGCGGGCGGCATCGTGGATATAGTCAATGAAATTGTCCTGCCGCAGGGCCAACTCGTGTACGTCTTCGCGGTCAAAGGGAGTGACAAACGTATTCTTGAGTTCGTCCAGCAATGTGTTGCGTATATGGTCGGCCTGGGATTCCTGTCCCTTGATGACTTTGTAGAGCCCGGTCTGTTCTTCCGGATGTTTTTCCTGCAACAGCAGCAAGAGGTTTTCTGAAGCAGCTACGGCCACTGCCCCCAACTCTTTATAAAACGGATAAAATTTTTTCTCTTTAACAACAAAGAGTTGGAGGAAACGGTCGATTTTCATATAATTTATTTTACTGGATTAAATCTACGCTACGTTTGATGAATTTATCCAAAGCCTCGCCACTCAGCAGGTTGTTGGCCAGCAGTGCCAGGTCACACACCTGGCTGATGAGTTGTTGGTCTTTGGTTTCACGGATTTTGGCAATAAGGGGATTTTCACAATTGACTACCAGATTGTAGGATTCGGGAAGGGTGCCCATAAAGTTCATTCCGCCGCCCAGGGCAGACATCTCACGGTAACGGCGCATCCATTCGCCCTGTGTGATAAGCACAGGAAGGGAGGCGGCACCCATGTTTTCAAAGTTTACGGTAAATTCCATCCCTTTGGGTAGTACTTCTTCAAATTTGCTCTTCAACTCTTTCTCTTCTTCTTCCGGCAACTGCGGTTTGGTCACATCTTCCTTGAGAATAAGCTTGTCAGGAGTATCTGAATCTACGCGCACAAATTTAGAGTCTTTTAGTTTAGATTCCAACAAATTTACAAAATGGGCGCACAGGGGAGAGTCCAGCAGCAGTACATCGTAACCTTTGTTTTTGGCGGCATTGATGTAGGCATATTGTGGGTCTACCTTGTTGGCATACAAGTAGATAAGTTTTTTATCCTTGTCCGTCTGGTTGGGTTCAACGGCGGTCTTGTACTCGTCAAAACTAAAATATTTGTTGTCGGTATTTTTAAAAAGCGAGAAAGCCAGCGCGCGTTCGCAGAATTTTTCTTCGGTCAGCATACCGTATTCAATGAACAATTTGAGGTTGTCCCATTTTTCTTCCAGGCTGCTGCGGTCGTTCTTGAAAATATCTTCCAAACGGTCGGCCACTTTCTTGGTTATGTGGTTGGAAATTTTCTTGACGTTGCTGTCGCTTTGCAGGTAACTGCGTGACACGTTGAGCGGAATGTCCGGTGAGTCAATGACCCCGTGCAACAGGGTAAGGAAGTCGGGCACAATGTTTTCCACATTGTCCGTAACAAATACCTGATTGCAGTAAAGTTGAATCTTGTTGCGGGTCACTTCCAGTTTGTCCTTGATTTTGGGAAAATACAGCACCCCGGTCAGATGGAACGGGTAGTCCACGTTCAGGTGAATCCAGAACAGCGGTTCCTCGGCCGCGGGGTAGAGCTTGGTGTAGAATTCCTTATAATCTTCGTCCTTTAAATCAGCGGGTTTGCGGGTCCAGAGCGGCTGAGTGTCGTTTACAATGTGGTCCTTGTCCAGTTCCACTTCCTTGCCGTCTTTCCATTCCTTTTCCTTGCCAAAAGCTATTTCCACCGGCAGGAATTTGCAGTATTTGTTCAACAGTTCGTTGACTTTGTAGTCTTGGGCGTAGTCTTCAAATTCTTCGGCCAGGGTCAGGATGATGTCGGTCCCGCGGTCTTCCTTGTCAGTCTCTTCCATAGTGAATTCGGGGTCTCCGTTGCAGGTCCACTTGACGGCCTTTTCCCCTTCTTTCCACGATTTGGTGACAATTTCCACTTTTTTGGCCACCATAAAACTGGAGTAGAAACCCAGTCCAAAGTGACCTATCATGTGTTCCACCTGGTCTTTGTATTTTTCCAGAAATTCGCCGGCGCTGGAAAAGGCTATCTGGTTAATGTATTGGTCCACTTCTTCAGCGGTCATCCCAATGCCGCGGTCACTCACCGTAAGGGTATGGGCGTCTTTGTCTGCCTTGACGCGGAGGGTGACCTCTCCCAGCTCTCCGGAAAATTCTCCTTTGGCGGCCAGGGCCTTCATCTTCTGTGTGGCGTCTACCGCGTTGGAAACCAGTTCTCTAAGGAAAATTTCATGGTCAGAATACAAGAACTTCTTGATGACCGGGAAAATGTTTTGAGTCGTAACTCCAATAGTACCTTTGTTTTTCATAATATAGATTTTTTGATATTGTCTGACGTGCGGCAATAAATCAAAAAGTATTCCAACGCATCACAAGGTGACTATTTGGCAGTTTCAAAGAATGTCAGGCACTGTTTCACTAATTGCGCCCGCTGTGCCGCGGTCTGCAGCACTTCCAGCGGAAATCCCAGCACCACCGACGCACTACGGCTGTCTTTCCAGGCTACGCCGGCACTGAAATGATTGTCGGCATAGCGGAATATGGTCAGCGTTTGCGTGTCGGCCGGTTCAAGGGCGTCCGGAGATTCCACGGAGTATACCTTATCATTCAGCTGTGTGTCAAAGCTGTACAATACCTTTCCTGTCTCGGCCGGGTTATAGAAATTCGACCTCGGGTCGGGGACCGCCTGCACTTCCCCGCTGCGCGAGGCCATACCGCTACGCCAGGTGTAATGCAACACGCGGGTGGCAAAATCCACCGCCAGGCTGTCTTTCGCTTCGCCGTCCCAAATGTCACTGGCCACATTGGCTCCGCTCAGCAGCACCTTGCCCCCCTGTTGTATATAGCGAGTAATCCGCTCCTGCAGGGGGCGCGGGAAGGCCGTATACCGTATCAGATTCCCCGCCACGCCGCCAAGTCGTATCTGTTTTTGTTTACCCAGAATCACGTCCACCACCGCATAGTCCCCGTCTGTAATAGTGCTTTGGGGAGCGTCAAACGCTTCCACACTGGCCGAGGCATAGCTGTAGCCCGCCTGCGCAAAGGCCGCCCCGTGTATTATGGGATAGTCAAAGGTATTGCCCGGCAGCACCTTGGTTTCGTAATCCGGAAAAGACGCGCCGAATCCCGGCGAGTCGTCGTCCATCCAGGGAATACTGCGCCGGAATTCGTATTGAGATCCTATATATGAAATATCTTGCAGGTAGGGGACTCCGTGGTCCGTCTGGTCGGTGAATCCACCGTAGCAGGTGTCGGCGCTGGCGTAGCTGTCCGGGGCCGATACACGTGTAAATCCGTTGACAATAAGTACATTGCCCTTTGATTGCGGGGCGCGGTAAATGGAAAGCACTTCCGACGGGAAACTTTCGCCCCCGGTGTTGACGGCCGTTACCTTAAAGCTGTACGGAACGCCTTCTTCAATTTCCAGGTCCATACGCGCCTGCGTGACCACGGTACCCGCGTCAAACGACTGGTTCTCGTCTCCACGGCGCGTGTAGACTATGTAGCGTTGTGCCTGTGCGGTGGGCTCCAGAGAGTCCACGGTGGGTTCCCACTGCAAACGAGCCGTGTGCTCCCCGGCAAAAGTGACCTCAAAACGGTGTACCGGCAGGGGCTGCACCACGTAGGGTACCCCGTTGACGGCACTGAGGTAACGCAGTATTCCTTTATATACGGCGCGGCTTACGGTAAAGCGGAAGGCGGGGTCCAGCCCGTAGCGCATATCGGCCAGATTCTGGTGCGAGAGCAGTTCCAGCAACATGGAGGGTACCTGAGGCAGCCGGCTCTCGGCATAAGATCGGTTCCAGAGGCCGCGTCGCGTCCAGTCAGGGTTCCACTGTGCCCTGATGTCGTTCACTATCTGCGTCTGTACCAGGTCGGTAAGGTCGCGAGAGGTCAGGCGGGTCTCGCCGGTGGGCAGGTATTCAATGCCGTCGCCGTCGCGCGTGTAGATGGCCAGAGTGCCAATGATGCTGTCATTGAGTGTGGTGCCGGCGTCCGTATGGAAGGCAAAAGACAGGTCCACGGGAATTTTCATTCCCGGATTGCCCGGGTTCACAGCCGAGCCCCCCGAGAGGGTGTTGACCCAGCGTCCGCGCGAGGTGTAGTCGTCCGTATAGTCATTGCCCCCTAAATAATAGGTGTATACCGAATCGGGGAATCCGGCCCATTGCAGCCAGTAGCGGGCGCCTTCCGTAAAACGGGGATAGTGACTGGTAATGGGGGTGAATTCCGGTTTGGTGTCGCTGTCTGCCGGTGCAAACTCTTTCAGTAGCAGGCTGTCCTGCGGGTACCGGCCCACATTCCCCATTCCGCCGCCGAATTTTACGGCATCTGCGGTAATGACCGCGTTGCGTTCGTCACTGAGGTTGGAAAGGGTGACGCATCCCTGCGGATTTTGTCCGGCGTCAAAGAGGAAGTTCCCCAGGTAAATCCAGGTGCCTCCGCCCATCTGCTGGTTTATGCGGAAACGGCTTTCCCCTCCCTTGTGGTGTACGGTATAGCGGGCATCGCGGGCACTCAGGGGAAGGCTTTTGTAAGATACGTAAACGGCGTACGATCCCTCTGCGGGCAAGTTGGGGGTCCAGGTGACGGTGCTGGGACCTTTATTTCCCGTTTTACCCCGTGAGCCGTGCCTTTCATTGTAGGTGGCCGCCTGCCGGAACGTGCCCATGGTAAAGGGATTGTCCAGATTGGTGTAGACCACCTTGAGGTTGGCAAATCCCACAGGGTTTTCTTCCGGGGTGGACCAGGGGTGTGCTCCGTTAGTTTCCGTATAGCTGCCCTGAGGGGCATTCTCATACTGTGCGTTGTTGTCCACGATGACTTCTTCGGTGCGGGTGTCCCGCTCGCGGGGCAGCAACACAATGGCCCCGGCGTTTTCCAGCATGGGTACCAGAAAAGGCAGTACGTACGATTGGGTGTAGATATCTTCTACCGTCTGGAATATGCGGGCGCGTTGCCATTCCCAGCGTAACAGTTTTTGCTCGTAATAGAAACCGTGGCTCTGCCATACGGCTATATGTTTGTTGTTCAATCCGTTTGTTACGGTGTAGGCCCGGTCTTCCCGCGTGATCAGCGGGGTGGCACCCAACGAGGGCCAGTTGTGTCGTGCCGCAGTTTTGGCATCTTGCGCCATTTGGGCCTGACCCAGCAGTTTCTGCCGGTTGATGTCTTCCAGGCGGCGCTCCAGAAATTCCTGTTCGGCCAGTTCCTGAGGGGTGCCTTTACGGTTCAGTTGGCGCAATTGTTTTTTGGAAGTGAATACCTTATGGCTCAGCACATATTTTTTACGGTTGCTTTCGCGTTCTTTCTGTGACAGGCGCGAGCCGGAGCCTCCATAGTACAGCGGCACCAGTTGCGAGAGTTCTTTGCCGTCCGTGCGGACGGTGAGGCGGTAGTCCCTGTATTTTTTGGGCAGGGCTTCCTTTATGAGCTTTTCCACCTGTGTGACGGTCTGCGGGCGTATGGGGAACTCGGCCAGCGAGGCGTTGAAGTAGAAGATGAGTGTTTTGCGCTTGTCGTCAAAACCTATTTGGGTGATTTTGGGTTTGCCTATTATCATATTGCCGTCCTTAAGGGTGGCAAACAAGGTGTCGCACAGGGCAATCTGTGCATTGGTGTCCAGTACGGTATAGGAATAGTAGTTTTGTGCGTGGGCGGAAGGGCGCGTAAGCAGACAGGCCAAAGTCAAACAGAAGAAGAGGACTTTTCTCATAGCAAAAGGCATTATGCAACAAATTTACAATAACAAAAGCGTATTTTTGCGGTATGAGAAAAAAATTACGGTGTTATTTGCCTTACGTGCTTTTGCTTTTTTGCGCGTTGTTATACCTTATATATAGCGTGGCGCCCGCCGCCATGGAACGCATCTATACGCAGAAAATCTATTTCTATCTGGCTCAGGGCGTATCGTCCCTCACGGCCCTGATACCCTTCTCTTTGGCCGAGGCGCTTCTATATACGCTGGCAGGCTGCGTGCTGTGGTGGCTGGTCAGACTGTGTTGTGGGCGGCTGCGGCACGGCGTGCCGCTACGCCGGTGGGTTGTGGACAGCCTGCGCCCTGCGTGGCACGTGGCCCTATACGCCCTGGTGTGGTTTATCCTGTTTTGCGGACTGAACTACAAGCGCCCCCCCGTGGCGCAGACGTTGGGTTATCCGCTGCAGGCGCAATACAGTGCCACTGACCTGAGGGCACTGGCCGATTATATGGTGGGACAGACCAATGCGGCCTGTCTGCAGGTTATGCGGACCCCCGACGGACGGTTGAACCCCGTGTACACGTTTGATCGTATGAAAGAGGAGGTTTTCCGCGCGTACGAATTTCTGGAGCGTCATAGCGGATTGCATGTGGGTGGAAATTTTAAATCAATCAAACCGTTTACCTTTTCCAAAATCATGTCCTACACTTATATTATGGGCTTCTATTTTCCCTGGATGGTTGAATCCACCCTGAACAAAGACGTGCCCCAGTTCTGGATTCCGGCGCTGATGGCGCACGAGCAGGCACACGCGCGGGGCTATATGCGCGAGGGTGATGCCAACTATCTGGCCTTCCGCGTAGGGATGGCAACCGATAACGAAGAACTGCACTACAGTGCCCTTATGCATTCTCTCAATTACGTATTGAATGCCCTCTACCGCACCGACCCGGAATTTCACCAAGTGATGGTGGATGCGTTGGACAAGAATGTGTTGCAAGATTTTCAGGAAAACACCATCTATTGGCAAGCGTTCAGCGGACCGGTTGCCCAGGCATCCAATAAGGTGAATGACACTTATTTGAAAGCAAACGGACAGTCTCAGGGAGTGCAGAGCTACGGTGAGGTGGTGGACTTGCTGTTGGCTTATCACAAAGAGTTGCTGCAACAAATGCAGCAAAAATCGGGCGGTTCCGTTTATATAAGTGAATCGGAATAAGAAATGGACCAGAAGGCTATCTACAGACAATTCAATGGAGCGATATTCAATACCTGTTATCGCATATTGCATAACAGGGAAGAGGCGGAGGAATGTATGCAGGATGCCTTTGTAAAATTATTCGGGAAGAGGGCCCCCGTGTTTGTGAACGAAGCCGCCTGTTACGGCTGGTTAAAGAAAGTGGCCGTCAATGGAGCCCTGGACCGGCTTAATTCGCTGGACTTCAGGATGAGCAGTCAGGGAACTTCCATTGATACCCCCCGGGTGAGGGTCCTTGAGGAACCGACTTCCGCTGCCGAGAGTGCCACTGACATGGCCTTACACCAAAAGGTGGAACAAGTGAAGCAGGCTTTGTTCGGCTTACCGGCCGGTTACCGCACCATATTGAGTTTATACCTTTTTGACGGATATGATTTTGAGGAAATTGCGCAGATAACCCGCTTGCAGCCCTCTACGGTGCGCAGCCAATATACC
Organism: uncultured Muribaculaceae bacterium; assembly: GCA_964554535.1. Classification (GTDB taxonomy): domain Bacteria; phylum Bacteroidota; class Bacteroidia; order Bacteroidales; family UBA932; genus DMER64. Next base: position 62,701 of record CAZKPB010000009.1, on the reverse strand, counting down.
AGAGGCCGTCAGAAATTACAAGAATTAATCCCCCAGGAATTATGGACCCGTTAAAAGATTTTATTGATAACAACCGCGCCTTGTTTGACAGCGAGGGGCCTTCTTCCGCAGCTGAAGAACAACTGTTCGGAAGGCTCAACCCGCCGTGGCGCACATGGATGACTTATACCTCCATTGCGGCTTCCGTGGCCGTACTGATAGGAGTCGGGGCGTATTTTTTGAGACAACCGGCCCAGGTGAGTCCTTGCGTCAACCAGACTCATACCTGTTACATTGTGGAGATGCAGCGGCTCTCGGGCCAGATTACCCGGTCTGCGCAGGGGCTGAGTGAACCCCGCCGTCAGGAAGTGTTGCAGACGCTGGCCTCGCTGGTGCCCCATGAGGACGATTTTGAGCGGACGCTCCCGGAAGAACTGACTCCGGCCCAGCAGGAAGATTTGCTGACTGCGTATTACGCACAACTTTTTGAAGGGGTAAAGGCCGTGGCCGCCCTTGCCGACGAATCCAGATAATAAATAATTATTAATTAGATAAATAGAATATTATGGTAAAGAAATTATTGACATTTTCCGTCTGCCTGTGGATGGCTTTGACGGCCTGTGCGCAGTCCAAAGAAACGCGCACTTATGAACTGGCACCCTTCAATGCCATTGATGCCAGCTACTCCTATAAAATAGAAGTGGTCAAGGGCAACAGTTGCTCCCTGCAAGTGCAAGCCGACAAAGAAATTATTGACGAACTGGTGGTAAATGTGTCCGGTAACACGTTGGAATTGAGCATACGTCAAGAATTCTGGAAAAACTTCCAGAGCGGCTTCAGTGACCGCTATACGGTATATGCGAAAGTTACCATGCCGGACCTGGTGGCTGTTGAATTGGGCTCTTCCGCTCAGCTGAATGCCACAAGTCCTTTTTCTCCCAAGAACTTTGAGATTTCTTTGAGCGGGGCCTCCCGTGCCAAACTTATGGTGATGACCCATACGGCCGACATTGAAGTGAGCGGCGCCTCACGGCTGCAACTGGACGGACTGGCCAACACGGCCCAACTGGAAGTATCCGGGGCATCCCGCCTGGAATACAATCAGGAAGTGGAAGCAATGGAACTGGAAGTGAGCGGGGCTTCAAATATTACAATGGAAGGCAGCGCCACCAGAGCCGATGTGAAGTTGGGTGGAGCCAGCCGGTTGGAAGCCAAAGACTTTGCGGTAGAAACCATGCAACTAAAATGTGGCGGTGCTTCCCGTGCCGAGGTTACGGTAACGGACAAGATGGGCGTTGACGCCGGTGGTGCCTCCAATATCACCATCCACGGCAATCCTTCTTTTACCTCTACTCACGTGTCGGGTGCATCCAAATTATCTAATAATTAAAAACTGTTGTACTATGAAAAAATTGACGCTCCTGGTACTAATGACCCTCCTCTGCGGGATGGGTTTTGCAGAAACCGTAAAAAAGGATTACAAGGTGTCTTCCTTTACCCGGATAGATGTGTCCGGCATTTTCAAGGTCACTTTGTCAAAAGGCAACACTTGTGCCGTTAAGGTAGAAGTGGAACAAGAACTGATTCCCTATCTGGACATCAAGGTAAACAACAATGTGCTGGAACTGGACTTTGTGGACGGAGGCATTCCCAAGGGGCTCCAACGCAAGTACAAAGACCTCACTGTAAGGGCCCAGGTCACTATGCCTATGATTAACGGTCTGGAAATGAGTGGTGTGACCTCATTGCGTACCACAGATAATTTTCTTTCCTCTTCTTTTGAACTGGATATGTCCGGAGTAAGTAATGCCGAGTTTGCCACGCTGACTTGCACGGAGGTGAGCATTGACCTTTCCGGAGTGTCCAATGTATTTGCCGACTTGGAAACCGAAGATTTTTCCGCCGATATCAGCGGCTCGTCCAAGGCTACCTTTGACTTTATGGGAAAAGAAGTTACCTTTGCCGATGTGGAAGTGAGCGGCAGTTGTGCATTGACTCTGATTGGGAAAGCCATCCGCTGTGACTTGGAAGTAAGCGGGGCCGGCAAGTTCAATGGAGAAAACTTTGAAGTGGGAACTATGCGTGCCGATATCAGCGGAGCCGGCAAGGCTGACGTGCGGGTGAAAAGCAGCCTGCAACCCGAGGTGTCCGGAGCCGCCAAGTTGCGTTACACCGGGGGTTGCGTGATTAAGAACCTGGATGTAAGTGGCGCTGCAAATATTTCATCTTATTGATATTAAACAGATCATTTTATGATACCTAAACAAATTCATCAGGAAGCATTTGTGCTGGACTCTCATTGTGATACTCCCTTGAAGCTCTTGCTGGGCAGGGATTTGTCCCGGCGGAACGACAAAGGCCACGTGGATTTGGTTAGAATGAAAGAAGGAGGCGTTGACGCCTCTTTCTTTGCTATTTATGTGTCCAACAAATGGGACCCCAACGAGTGCACCTATCGGGCGCTGGAATTGCTCTCCCGGGTGCAGGATTTTCTTGAAGTCAATGCAGAGGCGGTGGCCCTGGCCACCACGCCGGCCGAGGCGCGTGCGCTCAAGCTGCAGGGCAGGCTGGCCGTATTTCTGGGAATGGAAAACGGAGGACCCTTCCATAAAGACTTGTCGCTGTTACGGTTGTTCTACCGGATGGGCGTGCGCTATGTGACCCTGACCCACGGCGGCAATAATGAAATTTGCGATAGTTGCACCGCAACCGCACCGCGGTGGAACGGGCTCAGCCCGTTTGGCCGCGAGGTGGTGGCTCAGATGAACCGCCTGGGGATGCTGGTGGACGTGGCGCATATTTCCGACCGGTCGTTCTACGATGTGCTGGAGGCCTCGGCCGTGCCTGTGGTTTCCACACACTCCTGTTGCCGCGCGTTGTGTGACGTGCCGCGCAATATGAGCGATGAGATGATCAAGGCTATGGCTGCGCGCGGGGGGGTGATTCAGATAAACTTCTATCCCAGTTTCCTGGACAAGGAATACGGGGGGCGCGTGAAGACGCAACTGGATTCGTACGAAGCCGTGGAAGAACTGTACAAGAAAGACCCCGATGCGTTTGACGACCGAATGCAGGAGGCCATCCGTGAGATTATGAAAGTTCCCAGACCTTCCTACAAACGTATTGTGGATCACATTGACCACGTGGTGGAACTGGTGGGACCGGAGCACGTGGGGATTGGATCGGACTTTGACGGCATAGAGGTGGGACCGGAAGGAATGGAGGATATTTCCTGTATGCCGGTTCTTACGGAAGAATTATGCGCCAGAGGCTATTCCCGCCGTGAGATTGAAGGAATTCTGGGAGGCAACTTCATGCGGGTGATGGAACAAGTGCAGCAGGCTAAATAAGTCCGGCTTTTTGGAGCAGGGCGTCCACTTTCTCAACGGTGCCTTCCCGGTCTATATTTCTAGTGGAGAATATCAAAAACAGCACTTCTTCGTTGGGGAAGCGTTCTTCGTGTATCTGGTAGCCGCCGTTGTCTCCGGTGTGGAACACTTTGACGGGATAACCGGGTTTGTGCTCAATGAACCAGCCGTAACCGTATTGGGTGTAGGGCAGGTCGGTGTCAATTTTTCCGCTGTGAGCCATGGCGGTCATTTCTTCATTGAGAAACAAGTGGCGGCGCAGGGCAAATTCCCATTGTACAAATTCCCGGGGACTGGTGTACAGGCCGCCGTCCGCCTTGCTGGCAAAGAAAGAGGTTTCCCCGTAGTCGCACTCGTCCCAGCGGGAGGCCTGCGCGTTCCATTCATAACCGTGTGACATATTGGGTATGAAGCGGCCGTCTTCAAAATAGACGCTTTTTTCCATACCGGCGGGATCAAAGATTTCTGTACGCATGTATTCTTCAAACGGTTTTCCCGATGCCTTTTCAATAATGGTGTACATGAGCTGGAACGTGGGGTTCATATACTCGTACTGCGTGCCTGGCTCAAAGTTAAGGCGGGTGACGGTGTCCAGATAAGAATAGGATTCCACGTCGGTGGAATAGTAGACGTAGTTGGAGTCGGTGCGGGGGCGCGAGTCGGGAATGCCCGATGTATGCGACAGCAGGTGGCGCAGGGTGATGCGTTGGAAGAAGGGGGCCTTGAACTGCGGGAAGTATTTGCTTACCGAGTCATCCAGACTTAATTTTCCTTCCTGGGCCAGTTTCATAAGCGCCACGGCACTGAATTGTTTGGAGACCGAGGCTATACAGAAGAACGTGTTCTCATTGACCGGCGTATCGGGTTCCAAGGTGGCCAGTCCCAGGTAGCGTTCATAGATAATGTCGTTCCCCTTGAGCAACAAGATGGCCGCACCGGGGTCTTTGGCAGGGAAAATAGGGTTAAACAATGAGTCTAATTGAGATGTCATAATTTCCAATGAATCAACGCGATTATTACAACTCATAAAGAGGCAGCACAAGAGGGCTGCCGGCACAAGAAACCGGGGGCGCATATCAAAGTTTTTTAAGTATTTGACGGACAAAGGTAGGACCTTCATAGATGAAACCGGTATAGATTTGCACCAGTGAGGCGCCGGCATCCAGCATATCTTTGGCGTCTTGCGGGCACATAATACCACCCACTCCAATGATGGGGAGGTTGCCTTCCGTTTTTTCACGGATGGCCCGGATGGTAGCCAGTGTCTTTTCTTTAAGGGGAGCTCCGCTTATACCTCCATCTCCCATACTTTTAACCTTTTCTACCGGTGTAAGTAAACCTTCTCTTGAGGTTGTGGTATTGCAGGCAATAATGCCGTCCAAGCCGGATATTTGTACCAGTTCCACCACTTGGTTCAGCATTTCTATGGAAAGGTCCGGGGATATCTTCAGCAAAATAGGTCGGTAGATATCGCAATAGCGGCGTATTTCCACCAATTTGCGCACAATGACGGAGAGTGAGTCAATGGCCTGCAGGCTCTGCAGTCCCTTGACGTTTGGGCAACTGACGTTGATTACAAAATAGTCCACGTAGTCGTATAGATGGGCAAAGGCCTTTTCGTAGTCCAGGTGGGCTTGGTCGTTAGGCGTGGTGGCGTTTTTGGAAATATTGCCCCCAATCAAAATCCTGGGACGGTCCTGTTTCAGGTTCCTTACCACTTGTTTTACGCCTTCATTGTTAATACCCATATGGTTCAGGATGGCTTTGTCTTTTACCAGACGGAAGCATCTGGGTTTGGGGTTGCCTTCCTGAGGCTTGGGAGTGACGGAACCGATTTCCACAAATCCAAATCCAAGGTTGGCCAGCGAGTTGTAAGAGGTGGCATTTTTGTCAAGGCCGGCGGCCAAGCCTACGGGATTAGGGAATTTAAGGCCAAAAACTTCTCTCTCCAGAGAGGGTTTATTATAGCAGCAAAACAATCGCATGATGCATCCCGAGAACGGAATGTACCTGGCAATAGCCAGACACTTGAAAATCAAGTGATGCGCAGACTCTGGGTTAATCAAAAACAAGAGGGGTCTGATCAGTTTATACATAGTAGGGCAAAGATAATATATAAAGCTGATATGTGTAAACGGTAAGGCTTTATTGCGGCGTAAACTCCACAAACGTGTTATCCGAATACAAAAGTATGATTTTGCTTACGCTAACCGATGATTTAGGTAACATAATTGGGGGAGCTGTAGTAGAAGGTATTGTTTTTTCTACAGGCAACGTTTTCTCTTCTTGGGGCTGTGCCGAAGGGGCAGGCTGAAGAGTTTTCGCACGGGGAATGTCAAACAGAGAGGGTGAAAAAGGGGTTGGAGCACCGGAAGGTGCCGGAACGCTCACGTCACTCTTGTACATTTTTCCCTTTCCGGTGATCAGCCACTCGGCATTGAGGGCGGGGTAGCGATGCAGCATTTTCTCAATGAATTCAAACCCGGGTTTGTTCCGGCCGGCCAGGATATGCGAAACTCCCGAGCGCTGTACGCCCAAATGGTCGGCAAATTGAGAGGGAGAGATGTTTTCCGCCTGTAAAAACTGCTGTAATCTTGCCTGCATAATTGTAAACTTTTGTTTTACAAATGTAGATAATAATCTGTTTACAAGTGTAACTATTGATGTGAATACAAATGTAATTTAAAAAGATGGAAAGCTAAGCAAAAACCGTTTGATTCCTTTGATAGGAAAGCGATTTAAAAACTTTGCCATTTATCAAAAGCAATTATATAAATAAATTATATAAAATACTGGTAATGAGGTAATAATACAGTGATTTATAGTTATTTCTCAGCCAATTAACTGTTTATAGGCTAAAACACTTAAAGTATAACCTATTATAGAATATATTAAATAGCTGGTTATCAATGTTATAATTAATGAATTAATTACTGATTACATTTGTATATCAACTGAATCGAGAGGAACCCACTTTTAAGACATAAATCACCTTAATTTATTTACAAATGTATATATTTTGTATTGTTTTTGTAAATTACAAATGTAAACTACCCATTAGTTTGACCTAAAGTTCTACTTTAAGCGCTACATTAAGTCCTCCTTTTATACCTTTGCGCCTATTATGAAAAACACGCACCCTTTATTGCCCGAAATCCGGATGAGCAATTATACCTACCCGCTGCCTCAAGAGCGGATAGCCAAATACCCCCTGGCGCACAGGGACGATTCCAAACTTTTGGTATGCCGCGGCGAGGGCAACGGTACGGAATCGGTTCTTTTTGATGCCCGATTCAAAGATTTGCCGCAATGGCTGCCTCAAGACACGATGCTTGTCTTTAATAATACTAAGGTAGTACCTGCCCGGATGATTTTTGCCAAGGATTCCGGGGCCCTTATTGAGGTTTTCTGCCTGGAACCATACGATCCCAAGGAATATGTGCTGTCTTTTGCCCAATATAAAACCTGCGCCTGGTACTGCGTGGTGGGCAACGCCAAACGCTGGAAAACCGGCGACATAAGCCTTCTGAACCCTACAAACGACCCCGAAATCGCCCGGTTGGGCCTTAAAGCCACCCTTATCCTGCAGGAAGGTGACCGTTTTGCCGTCCGTTTCACCTGGCAGAGCGACATCCCTTTCTCGGCCGTGCTTGAACTCTGCGGCACCATCCCCATTCCTCCCTATTTAAAGAGGCAGGCCGAGGCTTCCGACACCGAGCGTTACCAGACCGTATACGCCAAATACCGCGGTTCGGTGGCGGCCCCCACCGCCGGTCTGCATTTTACCCCGCAGGTACTGGAGGCGCTTGTGCGCTCCGGGGCACGGATTAAGGAGTTGACCCTTCACGTGGGGGCGGGTACCTTTAAACCGGTCAAATCGGCCTGTATAAACGACCATATCATGCACAGCGAGCCATTCAGCGTCACCCGGGATTTTTTGCAGGACCTTATGGCGCACCGCGGGCCTTTAGCCTCGGTCGGGACCACCTCGCTGCGCTGTCTGGAGAGTCTTTATTACCTGGGACTGCATGCAGCCAAAGGGGAGGAGCCCTCTTATGTGGCCCAATGGGAACCCTATTCACTTTCACAGCCCGAACTTACCTATAAGGAGTCTTTGCAGCAGCTGGTGGATTATCTTGACCGCCGGGGGGAAGATCACCTGCAGGCTGCCACTAGGATTCTCATTACGCCGGGGTATACTTTCCGTGCCGTAGACTTGTTGGTGACCAATTTTCACCAGCCAAATTCCACGTTGCTGCTCCTGGTGGCCGCCTTTGTGGGCAACGACTGGAAGCGCATTTATGACCATGCGTTGGAGGGAACGTACCGTTTCCTGAGTTACGGAGACTCATCTTTGCTGTTTAAAAACAAGTCAAAGTAAATTAATACTTTACGCGTATATATAACATATATGTTATCTTAAATAACGTATATGTTATATTTGTTTATAAAAGATTGTAAATTAATACTTTACAAAATAAAGTAACTGAGTTTCACAATTCCGGAAGGAGAAAGTTATCAACCGTCCCCGGCCACCCTGTCCCGATGTCCCGCTTTGGGCTTCCCTGCCCGTTTTCGTGCATAAATAGTTCAAAAACTCGATTTGCCAACTCGGTCGGATTGTTGGCAATATGCTTCCTTATAACTATATTTGCGCATTCTATCAAATGATAACAGTTTGAAATTATTCACAGACGTTTAATTAAAATATCACATAATTTAGCATTATGAGCAAACAAATTTCAATTATAGAAGCCGTTTCGCACGTAAAAAGCGGTATGACGGTAATGGTGGGTGGTTTCCTGGCTGTGGGAGGCCCCAATAAAATCATTGACGCCCTTATGGAAACCGATGTAAAAGACCTTACCATCATCTGCAACGACACCACCTATGTGGACCGCGGAATTGGCAAGATGATTGTTGCCAAAAAGGTAAAAAAAGTCATTGTGAGCCATATTGGAACCAACCCGGAAACCGGAAACCAGATTAACTCCGGAGAACTTCAGGTGGAATTCTGCCCCCAGGGCACCCTGGCCGAACGCGTACGCGCAGGCGGCGCCGGTCTGGGAGGCATCCTGACACCCGTTGGCCTGGGTACTGTAATTGCCGAGGGAAAACAAGTGATTTGTGTGGACGGCAAGGATTACCTGCTTGAAAAGCCTCTGCGGGCCGATGTGGCCCTTTTGGGCGTTTCCAGGGCCGATGAGGCCGGCAACCTTTTTTGGAAAGGCGATTCCAAGAACTTCAACAGCCTTATGGCTACCGCAGCTGACGTGGTAATTGCCCAGGTAGAAGAAATAGTCCCTACCGGCTCCATCGCTCCGGAATGCGTACACATTCCCTTTGTATATGTAAATTATCTGGTTAAAGAATAGTAGGTATGAACGAGAAATCTATGATCCGTATGCGTATGAGCGCTCATGATGCTCATTACGGCGGCAACCTGGTGGACGGTGCCAAGATGCTGGAACTCTTTGGTGACGTGGCCACCGAGTTGCTTATTCAACAGGACGGCGACGAAGGCCTGTTCAAGGCCTATGACAACGTGGAATTTATGGCTCCCGTGTATGCCGGTGACTTTATAGAAGCGGTGGGAGAGATAGTGCACGTGGGCAATACCTCGCGCAAAATGGTGTTTGAGGCCCGCAAAGTCATTGTGCCCCGGCCGGATGTATCTGACAGCGCGGCCGACGTGCTGGAGCAGCCGATAGTGGTATGCCGCGCCAGCGGTACCTGCGTAACCCCCCTTAAATGCCAGAGAAAAAAATAGCACTATGGAAAAATTAATCATTACAGCCGCCATTTGCGGTGCCGAGGTGCTCAAAGAGCACAACCCGGCCGTGCCCTACACGGTGGAAGAATGTGTGCGGGAGGCCAAAAGCGCCTGCGAGGCCGGAGCCTCCATCATTCATCTGCACGTGCGAACCGATGACGGAATCCCCACACAGGACAAGGAACGCTTCCGCGTGATTATGGAAGCCATTCAGAAAGCCTGCCCCCGGGTTATTATACAGCCCTCCACCGGTGGAGCGGTTGGGATGACCAACGACGAGCGGTTGCAGCCCACCGAGCTTTTGCCCGAGATGGCCACCCTGGATTGCGGTACCTGCAATTTTGGCGGAGACGACATTTTTGAGAATACGGAAAACACTATCAAGTACTTTGGAAAAAGAATGATAGAACGTGGAATTAAACCCGAACTTGAAGTCTTTGACAAGAGTATGATTGATATGGCCCTGCGCCTTCACAAGAAAGGTTTTATCAACAAACCCATGCATTTTGACTTTGTGATGGGGGTGAACGGCGGTATAAGCGGAGAACTGAGGGACTTTGTATTTCTCAGGGGAAGCATTCCGCAGGATGCCACCTACACCGTGGCCGGCATAGGACGCTATGAATTTCCGCTGGCTGCCGCGGCAATTGTGGATGGCGGTCACGTGAGGGTGGGTTTTGAAGACAATGTATATCTGTCCAAAGGTGTTTTGGCCAAATCCAACGGAGAGCTGGTAGCCAAAGTGGTCCGTATGGCCAAGGAATTGGGCAGGGAAGTGGCTACGCCCGACGAAGCCCGTGAAATACTGGGATTAAAGCCACTTATTTAACCGAAAGATTCAAGTATCAAACAACAAAAACACTAATACAAATTATATGAAAAAAGGAAACAAATACGGACTGCACCGCGTGATTGAACCCAAGGGGGTGCTTCCTCAGCCCGCAAACAAGTTGGACAACAATATGGATGAAATTTATGACAATGAAATTCTCATTGACGTAAAGACCTTGAACATTGACTCGGCCAGTTTTACACAGATTGCCCAACAGGCCGGCCACGACAAGGCGAAAATTGCCGAAATTATGCTGGACATTGTGGCCAAACAGGGTAAGCACCGCAACCCGGTTACCGGTTCGGGCGGGATGCTTCTGGGCGTGGTAGAAAAAATCGGCGACGCGCTGGAAGGCAAGATTGACATTAAAGTAGGAGATAAGATAGCTACACTTGTTTCTCTGTCACTCACTCCGTTACGTATAGACAAAATCAAAGAAATCCGTGCCGAGATTGACCAGGTGGATATTGACGGCAAGGCCATCCTTTTTGAAAGCGGCATCTACGCCAAGATTCCCGACGACATGCCGGAAAACCTGGCTCTCTCGGCCCTGGACGTGGCCGGAGCTCCCGCTCAGACCGCCAAACTGGTGAAACCCGGTGACACCGTACTTATTATAGGTGCCGGTGGCAAATCGGGTATGTTGTGCTGTTACGAGGCCAAGAAACGCGCCGGAGTTACCGGAAAGGTCATTGGTCTGTGTCACAGCGAACGTTCCACCAAACGGATGCAGGAACTGGGTTTTTGTGACTATGTATTCTCGGCCGATGCCACCCAGCCCGTGGCGGTGCTTGAAAAGATTGAAGAACTGACCAACGGCCGGATGTGCGACATCACCATCAACAACGTGAACATCACCGATACCGAGATGACGTCCATCCTTTGCACCAAAAACACAGGCACCGTATACTTTTTCTCTATGGCTACCAGCTTTACCAAAGCCGCTTTGGGCGCAGAAGGCGTGGGGTCCGACGTGACCATGCTTATTGGCAACGGTTATACCAAGGGTCACGCCGAGATTACGCTGCAGGAATTGCGTGAAAGTGAAAAACTGCGCAAGATTTTCACAGAATTGTATGCATAGATTTTAACTTTATGACAGAAACCAGAAGAAAACTACTTTTTCCGGAAGTAACGGACCAACAGTGGAATGACTGGAAATGGCAGGTAAGTCACCGCATTGTGACGCTTGACCAGTTGCGCCGCTACATTCATCTGACGCCAGTAGAAGAAGAAGGCGTCAAACAATCGCTCAAGTTGTTGCGTATGGCCATCACGCCGTACTACCTGAGCCTCATTGACCCGGACGACCCCAATTGTCCCATTCGCAAACAGGCTATTCCCACGGCGGCCGAAACCCATCAGTCCGCGGCGGATTTGCTGGACCCCCTGCACGAAGACACCGACTCGCCCGTGCCCGGATTGACACACCGTTACCCGGACCGGGTGCTGTTTTTGATTACCGACCAATGTTCCATGTATTGCCGTCATTGTACCCGCCGCCGTTTTGCGGGGCAGAAGGACCACGAATCTCCTCAGGACCGCATACAGGCCGGCATAGACTACATTGCCCGTACCCCGGAGGTACGTGACGTGTTGCTCTCGGGAGGGGATGCCCTCATGGTCAGTGACCAGATGCTGGAGTCCATTATACAACGCCTCAGGGCCATTCCCCATGTGGAAATCATCCGCTTAGGCACCCGCACGCCGGTAGTCTGCCCGCAACGCATTACCCCCGAACTGGTGACTATGTTGCACAAATACCACCCCATCTGGATCAACACCCACTTCAACCATTCCAAAGAGATTACGGCCGAGTCTGCCGCCGCCTGTGCGCGAATGGCCGATGCGGGCATACCTTTGGGCAACCAGAGTGTATTGCTGCGCGGGGTGAACGACTGTGTGTTTGTAATGAAAGAACTGGTGCGCAATCTGGTGAAGATTCGCGTAAGACCTTATTACATATACCAGTGCGACCTTTCTATGGGACTGGAACACTTCCGTACACCGGTATCAAAGGGTATTGAGATTATGGAAGGACTGCGCGGCCACACATCGGGCTATGCCGTACCCACGTTTGTGGTGGACGCTCCCGGCGGCGGCGGCAAGACGCCGGTGATGCCTACTTATATCATCAGCCAGTCTCCCGGAAGGATTGTATTGCGTAATTATGAGGGGGTAATCACCACCTATACCGAGCCTACCGACTACAAAAACGATTGCCACTGCAAGGATTGTGAGGCCAAACGTCATCAGGAGGGGGTACTTGGACTGCTGGAAGGCCAGCAGCTTTCCATGGAGCCTGCCACTTTGGCGCGTAATGAACGTAACAAGCATAAAAATAATTAATTAAATGCCCTTTATTGATAGAATACTTGAAGCAAAAAGTCTGTCAATAGTCGGTCTTGAAAAGAATACTGGAAAGACGGAATGCCTGAATTATGTCCTGCGCCGCCTGGCGCAGGAACATAAAATTCCGGCAGTCACGTCTATAGGAATGGACGGCGAGGGAGTGGACCAGGTGACGTCTACTCCCAAACCGGAAATTTATGTGTCAGAAGGAACTTATTTTACCACACTGGAGCCATATTACCTGAACCGTCACTTTGGAGCCGAAGTCTGCCGGGTGACAGAACTGGGAGGTGCTCTTGGAAAAATGGTGACGGCGCGTGCGCTGGAGCGCGGAAAGGTGGTGCTGGCGGGGCCGTCGGATACCTTATCGCTCTCGCAGTGGGTACATGACACGCAGCGGTTGTTTGGGGTGGATGTCTCTCTGGTGGACGGGGCCCTGTCCCGCAAAAGTCCTGCATCGCCCGCGGTGACGCAGGCGATGATACTGGCTACGGGAGCCGCTTACTCGGTCAATATGGCCCGTCTGGTGGAAGAAACTCGGTTTGTGTGTGACTGTGTGGACTTTGAGACAGTGGATCCGCAGACGGCCCGTTTGCTGATGCCGGTGGAAAGAGGGGTGTGGGGTGTCTCGGCCAAAGGAGATTCCCTATGGGATACGGGCGTGCCGGCGGTGTTGTGCGAGGATCAGGTCAAAGAAGCGGTGGAAAGGGGTGGAAAGCGGCTTTATCTGGCCGGAGTGGCCTCAAGTGCGCTGTTTAACGAGTTGGTACATCACTCGTGCGAGGTGATGGAAGTGGTGGTAAGGGATTTTACCCGGATTTTTGCCCGGCCCGGGCAGGTATATACCTTTTTGCAGCAGGGCGGAAGCATTAAATGCCTTATGCGGGCGCGGATGATTGCAGTATGTGTCAATCCGGTGGCTCCGCAGGGGTACCGCCTGCCGGCGGATTTATTGGAAGAAAAGATACGGGAAGCGGTACGCGTGCCTGTATATAATATAAGGAAACTGGAAGCCTATAAAGAGTTTGCAAACGGATGAAGTGTTCAGAAATGATTGACGGCGTGGACGGGTTGCGTTACGTGATAGATTCCCTGGAACTTTCCGGGGGAAGGGTGTTGCGTACGTTGCTCTCACAACCGTTGTATACGCAGGAAGAAGCTTGTGAGCGGGAATGGGCTTTGGTGCAGGCGGCTCGTGAATTGGTGGAAAACGGAAGCAACAGGGTGTCTCTGGACCGGTTGCTGCATCTGTTTTATCAGGTGCAGGAGATTGGAAACCTGTTGCAGTCTATTGGAAGCAAGACGGTGTGTAATGACGTGGAACTATTCCAGATTAAGTCATTTGCGTTGATTATAAAAGAAATTTCCGATTTATTGCATACGCTGCCATTTACCCAAATTGAACTGCCTTCCCCGGCTGCGGTGTTTGACCTGCTTGACCCGGACCGTACGGGGGTGGCCTCGTTCTATGTATACTCCACTTACAGTCCGGCGCTGGAGAGTGCTCGCAAACGCGGGGTGCCCCAGGAAGTGGAACAGGAAGAAGATAAGGTCCGCGCACGTCTGATGTCTTGTCTTGCCCCTTATAAAGAACTATTGCTTGAAGCGTACCGTGAAGTGGCGCAAGTTGAACTTGTGTTTGCCAAGGCCGCTTTGGCCGTGAAATGGGGCCTGTGTCGTCCCGAGGTCGGGGACGTGCTGCAAATAAAGGGTATGTTCCATCCGCAGATTGCTGCCCGACTGGAGACGGAAGGGCATAGTTTCCAGAGAGTGGACATCTGTCTGAAAGACGGCCCCTGTCTGTTGACGGGAGCCAATATGAGCGGCAAGACGGTGGTGCTTAAGACGGTGGCTCTGGTGCAGGTGCTCTCGCGGCTGGGCTTTTTTGTTCCCGCCACCGAAGCCCGGGTGCCGGTGACGGAAACGTTGTACCTGCTGGTGGGAGACCGTCAGGACAGCGGACGGGGATTGTCTTCGTTTGCGGCCGAGATGCTGGCGCTCAACCGGGTGTTTGCCACGGCCGAGGCCGGGCACCCGCGTCTGCTGGTACTTGTGGACGAGCCGGCCCGCACTACCAATCCCAAAGAGGGCAGGGCGCTGTTGTGTGCCTTGACGGCCTTTTTTGAAAAATACCGCGTCAGGGCTCTCATAAGTACGCATTATTCCAATTTGCCCTTGTCCTGCCGCCGTTTGCGAGTGGCCGGGTTTGATGCCGAACGTGTAAAAGGGACGCTGGATCCCAAAAAGATCAATGAATATATGGACTATACGGTGATGGAAGACACTGAGGGGACGGTGCCTATGGAGGCATTGCGCATTGCCCGTCTGCTGGAGGTGAACGGAGAGTTTCTTTCTCTTGCCGGAGATTATTTAAATAACTTGAATTCAAATGAATAGAATTTCTAAAGTAGGCCTTGATTTTGAGAAGGTGGCCTATGCCAAGGGAGTGGCCGGGGAAATTGCCGCCCGGGTACAGGAATTTGTGTCTGCCTATACTACGGTGGCCGTGGAGCGGACCCTGTGTCGTCTTATGGGAATTGATGGTGTGGATGACAACGGGGTGCCGTTGCCCAATGTGCTGGTGGAGGCGCTGAAGGAAAACGGAATACTCTCGGACGGGGCGCTGCATTTTTTGGGCTGTGCCATTGCCGCTACCCGAATGACTCCGCAGGAAATAGCGCTTGCCCTTTCCCGGGGCAAGTTGTCTGTAAAGGAAGTCCCGGCAGCCCCAAAAGAAATTATTGAATCCGGGTTGCAACCGTTTGTCCATGGGTCCGT
Source organism: uncultured Muribaculaceae bacterium (assembly GCA_964554535.1). Lineage (GTDB taxonomy): Bacteria > Bacteroidota > Bacteroidia > Bacteroidales > UBA932 > DMER64. Next base: position 47,619 of record CAZKPB010000009.1, on the reverse strand, counting down.
TGAGCGGATAAGGGCACGCCGTCAACGTCGCGAACAGTATTTGAATACTCTGGGGGAAGGCCCCAAACCGTACCTGTATGTGATTGTGGCTACCGGAAACATCTATGAAGACGTGGTGCAGGCTCAGGCGGCCGCCCGTCAGGGGGCCGACATCATTGCGGTCATTCGCACCACCGGTCAGTCGCTGTTGGATTACGTGCCTTATGGCGCCACTACGGAAGGTTTTGGAGGTACGTACGCTACCCAGGAGAACTTTCGCATTATGCGCGCCGCGCTGGACAGTGTGGGGGAAGAGGTGGGCCGTTACATCCGCTTGTGCAACTACTGCTCGGGGCTGTGTATGCCCGAAATTGCGGTGATGGGGGCTTTGGAAGGGTTGGACGTGATGCTCAATGACGCCCTGTACGGCATTCTCTTCCGTGACATCAATATGCAACGCACCCTCATTGACCAGTATTTCTCGCGCATCATCAACGGGTTTGCCGGGGTGATCATCAATACCGGGGAGGATAATTACCTCACTACCGCCGATGCGTTTGAAGAAGCACATACGGTGTTGGCCTCGGACCTTATAAATGAGCAACTGGCTCTTTGTGCGGGGCTTCCCCCGGAGCAGATGGGGCTGGGGCACGCTTTTGAGCTGGATCCCGCGCTGGAGAACGCGTTTTTGTACGAGCTGGCCCAGGCGCAGATGACCCGGGAAATCTTTCCCGACGCACCGCTCAAATATATGCCTCCCACAAAGTTTATGACGGGCAATATTTTCAGAGGCCATATCCAGGACGCGCTGTTTAATCTGGTGGGTATCTGGACGGGGCAGGGGATTCAGTTGCTGGGGATGCCTACCGAGGCCATCCATACGCCGTTTATGAGCGACCGCTACCTGTCCATTGAAAATGCCAAGTACATTTTCAACTCGTTCAAGAGTATTGGAAGTGAGGTGGAATTCAAGGAAGGCGGGCTGATACGCAACCGTGCGGCGCTGGTGCTGGATAATGCCATTGCCCTGTTGGAAAAATTGCAGCGGGAAGGCCTGTTTACCGCACTTGAAAAGGGCTATTTTGCAGATGTCAAGCGACCCAAGAACGGCGGCAAGGGCCTCTCCGGGGTGAGCCGGACTTCTGCGGTGTATATGAATCCATTTATAGACTTGTTAAAAGGGAACAAATAATATGAGCGGCGGACTGTATTCAATGGAGGCACAGGAGTTTGATAAAACCCTTGACCTCACTCAGGTAAAACCTTACGGAGACACCATGAACGACGGTAAAGTGCAACTGAGTTTCACCTTACCCGTTCCTACAGGTGCTGATTCCGTTGAGGCGGCAAAACAATTGATTAAAGCAATGGGAATGGAGAACCCGCAGGTGGTCTTTTTCAAAGAACTGACACCGGGCTTTACCTTCTTCAACTGTTACGGAAACCTTACCCACACGGTGGATTTTACCCGGATTCACGTACCCAAGGTGGAAAGTACGGTGATGGATATGGCGCAGACAGATGACTACATCAGGGAACACGTGGGGCGCAAATTGGTGGTGGTGGGAGCCAGCACAGGAACCGATGCCCATACGGTGGGCATAGATGCCATTATGAATATGAAGGGCTATGCCGGTCATTACGGACTGGAGCGTTACGATATGTTTGAGGCGCTCAATATGGGGTCGCAGGTGACCAACGAGGAATTCATTGCCAAAGCCATTGAACTCCACGCCGATGCCCTGCTGGTATCGCAGACGGTGACGCAGAAAGATATCCATATAAAGAATATGGTGGAATTTATTGAAATGATCGAGGCCGAAGGCCTTCGCGAGCAGATGATTGTCATCTGCGGCGGTCCCCGCATTACCCACGAGTTGGCCAAGGAACTGGGTTTTGACGCCGGATTCGGTACCGGTACCTACGCCGACGACGTGGCTTCGTATATAGCACAGGAAGTTGTTAAGAGACAGAATAAATAAACAGTTAATCTTTCATACTATGGACAAAAATCAAATTAGGGAAGTAATAGCACGCCGTACTGCAATGGAACTGAAAGACGGTGACGTGGTCAACCTGGGTATAGGGCTGCCTACCGAAGTCGTGAAATACCTGCCGGAAGGCGTTCACGTGACCATACAGTCGGAAAACGGCTGTCTGGGTATGGGCGCCGCCCCCGAAGCGGGACAGGAAGACCCCAATCTGGTTGACGCGGGCGGCGGGTACATCACCCTGACCCCCGGAGCCTCGTGCTTTGACTCGGCCACTTCTTTTGCCATTATCCGCGGGGGCCACGTAAACGTGAGCATCCTGGGGTCGTTGCAGGTGGCCGAAAACGGCGATATTGCCAACTGGTCCATTCCCGGGGTGAAGATTCCCGGAATGGGAGGGGCCATGGACCTGATTACCGGCGCCAAACGGGTAATCGTGGCTATGGAGCATACGGCCAAGGGAAAACACAAAATCCTCACCAGATGTACTTTGCCTCTGACCGCCGTAGGGCAGGTGAACACCATCATTACGGAAATGGGGGTTATGGAAGTGACGCCCGCTGGTCTGGAATTACAGGAAATCAATCGCGAGTTTACCGTAGAACAGGTGCAGGAAGCCACTCAGGCAAAACTGATTATTTCTGCGGATCTGAAACCCATGCTTCAGTAAGGCTATGGAATACCGTTATCTGACAACCCAATCATCGGCTGAAGGAGTGGAGGTGCTGACTCTCTCGGCCCCCGAGACATTGAATGCCTTGAGCCGTCAGGTGCTGGAAGAGCTGGATCATTATGTGAGACACCTTTCGTCTGCGGTCAAAGTGCTTATTATCACCGGTAAGGGAAAAGCATTCGTGGCCGGAGCCGACATTGCACAGATGAGCGGATTCACCGCGCAGGAAGCCTATGACTTCTCTGTACTGGGCGCCGGGGTGATGCAACGCATAGAACAGTTGCCTGTTCCCGTTATTGCCGCCGTTAACGGCTTTGCCTTGGGTGGCGGTTGCGAGCTGGCCCTTGCCTGCGACATACGCATTGCCAGCGAAAAGGCTCGTTTCGGCCAGCCCGAAGTGAAACTGGGAATCACTCCCGGCTTCAGCGGCACGTACCGCCTGCCTAAGATAGTGGGGCAGGGTATGGCCAAGGAAATGATTTACAGCGGAAAGGTCTATGACGCCGAGGAGGCGTTGCGCATAGGCCTGGTAAACAGCGTGGTAACTGAAGAGGAATTGCTTCCCTCGGCCGAGGAACTGGCGGTCTGCATGGCAGCCAATTCGCCCTTTGCCGTAAGGCAGTCCAAAAAGTCCATCAATGCCAATTACGATATGGCGTCCGGGGAAGCCATTGAGTTTGAAAATCGTATGTTTTCCGAATGTTTTGAGTCGGCAGACCGGCAAGAAGGGATGCAGGCCTTTTTGGAAAAAAGAAAACCAAACTTCAAGAATGACTGACAGTGATTTATATAAAAATTTATTAATAAGAATGTTATGAAAATTTGTGTTATAGGAACCGGAACCATGGGGGCTGGAATTGTACAGGCCTTTGCACAAGCCGGAGTTTCCGTTTGCATGAAGAGCCGCTCTGATGCCGGCGCCGCAAAGGCCCTGGCTAAAATCACCAGATCGTTGAACAAACTGGTGGAAAAGGGTAAAGTGGATCAGGCCTGTATGGATGCCACCCTGTCCCATATCACCACTACCGGTGACTACAATGCGCTGGCCGACGCTGACCTTATCATTGAAGCCGCCGTGGAAGAAATGGAATTGAAGAAAGAATTGTTCCGTATGCTGGATAAGCTGTGTCAACCCGCCTGTATTTTTGCTTCCAACACCTCATCCCTGTCCATTACCGAGATAGCCGCCTGCGTGAACCGTCCCGACAAAGTAGTGGGGATGCACTTCTTTAACCCGGCTACTATGATGAAACTGGTAGAACTGATCAAGGGGCAGAAAACTTCCCAAGAAGTATTTGACACGGTATTCGCATTGGCTCAATCCATTGGTAAAGTGCCCGTTGTCGTTAATGAGGCCCCCGGTTTTGTAGTAAACCGCATTCTGATTCCCATGGTAAATGAAGCGGTGGGGATCTTGGCAGACGGTGTAGCCAGCCGCGAGGACATTGACCAGGCTATGAAGCTGGGTGCCAATCATCCCATGGGTCCTCTGGCTTTGGCCGACCTTATTGGTCTGGACGTTTGTCTGGCCATTATGGACGTGCTGCATACCGAATTCGGCGACGACAAATACCGTGCACACCCCCTGTTGAAGAAAATGGTACGTGCCGGATTGTTGGGCCGCAAGAGTGGAGAAGGTTTTTATAAATATGAATAAGCCAATTTGTTATGGAATTCGGATTCAGTAAAACAGATAAGCTTTTCCGGCAAATGATCCGCGAATTTGCAGAAAAGGAAGTACAGCCTCTGGCGGCCGAAGTGGACGAGCAGGAACGCTTTCCCATGGAAACCGTAGAGAAGATGGCCCGCCTGGGCCTTATGGGCATTCCCGTTCCCACACAGTACGGTGGAGCGGGAGGAACCAAATCGCAATACGTAGTGGCGGTGGAAGAGCTTTCGCGGGTTTGTGCCACCACCGGCGTGGTGCTCTCGGCCCATGTCTCTCTGTGCTGCGACCCCATTATGGAGTTTGGCACCGAGGCGCAAAAAATGAAATACCTGCCCAAACTTGCCTCGGGTCAGTGGATTGGAGCCTTTGGACTCACCGAGCCCAATGCCGGAACCGATGCCGCCGGACAGCAGACCTTTGCCGTGGACGGCGGGGACTGCTGGGTGCTTAACGGGACCAAGATATTCATCACAAATGCCAATTACGCGCACGTGTTTATTGTGATGGCCATGACGGACAAGTCGCAGGGCACGCGCGGCATATCGGCCTTCATTGTGGAAGCGGGCACTCCCGGGTTCACCATTGGCAAGAAAGAGCTTAAAATGGGCATCCGCGGCTCGGCCACTGCCGAACTGATTTTTGAAAACTGCCGTATTCCCAAGGAAAACCTGCTGGGCAAGGTAGGGGGCGGCTTCAAGGTGGCCATGATGACCCTGGACGGGGGCCGTATTGGTATTGCCGCACAGGCGCTGGGTATTGCGCAGGGTGCCATGGACCAGACGGTGAAGTACACGCAGGAACGCAAACAGTTCGGGAAGCCCATCAGTGCCTTCCAGAATACGCAGTTCCAGCTGGCCGACCTGGAAACCAAGATTCAGGCGGCGCGTTATCTGGTGTATGCGGCGGCCTGGAAGAAAGATAACGGCCTGCCGTATTCCAAAGATGCGGCCATGGCCAAACTCTTTGCTTCCGAAACGGCTATGGAAATGACCACCAAGGCCGTACAATTCCACGGCGGTTACGGCTACACCCGCGAATATCCCGTAGAACGGATGATGCGTGACGCCAAGATTACGGAAATATATGAAGGAACATCGGAAGTGCAGCGGATGGTAATTGCCGCTTCTTTATTCCCCAAAAAATAGAAGGTACATTTTATGAAAATTATAGTTTGCATAAAACAGGTTCCGGATACTACGGAAATCAAAATCAATCCGGTAACCGGAACGCTTATCCGTGAGGGCGTGCCCAGCATAATGAATCCCGACGACAAGGGCGGCCTGGAGATTGCCCTGCGTCTGAAAGACCAATACGGGGCGCACGTGACGGTTATCACCATGGGCCCGCCCCAGGCCGACGATATCCTAAGGGAAGCGTTTGCCATGGGTGTTGACCGGGCCATTCTGCTTACAGACAGAAAGTTTGCAGGAGCCGATACCCTGGCCACCTCCCACGCGTTGGCCGGTGCCCTGCGTACCCTGGACTACGACTTGATCATTGCCGGACGTCAGGCCATTGACGGAGACACGGCGCAGGTGGGACCCCAGATTGCCGAGCATCTGGACCTTCCGCAGGTTTCTTACGTCGAAGACCTTCACTATGAGCAAGGGAGCCGGACGGTACGTATCCGCAAGCAGACCGAAGAAGGGCACCAGTTGCTGGAAGCGCAGCTTCCCTGTATGATTACCGTACTGGCTCAGGCCAACAAGGCCCGTTACATGAATGTACGCGGCATAGTGGAAGCCTATTCCCGGGAAGTGGAAATATGGAATGCCGACCGGATTGATGTGGCCGAGGAAAAACTGGGTCTCAAAGGTTCTCCCACCCGGGTTTTAAAGGCGTTTGCCAAAGGGCTCAAACCTGCCGGCAGCGTGTATGAAGTATCTGAAGAAGAAGCGGTTGACCTGATTATCACCAAATTGAAAGAAAAGTTTATCATTTAATACGGACGTTATGGACAAAGCACAGTATAAAGATGTATATGTTTTTGTGGAACAGCGTGAAGGTGTAGTTCAGAGCGTTGCCCTGGAGCTGCTTGGAAAAGCACGTGAGCTGGCCGATATCTTGGGAGAAAAAGTGGTGGCCCTGTTTCCGGGTTACGGCATCACGGCTCAGGCTTCCAATCTGTTCTCGTGGGGGGCAGACCGTGTGCTGGCAGTGGACGATCCCCTGTTGAAAGATTACCTTACCGAACCCTATGCGCAGGCGGTGTATAAGTTGATTACCGACTACAAGCCTTCCATAGTGCTTTTTGGAGCCACCACTATTGGCCGAGACCTGGCGCCCCGCCTTTCCGCCCGTCTGTCCACCGGTTTGACGGCGGATTGCACCAAACTGGAAATATCTGATGACCATCAGCTTATGATGACCCGTCCCGCTTTTGGCGGTAATCTGATGGCCACCATCATGTGTACCGAACACCGTCCCCAAATGAGTACGGTACGTCCGGGCGTGATGCGCAAAATGGTCAAGGATCCCGCTCGTATCGGAGAGGTGGTAGCCATTAAAATGGACTTTGACACCCGCAAATGCGACCGCGTGCGGTTGCTGGAAACCCGGAAATCAGACAAAGCTATCAAAGACATTGCGCAGGCCAAAATTTTGGTCTCCGGTGGCCGAGGCGTGGGATGCAAAGAGAATTTTGCCCGCCTGGAAGACCTGGCCGCGGTCTTGCATAACGCCGAGGTTTCCTCGTCACGTGCCATGGTGGATGCGGGCATTATGCCGCATGAACGTCAGGTGGGGCAGACCGGCAAGACGGTGCGTCCCGACCTGTACTTTGCGCTGGGTATTTCCGGAGCCATTCAGCATCTGGCCGGCATGGAAGAATCCGAGTTTATTGTGGCGGTGAATAAAGACAAATTTGCACCCATTTTCCAGGTGGCCGATGTGGGGATTGTGGGGGATGCCAACAAAATTATCCCTCTGCTGACAGAAAGGTTGAAAAACGAGTTGAAGAAATAAATTTCTTCGTACTTTTGTCAGGCATAAGCCACGGTAATGCCGTCTTTGGAATCAGTGATGCTGTGGCCTGGACCGTTACTGTGGCTGAATACCTACGTTAAACAAGTTAGTATAACCCCGTAATATACTAACTAAAACATTTATATATGAACGTACATTATTTGGCTTACATTCAATGCAGTATAGAAAAATACTGGGACAGGCCTGCTTTGACCAACTATAAGAAGGAGTCTTATACCTATGGTCAGATGGCGGAACGGATAGCCCGTTTCCACATTATATTTGAAAAGGCTCAGCTGAAAAAAGGAGAGAAAGTGGCTTTTTGCGGCCCCAATTGCGCGCAATGGGGGATGGCTTTTCTGAGCGTTGTGTCCAGAGAGGCGGTAGCCGTGCCGTTACTGCACGACTTTTTGCCGGAAAGCATTATGGCCCTCACGGACCATTCCGAGGCCCGCATACTGTTTACCAGCAAGGAAATATGGGCTAAACTGGATCCGGAACGGATGCCGTTGCTGGATACGGTTTTTGCATTGGAAGACAGCTCGCTGCTTTTGTCTAAAAATCCGGAAGTCACGGATGCCGTGGCACATTGGGACCAATTGTTTGCAGAAAAATATCCCGACGGATACAAGAGCGAGTACATTGATTTTCCCGTCAACAACTTTGACGACCTTACCCTTATCAATTACACCTCGGGTACCACCAGCGCTCCCAAGGGGGTAATGCTTACTTACCGCAACATCAGCTCCAATATTGAGTTCGGACAGTGGGGGATTCCCAACGGCCCCGGTGACAAGATTGTGTCTATGTTGCCTCTGGCGCATATGTACGGCCTGGCCTTTGAGTTCCTGTACCAGCTGGCCGGCGGTACACAAATCTTTTTCCTGGGCAAACTGCCTTCCCCAAAAGTATTGCTGGATTCCTTTGCCAAGGTGCAGCCCTATATGGTGGTGACGGTGCCGCTGGTTATAGAAAAGATTTTCCGCAGTTCCGTGTTCCCCACCATTCAGAAGCCTGTAATGAAGTTTCTGTTGAAGGTTCCCGGACCGGCCGCCATCATTCACAAACAGATACGCAAACGTCTAATCCACGCTTTCGGGGGCAGCCTTCGGGTGCTGATTATTGGCGGTGCTGCTATAAACCAGGAGGTGGAAGACTTTATGAAAGTCATAGACTTCCCCTATACGGTGGGTTACGGGATGACCGAATGCGGGCCTATTCTGGCGTATGAGGATTCAAAAAAATTCTGCAAGAATTCCTGTGGCAAACCGGTGCACCGGATGTCCCTGCGCATAGATTCTGATGATCCGGAGCATATTGTGGGTGAAATCCAGGCCCGCGGAGACAATGTGATGAGAGGCTATTACAAGAATCCGGAAGCTACCGCAGCGGCGTTTACCGCAGACGGATGGTTGCGTACCGGTGATCTGGGGCTGATTGACAAGGAGAACAATATTTTTATCAAGGGACGCAGCAAAAATTTGATTTTGGGTGCCAACGGACAGAATATTTATCCCGAAGAAATTGAAGACAAATTGAATACACAGCCGTTTGTGGTGGAATCCATTGTGGTGGAACGCGACAAAAAACTGGTGGCCCTTGTCTTTCCCGACTTTGACAGGGTATCTCAGGAATCTCTGGATGAAATGGGACTTACCAAACTGATGGAAGAAAACCGTTTGCGGTTGAATATGCTGCTGCCGGTGTTCAGCCGTATCTCAAAGATTGAGGTACAAAAAGAAGCGTTTGAGAAAACTCCCAAACGCAGCATCAAGCGATTCCTTTATAAGTAGCCACGTCTTTGAGTGCAAAACAGAAGATCAGTTAGGGTAGCGAGGTGTACGGTGTTCGTTTCACCACTGGAACGGTCCTTGCCGGAAAGCGTCAAGTCATTTGGCTTGAGGTTTTCCGGCAACATTTTTGACGGGTGGTTGTTTGGAATGACCGAGTTGGGCAGCACGTTGGGCACCAGATAGGGATTCACCAACGTAAGGTTGCCGGGACCGGCCATTCATTCCGCCGGAGTTTCCTCTATAATACAACTATCGGGTAGGGTACGCGTTACGGTGACGTGCTCGTCGGGGTCTTTGAGAATTTCCTGGGCGCAGAAAGCGTCACAAACCTCGGGCGAGGGAAAAGTCACTTGGGCGCGGAACGTATTGTCCTCACGACGCTGCAACCACATGGTAAAGTCCTCAAAGTCATAGAAAAAGTGTTCCCAGCTGCTGTAGGCCGAGGAAAGCCCCAGGGTTCCCCTGATATAGTAGTCTCGTCCCGAGGTGCGCGGCGCGGCGGCGGGGTCCGGCGCTTCCAACTGCGGATTGGTCTGCAGTATGGCCTCAGCCAGGACGTCAAGCGCCTGTTGCGCCGCGGCGGTGCGGCTCTGGGCCACAAGGGTCAGGTACAGGCAGCCCCGTTGCAACTGCAGGTAGGTGGGAATGGTGCACTCGGCCGTGGCAAGCGAATCGGCGCGGAGGCACTTGAAGCAGTGCACGCTGTAAATACCGTAGGCGGCTTCTTCCGATTCCATAACGTAATACTCCAACTGGAAGGTGTTCCCGCCGTAGGTCAGTTCCTGTTCTATCATGGTTTCAAAACCGTACTCCAGAAAGAGTTCCGAGCCACCGTTCATAAATCCGAACAGGCTTTCTCCGGGCCATTCTTTCTGTTTCTTGATTTCCACACCGTCCAGCAGACCGGCGCTCAACGTGATTATGCCTGTGAGCAGGCAGCAGATGAGGTTCATTCGTAGTTTCTTTCTATCAGTTCTATGGCATCCATATCGGCCACGCCCAGACCGTATTTCTGAGCCATTTCCAGTTGGGTGATTCCTTTGGGGGTGTCTTCTTTCTGGCGTCCCTCGGCCACACGGCGGCCAATGACCATCTTGTGGCCAATGCGGTCCACGGCCACGGGGTCCGAGCCCACCAGCAGGGTGTTGTAACGGCAGATGAATTGCGGGTTGGCGGCCGGTCCGCCGTCGTAACAGCCAATGAGACCGTCCGCAATGTTGAGCACCACTTTGTCTCTAAGGGGCGGGAAGGCGCAGACCTGGGCACAGGCCGAGTGCCAGTGGTACTGGTGCAGGCGGCTGGTATTGGTGACGGAACCGAAAGCCAGGTTCTTTAGGCAGATGGTGACGGCCGTTCCGGCGTTTTTCATAATGGGAACGTTAATGATTTTATCTACCTGTTGCGTGCAGATTTTTGAAAAATAAGAGTATTTGCCCTCGTTAATCATATAGGGGATGGTGTACGCGTCGTATTTTTCTTCCACATCGGCAAAGTAGTACCATCTCTTGTCAATGTTTGAGGCTCCCAACAATTCTCCGTCCTGACCGTAAAAACTGCCGTTTTCCATGGTTTCCGTGGCGGCCAGACGTACGTCGGGATAATTTTCTTTGGTGAAACCGCTTGTCTCCATATCTTCCTGACGACGGTCCCAGATAACCAGGTTCTCAAGCGGTATGCCGGCTTCCTGTAATTGCCTGATAATGGCTTTGGTGACTGCGTGCGAGGTACTCAGCAGGGTGCCTCCGATAGGATTTACTTTGATGCCTATGCGGTCTTTTGGGCCCACAAACTGAAGCCAGGCTTTTTTCAGTTTCTTTTCTCCGGTAAGCAGCAGCATGCTCTCGGCCAACATATCGTAGGCCACGCTGTCAACAGGTACCTGGTTGTCATCCACAGCTCGTGGGTTGGTAATCTTGACCACTTTGCCCCTGTATTTGCCGGGCATGGAGTGGGCGTTGCGGGGATAGGCCAGAGCGTCCTTGATGTTGGTGGCCGGTATATCCGCTGGCAACACGGCGTTCATGGCATTTACGGTGTTGGGGGTAAATGAAGAGGCGGCCATAGCGGCCCCGCCTATACCCACTACTTTAAAGAATTTTCTGCGATCCATTGGCGTATGTTTAGTTTTAAGTTTTCTGAAGCAGATGGTAGTTTGAGAAGACACAACCGCAATAGTCCTGGCGGTACAGACCGTAAAGCCGGGACAGTTCCACGGAGCGTTTGTAGCCGTCCTCCTTCTTGAAATTGCTGGGTAGGTAGGCCGGCGCACCGGCACCGGTGGTCGCAATTTCAGCACCTATGCGGTTGATTACCTCGGCATTCTTGTGTGGGCTTACCGTGAGGGTGGTGGTGAACAGGTCAATTCCGTGTTCTCGGGCGTACAGGGCCGATTGGCGCAGGCGCAGGGCAAAACAGCGGGCGCACCGCGCACCGCCCTCTTTCTCGTGTTCCAGGCCTCTGACTTCTTCCAGAAAAGAATCGGGGGTGTAGGGGCCTTCCACAAAGGTTACCGGGAGGTCTTTTGACATTTCTTCCACAAGACGCCGGGCTTCCTGCATACGGTGCAGGTATTCTTCACGGGGGGCTATGTTGGGATTGTAAAAATAGAGTGTCACATTGTATTTGCGGCACATACGTTCCAGCGCGGTGGTACTGCAGGGACCGCAACAGGCGTGAAGTAGCAGAGAAGGCTTGTTTTCACACATTTTTTACAGAAATACACACTTATATGACAAAAACAAATATAGCGTTTATACTGGGAAATCACTACTTTTGTAATAATAATATCAACCCGTTATGAACACTAAGTTTTTGCTCATGGTTATGGTGGCGGCAGGTGTGTTTTCTGGCATCGTTTCCTGCAAATCCATTAATAAGAAATCGGATACCGCTCCCAAGGAAGTGGCGGTGCATACATATACCGTCACTGAATCCAGCCTGCTTACCGAGAGAGAGTATATTGGAATGGTAGAGGAAAGCAGCAGCGTATTGTTGAGTTTTCCCATCCCGGGCAAGGTGGCTGCCGTGTATGTAAGCGAAGGTCAGGCGGTTAAAAAGGGGCAGGTGCTGGCGACCGTGGACGATGCATCGCTCCGGAATCTTTACGCCACGGCGCAGGCCACACTCAAACAGGCTCAGGACGGCTACGACCGTTTGAGTCTGCTGCATGCATCCAACAGCATTCCGGAAGTGCAGTTTGTGGATATACAGACCAAACTGGAGCAGGCTCGGGCCTCGGAACAGATTGCCGCCAAATCTCTGGAAAGTGCCAAACTGGTGGCTCCCATGGACGGGGTGATTGGAAAGAAAATGATTGAAGTGGGGCTCAACGCCCTGCCCGACCAGCCGGTGCTCTCGCTGATGAACACCCAGACGCTTGTGGTGAACGTGGCCGTACCTGAAAATGAGATTTTTTATACCAAAATAGGCCAGAAGGCACGTATTGTGGTGGCGGCCATGGGAGACAGGGAAATCACCGGAAGGGTGGTGGAAAAAGGAGTGAAGGCCCAGTTGCTTACCCACAGCTATACCGTTAAGGTGGCGTTGGACGGCAACGGGGGCGGAGTGCTTCCGGGAATGCTCTGCCGGGCGTATCTGAACAATCTGCCTTCACGGGACGTGCTGGCTGTTCCCAACCAGGCGGTGCTTCCGCTGGATTTGGGTGCCGGTTACTTTGTATGGGTGGTGGACAGTCAGAACACGGCGCATCGGCGTACCGTAACCATTGGGGATCTGGCGCCGGACGGCATCATTATCAAAGAAGGGCTTGCTCTGGGTGACCGTGTGATTGTATCCGGGTACCATAAAGTCAGTGAAAATTTAAAAGTGACGGTAACTAATGAGTAAATCAAAATACGGCATTGTGGAATGGACAATGCACAATCACAAAATAGTACTGCTGCTGGTGGTCTTGCTGGTAGGAATAGGCATTTTTGCCCTGCCCAAGATGCCCAAACAGGAGTTTCCCAATTTCACTATCCGTAACGGGGTGGTGGTGGGGGTCTATCCCGGGGCCACCTCGGAGCAGGTGGAAGAGCAGCTGACTAAACCGCTTGAAAATAAGATTCTCAGCTATAAGCAAGTCAAAAAATCCACCACGTACTCCATGTCGCGCGACGGGATGGTGTACATTGTGATGGAACTGAACGAGAACGAGAACGATCCTCAGGGATTTTTCGCGTCGCTGCGTCTTGACCTGGAAACGCTCAAGGCGCAACTTCCGGCCGGCGTGTTGGCGCTGGTGGTAATAGACGATTTTGGAAAAACCAGTGCCATTCTTATTACGCTGGAGAGTGAGACCAAGACCTACCAGCAACTTACCGACCTGCTGGACAATCTGGAAGACCGCCTGCGTCCCCTGTCCATTGTCAGCAATTTGCGGCGGCTGGGAGAACAGAAAGAAGAAATCAACATTTATCTGGACAAGGCCAAACTGGCTACGTACAAATTGACTACGCAACAGGTAATGGCCCAGTTGTTTACCGGAGGTTTTACCACCATGGCCGGGACAATGGACACCCAGACAGGAGAAATTCCCATTCATCTGGACAATTCGTTTCACAGCCAACAGGAAATCCAGGACCAGATCATCTATTTTGACAATGAGGGCAACGTATTGAGGATAAAGGATATAGGCAAGGTGGTGCGGGAATATACGGAAGCGTCCAGCTACATTACCAACAACGGCAAAAAATGCGTGCTGTTGTCCATGGAAATGGCCAAGGACCGCAACATTGTAGACCTGGGCCGTCAGGTGAACCAGGTGCTGAAAGAGTTTGAAGCGGACCTTCCGGAAGATGTGAGCGTGTACCGCATTGCCGACCAGCCGCACGTGGTAAACACGTCGGTCTATACTTTTCTGAGGGAAATGTTGATTGCCATTCTGGCTGTCATAGCGGTGATAGTCATTATGTTGCCTTTACGGGTGGCCGGTGTGGCCGCCACGTCTATTCCCATAACCATTTTTATCTCGCTGGGCATTATGTATGCCTGCGGATTTGAAATCAACACGGTTACCCTGGCTTCACTGCTGGTGGTGCTGGGGATGGTGGTGGATGACAGTATAGTGGTGATGGACAACTATATGACTTTGCTGGACCAGGGAATGAGCCGCTGGAAAGCTTCCATTACGGCCGCACGGACGTACTTCAAGTCGGTTTTCTCGGCCACGCTGGCCATTAGTATTACGTTTTTCCCGTTCTACTTCACCTTCCCCGCTAATTTTGTGGAGTTCATCTTTATGGCGCCGTGGACCATCTCCATTACGCTGACGGTTTCTCTGCTCATTTCCATGCTGTATATTCCTTACATACAGTATTTTACTATCCGAAAGGGCCTTGCCCAGGTGGCCGAGGCGCAACGCAGCAAGAGTAGACAGGGACGCTCTATGCTGGAAATGTTTGAAGGCTTTTACGAGCGCAACCTCCGCAAGGCGTTTAAGCATCCCGCGGTGGTATTGCTGTTGGTGGCCCTTATTGTGACGCTGCCTTTCTATGTGTATCAGAAGTTGCCCAAGCGGCTTATGCCTATGGCGCAACGCAACCAATTTGTGGTGGAATTCTATCTTCCAGCCGGCACCTCTCTGGACGAGACGGCCGCGGTGTGTGATTCCATGCGGCTGCTTATCAAGGACGATCCCAGAATTATCTCGGTCACCTCGTTTATGGGGCAGGGTTCTCCGCGTTTTCACGCCACCTATACCCCACAAATGCCCGGGTCCAATTACGCGCAGTTTATTGTCAATACGCCTTCTCCCAAAGTTACCGAACAAATAGTTCCGGAGTTGCAGGACCGCTTCAAGGATTATTTTGCCAATACCTACGTAAGGGTAAGGCAGTTGGATTATTCTCTGCTGGCTAACAATGAAGTGGAAGTCCGGCTCAAGGGCGCGGACAAGGCGCTGCTGATGCAGTTGGCGGATACTCTGTTACCCAAAATGAGAGAGATTCCCTATGTGGCGCAGGTGCGGAGCGACTACGGCGGTTTCCAGTCCGCGTTACGTATTGATCTGGATGAAGTGGGTGCCGCCAGACTGGGGGTGAACTCGGGGCTGTTGCAGACGAATCTGGCCTCCAAATATATGGGTGTGCCGGTAACCAGTGTTTGGGGAAACGGTCATTCGCTGCCGGTTAAATTGCGTACCGACTGGGAGGGCAATAAACCTTCCGCGGCCGCGTTGCAGAATGAATATGTAAACAGTCTGGTGCCCGGCGTGAGCGTTCCGCTGCGCCAGATTGCCACTGTTTCGCCGGAATGGGAGATATCGCAGATAGTACACCGTAACGGATTTCCCGTACTTACGTTGATGATGGACCTGGACTACGGGCGCATTTCTACCGATGTGTTTGACAAGGTGCAGTATGTGATTGACAGTACGCCCATTCCCGAGGGTGTCACCGTAGAGTACGGTGGTTCTTATGCCGCTGACAAGGACTTGATGCCCGGCATTCTGAAAGGCGTGGGAATAGCAGTATTTATGATTTTTATGATTCTGCTGTTCCATTTCCAGAAGATATCACTGGCCCTTCTGGTACTTGGGTCCACGTCCCTAAGTATTTTGGGGGCTTTTGTGGGCACCTGGATTCTGGACCTTAAATTCAGTCTGACTTCCTACCTGGGGCTGGTAAGTCTTATTGGGCTTGTGGTTCGTAACGGAATCATCATGTTTGACTATGCCGAGCAATTGCGCGCCAACGGAATGTCCGTGAAAGAAGCGGCGTTCCGTGCAGGTTGCCGCAGAATACGCCCCATTTTTCTGACGGCTGCCGCCGCGTCTATGGGGGTTATTCCAATGATTATAAGTAGAGATACCTTATGGGCTCCTATGGCAGCCGCCATCTGTTTTGGGGCAATGACAGCCATGTTCTTTGTAACTTTTGCACTGCCCGTAGCTTATTGGTTGTGCTTCCGTAAATTAGACAAGGAAATGAATATTGTGGAACCGGAAAATCTTTAGTCTATGAAAAAATTGTGCAGTATTTGTTTACTGATTTTTACAATATCCGGGGTATTGTCAGCGCAACCCTATACCTGGGAGGATTGCCGTAAAATGGCGTTGGAGCACAATGCCGTGCTAAAGGATATGCGACTGCAGGAAGAAGCGTCCGTGTTGCTTAAGAAAGAGGCACTTACGTATTTTTTTCCCAATGTGTCGGCTGTGGGTATAGCGTTTGAAGCCGAAAATCCCGTTATATCTCTGGATCTTGGGGTTCTGGGAAGTATGGCCTTTTTGAAAAACGGGATGTTGTACAGCGCTATGGCGTTGCAACCGGTGTTTATGGGGGGCAAGATTTTGTATTCCAATAAACTGGCTAATGTAGGGGTTCAAGCCAGCCGGCTGTTTACCCGCCAGAGTGAAGATCAGGTGCTGGCCCAGACAGATGAATACTACTGGACACTGGTCACCCTGTACGAAAGTCGCAAGACGGTGGCCGTTATGCAGAACGTACTGGATTCGCTGTACAAGGACGTTACCCGTGGCAAAGAAGCCGGGGTGCTGGGGCAGAACGATGTGCTCAAAGTGGTATTGCAGCGTAATAAGCTGAAGAGCCAGAATGTAGAACTGGAAAACGGGATTTCTTTATGTACTATGGCGTTGGCGCGTCAGTTGGGTTACCGCGTGGATTCGCTGGACGGTTTTGATATTGTAGTGCCTTCCCTGATAATCCCCTCCGCGCCGCAGGATGATTATATGGAACCGCTGGAAGCCCTTGCCGGGCGTACTGAATATGAATTACTCAAGGTGAATGTGCGGGCCGCGCAATTGCGCAAGCGTATAGAAGTCAGCAACTATATGCCTAAAGTGGCGGTAGGTGCGGCCTATTACTATGAGAACCTGCTGGACAAGGACCATTGGAATGGAGCGTTGGTGGCCGGTGTGCAGGTACCCATTTCTGACTGGTGGCGGGGCACCTATGCCATCAAACAGAAGAAGATTGACCAGCAACGGGCCGAAATTCAACAGGAAGACGGACACCAGCAGTTACTTATGCAGATTCAGCAGGCGTGGGGTTCTTTTGTGGAGTCATATGAACAATGGCAGCTGGCCTGTGTTTCTGTGGAGGCTTCAGAAGAAAACGCCCGCTTAAACCGAGAATATTTCAAAGCCGGTACGGTCAGTCTTACCGAACTGCTGGCTGCAGAAGGTCTTTTACAGGTCAGTTACGACGACCGGGTGGAAGCCTTTAAAAAGTACCAACTCTCCCGCAGCGTCTATATGCAGGTTACCGGACGGTAATGCGCGATACGCTGCGTAACGGTTTCCCGTCCTCAGTCATCCCTTCCACCACAATGGTGTAGTCTCCAATGCAGTCGGATGCAAGCAGTTGCAGTGCAGTGCTTTCTCCGCCCTGTAACGTGACCGATGGGTTCCAGTACAGGGTGGGACGGATGTCGGGCAAATGTTCGGTGGTGGTGCCGCTCAGAAAATCCCGGGGGCTTTGTACTCCCTGAAAATCCTGCAGACGTACGGTTTTACCCAAATCCAGATTATCGGCCTTGCCTTTGTAGGTCTTGATAAACACCAGACCACTGTAATAGATGTAGCCATAGGCATACTGGTGCGGGTATAGGGTGATGCTTTCTATCTGAGTGGGATCGTAGTTGTAAATCTTTTCGTGGTCGTTCACCGGGATGCCGTCCAGCAGTACCAGAGATTGGGTCAGTTCGGGCATAAAGGTGGGCACGCCAAGGGCATCTTTAATGCTTACCTGCAATAGGTGTCCGCCGTCTTTGTCCGAGCGCCAGCGTGCCTCCTTCACAAATTCTATGATCACATCACGCATCACGGGAAAACGGGTGTATTCGTCCAGTTTATATTCCACGCCTTCATCCTGATAAAGCAGGTTGCGGAAAAGTTGCCGGGCGCGGTGCAGCGTATCCAGCCGGTAGGCGTTCATCAATTGCACGTCCATACTACGTTGCAGCAACTCTTCTTTCTGATTGGGATTGATATAAAGTGTGGGAAGGGTTTCCGGCAATTTGTGGGCAAATACAGAGTCAAGTACCAGACGGTACAGACCGCTGTCCACAGAAGACGTCACCTGACTCACCAGTACCCCGTCCCCATAAAGGTTTGAGGTGAAAAAGCGGGCCTGTCCGTTTTCGGATATCTCTCCCAGAAAAAATTGTATCTGGGGGCCGGCAATGGCCAGGCCGGCACGCAGACCTAAATTGGATACGTCGGTGACGGGAATCTGGTCTTTTTCTATGTGCCCCATCAGAATCTCACCGGCATAGTCTACCGTTTCCTTTCCGGAAACAGGCTTAAGGTTGTCTTTGGAAAGTGACTGCAGGTACTGGGCCACCGAGGAATTTTGTACGTAATTCAACGTTTCCGTGCGGTATACCGATACGCTGGTTTGCGCGATTTGTGCCAAGGGGTTGGTAATGGTAAGGGTAAAAGGCTGACGCGGGGCCACCGAGGGTGCGGAAGGCTGTATCTCAAGCGAGCCGAAGCTTTCCTGCATCCGTGAGGTCTGAGGGGCGGGTTGCAGGGTATCGTTCACGGCTACCGTTTGGGTACGGGCACTGACCAACGGGTTGTACAGGGTGATGATTTTGCGGAAGAGGGTGCCGGGGGCCTCGGCATACTGATACCTGGTATATACGGTAAGGCAGTAAGTGCCGGTAGGCAGGTTGGCCGGCAGGGCAAGGCAGGCGCTGCCTCGGCCTTTTTTCAAGGCGGCTTTGGCGCTCAGGCGGGTTTGCGCAAGGTCTTGCAATTCAATGTAGGCCACAGCGCTGGCATTGGACGGTGTGCCCGATTCCAGGTCAAAACAGAAAAGCGAAAGCCACATATTTTCACCGCATAGGTAACATTCTTTGTCTGTGCTCACGTAAATTCGTTCACGCAAAGGGTGTTGTTGCCGGGCTTGCAGCAGAGGGGTGGTACAAAGCCCCAGGCATAGGAAAAGCAGTATTTTCTTCATCAAAAACGCAGTTTAAAGTCTGGGAAGGAATTCGGGCCAGTAATCGGGCACTACCGGGCTACCACCGCGGGCACGGCAGTCCACGCAGCGCGTTTCAGTCCATTGAGAGGAGCTGGCCATAAAATCTATGTAGTAAGGTCTGAAGCCCTCATTGTAGAGTTTTCGTAGTTCGTAGATGGGGCTTCTCAGGGACATGGTGGTATCAATGGGAGTGTACTCTTTGACCGGGGGCAGGTGGGTGCAGTCTACCAGCAAGGTTTGCGACTGACCGGTGCCTACCAGTACGTAACCGACGGCCGGCAGATCGGGATGGGTGATGCACGTGATGTTCCCTTGCACCTCGTTGGGCTGGGGAGAGAAGAGGCCTCCAATGTCATTGGAGTTCTTGCGCATGTTTTCCATATACCTGTAGGCGGGTTCGGACAAAACGGTTTGCGTTACGGAAATCATATAATATTCGGTGATACTGTTGTCCCCGTATGGAATGGTCTGAATGACCAGGTCTCTGATACGGTCTTCGCTCAGTTTGTCCGTGTTGGCAAGATACAGGTCGGAGGAATAGCGGATGCCCCAGCATCGGTGCATATAAGGAGTTCCGTTAAGGTCAATCAGCCCCGCCACGTTGTCAAACATACAGTATGCCGTGTATAATGTAGTGTAATCCCACGTTTCTTTGTATGACCACATATAGTATTTTGAATTTCCGCCGACGTCAAATGAATTGACCATAAGGCGCATCTCGCGTTTAGCGTCATCTTGTACGTAGGTGACTTCAAAAGGAGGCGTATGTATGGGCAGTTGCGGTTCGGATTCGTAAACTACATTGTCTGCCGTGGTGATGCGCAGGAAATATTTAATCTGTTGGTCCAAGGACAAACCGGAAATGTCAAAGGAATGTCGTCCAATGGTAACTTCACTTTCCGCGGAATAGATTTTGCCGTTCTGGTCCACCACTTCCACTTTGGCACCCTCCTCTGCCAACGGCACATTGCCCTGCGACAGAGGTACGGTACGTGAAACCACAATATCAAAAGGAGCTTCCAGTGAAATATTGCCTTCCACCACCAATACAGGGTCTGCCGCAATCAATTCTTTAGGCTCAAAGGGAACTATGCAGGAAGAAAAAAGACTGCAGCACAATAGTATCAGAGAAATTGAATGTGTACTTTTCATAACTGTGCCTTAGAATTTAATGTTGTAGGTGATGTAGGGTATGGGGCTTCCCAATACGGAAAGCATATAGGATTTGATGTGTCCGTCTTCTGTCTTGTAGAATACGGAATAGGGGTTTTTGCGGCCTGTCACATTGTAAATTCCAATGGTCACCGAGCTGTGTGTGAGGAGGGTAAGCTTATGGGAAGGTTCAATGTTGAAGGCTATGTCCAATCTGAAATAGTCGGGGATGCGTCCGGCATTGCGGTCGGTGTAATACAGGCGCCAGCCTCCCTGATAATAATAAGTACCCACGGGCAGGGTGATGGGACGTCCGGTGGCATAATCCACATTGGCCGACAAGCTGAAGCGGTGAGTGAACATAAAGTTGCCCACCAGTTTGACGTCGTGCGGTTTGTCGTAGGCGGCCGGATACCAGTTGCCGTTATTGACCAGTAAGCCCGTGCCCGAGTCGTTTTGGCGCAACTGGGTGCGGGAGTATGTGTAGGAAAGCCATCCGTTGAGCCGGCCCAGGGTGCGCTTGAGCATCAGTTCCACACCGTAGGCCTTGCCTTTGGTGTCAATGACGTCTGTTTCCACGTGCGGGTTCATAAGCAGTTGGGCCGAGGCCGCATAATCCAGATAGTGGTTCATCTGTTTGTAATAGCCTTCAATGGAACATTCCAGCGTATTGTTTAAAAAGTTTTTGTAGACTCCGGCGGCGGCCTGCCATCCGCTCTGCGGACGGATATTGGCGTCGGACAGTTTCCAAATATCGGTGGGCGAGATGACGGCCGTGTTGGAGAGCATATGAATGTTCTGGCGCATACTGTTGAAACCGGCCTTTAGCGACAGGGTGGGCGTGATGCTGTACCTGAGGGAGGCTCTCAATTCGGGACCGCTATAAGGTTTGACCATTTTTCCCGGTTCCACTTTTTTGCTTCCGGTGAGGGTCTCCAGTGAGGGCGGCATGGCAGGGTCATACAAGTTGTAGGTCTTGGGCCCCAATGCCGAATAGAAGTTATAACGCAAACCGGCTTCCACGGAGAAATCCGGGGTGATATCCCAGGTGTCGTCCACATAGAGGGCGGCGTCAATGGCCTGCTCCCTGTCCACATACTTTTCCGTGACTAAGGATTTGTTGTCGAAGGGTTCGTAGTTTCCCGGGTTGATCCGGTAGTAATACGCATTGGCCCCTATGCTGAGTTTGTGTGTCTGTTGCAGGCGAAGGGTGTAGTCGGCTTTCAAGGTTACCTGCTGTAATTTGTAAGACATTTGGTAGGCCGCAGTAGCGTACGAGGTATCACGGTTCTTGTAGTTGTACTGGTCGTAGGCTCCGGAAACCACCAGTTGGGCGCGGTCGCTCAGTACGCTGCGGAATTTGACGGAAGCGTTGGCGTTGTTGTATTTGTAGGAACTCAAGTTGTCAAAAGAGAAATGGTCGCGGGAATAGTATCCGTTTACATACAGGAAGTTTTTATCATTGAATTTGTGGCTGATACCGGCATTGAGGTCGTAAAAGTTGGCCGTGCCGTCACTATAACCGCTGTTTTCCGGAATAAGACCGAATATCCAGTCGGAATAAGTGGTGCGGGCTGCCAGAATAAAGGAAGTCTTTTCTTTCACAATGGGTCCTTCCACATTTACTTTGCTGGTAAGGATACCTATACCGGCCGAACCGGTGAATTTGTTTTTGTTGCCCTCGCGCGAGTTGACTTCCAGTACGGAAGATATGCGGCCGCCGTAACGCGACGGAATGGAACTTTTGTACAGTTCTATATTGCTGACAATGTCGTTGTTGAACAGAGAAAACAGTCCGAACAGGTGGGATGGGTTGTAGACCGTACCCTCGTTGAACAGAATCAGGTTCTGGTCTGCGGCACCGCCACGGACGTTGAATCCGCCGGAGACTTCACCTACCGATTTGACACCGGGCAGGGTCAGGACCACTTTGATTACATCGGCCTCGCCAAAGGCCATGGGGACGTGGCGGATGCGGTCGGCACGCACTTTCTCTACGCCCATCTGCACGTTGCGCACGTTTTCCATTTTCTCGGCCGATATGACAATGCCCTGCAGGGCGTAAACTTCCTCTTCAATATTGATATCCAGGGCACTGTCAGAGAAGATGCGCAGGTCGCGGTGCGATTCCTTGTAGCCGAAACCCTGTATCATCACGGTGGTGTAACCGCGGGGAAGAGTCATGGAGTAAAATCCGTAAGTGTCTGATTGTCCATAGCTTTTTTTGTCCTCAGAGAAGATGCTGATGCCGGGCACCGGCTGGCCGGTAAGGCGGTCGCGCAGGTATCCGGTAAGACGTACCTCGCCGGGAAGGTCGGCTTGCTGAGGGTCTCCCAAGGTGTACAGGCGGTTTTCCGAGTCGGCTGCTGTGGCGGCGGCCTGTAGATCCTGCTGGGCCGCGTAGCCTTGCGAGGCAATGTCCAAATCCTGACGGGCCTGGTAAAAGTCAACGGGCAAGCTTGTTTGCGGAGCCGTCCCCTTAATAATGTACAATTGGTTGCCCCGGGCACGGCTGAGTGAAAAACCGTACTTGCGCAGCTCGGCATCCAATACGCTGAGTGTATTTCCCCCTTGAGTGGAAATACTTATAAGCAGGGTGTCCGTCTGGTGGTCCGAGTAATAGAAACGGTAGGGCGTCTGGCTTTCCAGAATTTGTACGAGAGAGTCTACGGTGATGTAGCGCAGTCGGTAATCCCTGTCTGTTTCCTGTGCGTGCAGCAGGGGCGTGAAGGTCATCAGGAAGCCGATGAATAGAAGATTACAGCGTTTCATAATAAGCAGCGCAAGCGGCAAAAGACTGGTCTCTTGCCTCTTTTTTTAAGATAAGTTTATGTTGCCCTATATAGTCTTTAACCTCTTTTTTGTGTGAGCTTAAAGCTTTAAGGAACGAACCTTTGTTCTTGACGGGGATGAACACCCCGTCTTTGACTACATAGTAGAAAAATCTGGAATCAAAGACATAGGAAGCTTGCGTCTCGGAAGGATTGGCCTTGTTATAGGATTTGTGGGTCCATTTGAATACTTTGATTCTTTCTCCGTTATGCAGTACTTGAAAATAACCTTCGCGCGGGGCACCGGGCCAGTCTTTGAACAGAATTTTGGTAAAGGCTTTGTCACCGATGGTGAATTCGCTGACGTAGTCTTTCAACATTACGGATTGGGTGTGGTATTTGCGGATGACAATGTATAGCTCGTCCAGGTGAGCGTTCAGATTGAGCTCCACATCTGTATAGAGTTTCCCGTTGTACACTACCGTCCCGGGGAGGAATTCCTCTGAATCCAGATAGAAGGTGCCCAGGTAGCGACTGTGGTATTGCGGGGGAAATTTACCGTTATAGATGGGGGAGTAGACGTCAGCCTCTTGGGAATAATGGTCAATGATAGGTTGATAGTCCTGTCCTGCGGCCGAAGGTGCAAAAAACCACAAAAGGGCGCAGCACAAGGCCACAGAGCGTGATAGGTTTGTCATGGTTTAAGTTTTGGTTTAGATACAAAAGTAGATTAAAAGTTTATTACCTTTGTCTAATATACATAATATATTCTCTATAATTAATGAAACGTGTTGATTGTTTTATACCGGCCGTCTCTTTGGAACAAGTGGCGGCCACTTTGTCTTTTTTGTCCAGGCAAGAGACAGTAAACCGTATCTTCTTGCTGTCCACTTCTAAAGATGAAAATCTCAGTGAATCGGGGTACCCCGTGATTGTCACGGACAACCTTAATTCGTCGGTCACTGTGGCCGCCATTTCCCGTGCGGCTTCTGCCGATTACTGTCTTATTTACACTAAGTATACCACCCTGGAACCCGGCTATTTTGCACTGGAGCGTTTTATACGTCTGGGTGACGATTCGCAGGCCGGAATGTTGTATGCCGACCATTTCCAGATCATTGACGGACAACGTCGTAAAATGCCGCTGATTGTTTGTCAGGAAGGTGCGTTGCGTGATGATTTCAACTTCGGGTCGGTATTGTTTTACAGGACTTCTCGTGTAAAGGAAGCCGTGGCTCAGACCAAGGGGGATTATCCCTATGCCGGGATGTACAATTTGCGTCTGGCGGTGAGCCGGGCCGCCGGCCTGGTACATATTAACGAGTTGCTGTATACGGAAATTGAAACCGATACCCGCAAGAGCGGTCAGAAATTATTTGACTATGTGGACCCCAAGAACCGAGCTGTGCAGATTGACATGGAGAAGGCCTGCACCGAACACCTCAAGGCCGTAGGAGCTTACCTGGAACCTGTGTTTGAACCCATTTCTTTTAATGAGGACTCTTTTGAATACGAAGCCACGGTTATGATTCCGGTGAAAGACCGTGAACGGACCATTGCCGATGCCGTAAAGTCGGCCTTGAGCCAGGTTACCACCTTCAAATACAATGTGATAGTGGTGAACCATCACAGCCAGGACCGTACGGTGTCCATAGTGGAACAGTTTACCGGAGATCCCAGGCTCATTTTTATTACTCCCGAACGCCGGGACTTGTTTGTGGGCGGGCTGTGGAATACGGCACTGCACCATCCCAAGTGCGGAAAGTTCATTGTCCAGCTGGACAGTGATGATGTCTATTCCGGTCCCGATTCCCTGCAGAAAATGGTGGATGCCTTCTATGCGCAGCACTGCGCTATGGTGGTGGGTACTTACCGTATGACCAATTTTCATATGGAGACGCTGCCTCCCGGCATTATTGACCACCGTGAATGGACTCCGGAAAACGGACGCAACAACGCGCTGCGCATCAACGGCTTGGGAGCACCCAGAGCGTTCTATACCCCCATATTGAGAGAGGTGTTGCTGCCCAATACCAATTATGGGGAAGACTATTCGCTGGGACTCAACTTTTCCCGCAAATACCAGATTGGCCGAGTCTACGATGTGGTATATTGCTGCCGCCGCTGGGAAGGGAATTCGGATGCCGCGCTGGAAATAGAAAAGACCAATGCCAACAACCTGTATAAAGACCGTATCCGCACATGGGAACTTCAAGCCAGAAAACAATTGAAGTAGGCATTCTGCGTGCCGCTTCCATTCAGTTTGAACTGAACGGATCCTTTGGAGGGTATTCGGGCCCGGGTGAGGTGTCTCTGCGTGACGGCAAATTGCTGTTTGAGGGAGGTCTCTATGACAGGTTGCTGTTTGAACCGTCGGCTGACGAATGCAATTTTCTGCTCAAGGACGTGGTCATTGGGATAGGTTTCCATTGGGAACGCAAAGAGAACCAGCGCTTTGAAGGTTCTCTGGCTTTTGTTCCGGAAGACAATCAGGTACGGGCGGTCAATATCCTTTCCGTAGAGCAATATCTGGTCAGCGTGATAGCCTCGGAAATGAGTGCCACCTGCCAAAGCGAATATTTGAAGGCGCACGCGGTGATTTCTCGCAGTTGGTTGCTATCTCAGATGGGGAGATATACATCGGCCCCGCACCCGGAAGCAGACGACTGTGGAACGCTTACTCCGGACCAATGGATCAAATGGTGGGACCGAGAAGACCACGTGCTTTTTGACGTGTGCGCCGACGACCATTGCCAACGCTACCAGGGCATTACAAGGCCGTCTTTGTCTTATGAAAATGTACGCGGTGCGGTGGACGCCACCAGGGGGGAAGTGCTGGAAAGTGACGGGAAAATCTGCGACACCCGTTTTTCCAAATGTTGCGGGGGCTATATGGAACGTTTTTCCACGGCGTGGGGCAATACCGACTATCCCTACCTGCAGGGGGTCTATGACGGGGAAGCGCTTCCCGACTTTCTGCCGGCCCCGGACCTGACGGATTCCGTGCAGGCCGAGATATGGATTAAAAGCAATCCGCCGGCTTTCTGCAATACGCAGGACAAGGAAATATTGGGGCAGGTACTTAACACGTACGACCGGGAGACCACGCAGTTTTACCGTTGGGAGGTGAAGTATACGGCCGCCGAGTTGTCAGAAATCGTAAAAGAGCGTCTGGGAGTGGACTTTGGCCTTATTGAATCCATTGAGCCGCTGGAGCGCGGCGCATCGGGACGTATCTGCAAATTGCGTCTGAAGGGGTCGTTGCGCACTATGGTGCTGGGCAAAGAATTGCTTATCCGTAAGGCTTTCTCGCGTTCGCATCTGTATTCCAGTGCCTTTGTGGTGGACAAAACTTCTAAGGGATTTGTATTTACCGGAGCCGGCTGGGGGCACGGGGTGGGTTTCTGCCAGATAGGAGGGGCCGTAATGGCGTCCAAAGGGTATACCTATGACCAGATGCTGGCGCATTACTATCCTTCCGCTAAACTTGTTAAAATGTATGAATAATGGCAAACAATAAAAAAACGAATGCCTGGGCCTGGATTCCTACGCTGTATTTTGCGCAGGGGCTACCCTATGTGGCCGTAATGACCATAGCCGTAATCATGTACAAACGTCTGGGCCTGTCCAATACGGATATTGCCCTGTATACCAGCTGGTTGTATATTCCATGGGTAATCAAGCCGCTGTGGAGCCCGTTTGTGGACCTTATCAAGACCAAACGCATGTGGGTGGTGCTGATGCAGAGTTTTGTGGCCGTAGGCTTTGCCGGTGTGGCCTTTACCCTGCCCACCGCGTTCTTTGTGAAAGCCACATTGGCTTTCTTCTGGCTGATGGCCTTCAGCAGTGCCACTCACGACATTGCGGCGGACGGATTTTATATGCTGGCGCTTGACCAGGGAGAACAGTCGTTTTTTGTGGGCATCCGCAACACGTTTTACCGCTTTGCCACCATTTTCGGGCAGGGTATTCTGGTGATGTTTGCCGGTCTTTTGGAAGAAGGCAAGCTTATTCCGGGAATGAAGGGAAACATCCCTATGGCCTGGAGCATTTCTTTCTACCTGCTGGCCGCCATTTTCATTGGTTTGACGCTGTATCATTATTTTGTGTTGCCCAAACCCGCCAGCGATGTCTCGCGTGGCAACATCACTCCTTTAGGTTTGCTGAAAGACTTCTTTATGACTTTTAGCGCCTACTTCAAGAAGAAGGACCTGGGACTGGCGTTCTTTTTTATCCTGACTTACCGTCTGGGGGAATCTCAACTGGTCAAGATTGCCTCGCCTTTCCTGCTGGACACACCGCAGGCGGGCGGTTTACAGTTGCACACGGCCACGGTGGGGATGGTCTACGGTACCATTGGCGTGATAGCCTTGCTTTTGGGTGGAATTATCGGCGGGATAGCGGTGTCGCGCGGTGGTTTGCGCAAATGGATCATACCCATGGCACTGGCCATAAACCTTCCCGACCTGGTGTATGTATATCTGGCACATACCCTTCCCGATAATGTGTGGATTGTCATTGCGTCAGTGGCCTGTGAACAACTGGGATACGGCTTTGGTTTTACCGCATTTATGCTGTACCTGATCTATTTTGCCGAGGGCGAGCATAAGACGTCGCACTACGCCATCAGTACCGGCTTCATGGCCCTGGGCATGATGCTGCCGGGTATGGTGGCCGGAGCCATCCAGGATGCCATTGGCTACGAGAAATTCTTTATTTGGGTGTGCCTGTGCACGTTGCCAGGTATTCTGGCTTCTGTGCTTGTAAAAAGAAAATTGCCCGATAATTTTGGGCGGAAAACCAATTAGCGAAATCTGACAATGAAAAAATGGACAATATTGTGCTGTATGGCACTGTTTGTAACGGGTTCCTGTGCCGGACAGAACGGTCGGAAAGCCGCGGCGGCGCCTGAACCGAAGACGGTCGCAGCGGTGGCCTCGGCAAGTAACATCACCATCAAGACGGGCCTGGAAGTGCTCAAGGCTTCCGGTTTTGCTTGTCTGGAGGGCAAAAGGGTAGGGCTCATCACCAATCCCACCGGGGTGGACAACTCGCTTACCTCTACCATTGATATTCTTTTTAATGCCCCCAATGTGAAACTGGTGGCGCTGTACGGCCCCGAGCACGGTGTTCGCGGGGAAGCGCATGCCGGAGATCTGGTGGGACACAGTACCGACCCTGCCACCGGACTGCCGGTGTATTCCATTTACGGGCCCAACCGCAAGCCTTCCAAAGAAATGCTGCAGGGTATTGACGTAATGGTATACGACATACAGGACGTGGGGTCCCGCTCGTTCACCTATATATCCACTATGGGCCTGGCAATGGAGGCTTGTGCCGAGCTGGAGATTGAATTTATAGTGCTTGACCGTCCCAACCCCATCGGGGGACTGAAGGTGGAAGGTTCGTACGTGGAAGACGGTTGTTTCACTTTTGTGAGCCAGTACCGCATTCCCTACGTATACGGGCTGACCTGCGGCGAGTTGGCGCTGTTGCTCAACGGCCAGCGGATGCTCGGTTCCGGTGCCAAACCGGGGCAGAGTTTGCAGTGCAAGTTACAAGTGATTCCCATGGAAGGCTGGAAAAGAGATATGTTTTATGACAAGACGGGGTTGCCCTGGATTGCCTCGTCCCCGCATATTCCGCAGGCTGTTACCTCTTTCTTTTATCCGCTCAGCGGAATTGCGGGCGATTTGCCTTCTCTTTCCATAGGGGTGGGCTATACGCTTCCGTTCCAGTTGTTTGCTCCGGCAGACACCCTTATTGAACCTGAGCTTCTTGCGCGCAATCTCAATGCCCTGGCGTTGCCGGGCATCCATTTCCGCCCTATTTATTTCCGTCCTTTTTATAGCCGAGGCCAAGGCAAAACCCTTACCGGGGTGCAGGTGCATTTGATTGACCCGGCCGCGGCGCCGCTGACTGATGTCAATTTTTATGTGATTCAGGAGCTTCACAAGCTGAATCCCGATATTCACTTTGACCTGCCCGCCATTACCAAGGTGTGCGGCAGTCCGTACATTACTTCCAAATTTGCGGAACGTTATCTGTTTGAGGATATCAAGGATTATTGGTACAAGGATGTGGAGGGGTTCAGGGAATTGTCGGCACGGTATTATTTATATTGATTTGCTGTGTCATGATTTTTGAGACCAGAGCACTTTTCAGGGAATGGCTGGGTGCCAACGGGGAAACCGCCGAGGGCGTCTGGCTGGAATTCGGTAAGACGGCTGCCTTGAAAACTTTGTCGGCCAATGATGCGCTGGAAGAGGCGTTGTGCTTCGGCTGGATTGACGGGCAATTGCAATCCATTGACAAGGACAGGTATAAAAAATATTTTGCCCGCCGCAGGCCCAATAGTATGTGGTCCGACAAGAACAGGGCGCTGGTGGTGCGGTTGACGGAAAGAGGCCTTATGATGCCGGAGGGTTTGAAAGCCGTTGAGTACGCCAAAAAGAACGGGCAGTGGGATGCCTCTAAATGCCATACGGTGAGTCCGGAGCAGATACAGGAATTTTTGCGGATGGTGGAGCCCTTTCAACCGGCCTATACCCACCTGCTGGCTATGAGTCCTTCTGTGCAGCGCACTTATACCGGATTCTATTTTGAGGCCAAATCGGAGCCCACCCGTCAGAAGCGGTTGGAGAAGATTGTGGATCGGTTGAATAATAATCTGAAACCTATGTAGTTTTTTACCCGCGCCTCCGGCGGCTGGCCCCTGCGCAGCTGAAGGCGGCGGGAGTGTGAATTGTCATGGAGCAAGGGGGTTACGGGCAGCTGTGGGGCGGGGCAAAATTTATTTTGACACGCCACGCGGATGACCGTAATGGCGCGACACCCGACGTTAGACGGGGCACCGCGACGCGGGGACCCGGCTAAAAGGAGCGGTTCGAGCGCCAACCCGTCGGCGAATGGCAATTCACAACGACCTCCGGTACCGCCGGTGCTGCGCAGGGGCCAGCCGCCGGAGGCGCGGGTGTAACCTCAAAATAAAAAAGGGTGGCTATTGCATAGTCACCCTTGCTTATTGTATATGTAAAAGTTACTTCACCAGAATGGCACCCGGGAGGTTCTTCAGCTGACTCTTGGCATCACCCACTACCACAAAGGTAAGGTTGTTGCTGTCAAAGTACTTGGTGGCAAGTTCCTTAATCTGATCCAGTGTAGCGGCCTTTACCGTGTTTTCCTGCAATTTGACAAAGTCTGCCGGAAGGTCTTCCAGATAGATTTCCTTTAACATACCCAGCACACTGCGTTGGGTTTCAAAGGCAAAGGCCTGAGAGCGCAATAGAGCGTCCTTGGTGGAATCCAGCATTTCCTGTGTCATGCGGGGACCAAAATTGCCGATGATGTCTTTGAACAAATCCACGGATTCTTTGGTAACAGTGGACTGTACGCTGGAATACGCCGTAAAGTTACCGTAGGTCTTATAGGGCGAGAAGGAAGAGTAGGCTCCGTATGTATACCCTCTTTGCAGACGCAATACGTCAAACAACTGTCCGTTGGAACCCGAACCCAACTTGAAGTTGAGCACCTCCAGCGCATAATAGTCGGGGTCTGCGTATGATTTGGAAGGACCACCCACCATCACGTAAGACTGTTTGGCACCCGGGAAGTCTACAAAATACAACTTGCCACCAACCGGCTTAACTTCAGGAACACCTTCAACCACAGTTACATCAGCACCGTTCCAGTTGGCACCGAGAGAGGCGAGTGCTTTTTCGCAACCGGCCATGTCAATGTCACCGGTAACAATAACGGAAGCCAACTTGGGAGAATAATTGGCGGCGTAGAATGTCTTGATGTCATCCATGGTAATGGTACCGAGGCTTGCCTGTGTACCGTATGTGGGAACGGCAATGACGCTTTCCTTGCCGTAGAGCAAGTCTTTCATAGTCTGAGAACCAATGGAAGAGGGGTTCTTGGCATTCTGCTGGATGCGGGCTACCACGCGATTCTTTTCACGTTCCAGAGCGGCCTGGTCAAAACGGGGCTGCAACAACATTTCTTCCACAATAGCCATCACCTGGGTGAAATTGCGGGCCAGACAGTTGCCGCTGATACCCATGGAAGATTTGCTGGAATAAGCACTGGCACTGGCACCCAACAGATTGAGAGCCTGTTCTATTTCCTCGGCCGTACGCAAAGCGGTGCCTTCATTCATAAGAGCGGCGTTCAGGGAAGCCACGCCCTGTTTGTCGGCGGGATCAAGCAACTGACCGCCTTTGAGTACAATGTCAAAGGTGATAAGAGGCACTTCATTCTGAGTAATGCCGGTGAGTACCATACCGTTAGCCAAAGTTTTGCTCCAGGATACAGGCAGAGTGATTTCGGGAGCATTACTCATATAGGAAGGTTCCACCGAACGGTCAATGGCCGAGGGGGTACGCTGGTATTCATCATCCACAATGGCACCTGCCTGAGAATTGGTCTGCTGACTGGATGCATCTTCAATGTTTTCCACTTCCACCTTGGCAGGAACGGAACCGCTAAGGGCCAATGCGCCTTGTCCTTTGGGAACCATGCTTATGGCCAGGTAGTTGGCACCTTTGATATACTGGTTGTATACGCGCATTACATCTTCCGCGGTCACGGCCTTGAAAGCTTCCAGGTCGTCAATGAAACGGTCGGGTTTGCCGCCGTATTCCGTATTGCGGGCAAAATAGATGGCTTTGTTGTTGACGCTGGATAAGGTGTTGTATACGTTGCGTTCTTGCATAGCCTTGATCATCTGCATCTCGGTCTGGTCCACGCCGTTGGCTTCAAACATTTGGAAGGCTTTTTCAATGGCCGCATAAACGGTGTCCAGGGAAATGCCGTCGTAAGCCTGAATTTCCAGGTCCACTTCACCGGCCACTTCCTGAGCGGAGTTGCCTCCGTATACACTGGCAGCTAGATTGGTTTCTACAATGGTCTTATACAGCGGAGACTTTTTGCTGCCACCCATCAACTGGCACATCATATCCAGAGCGGGGGCATCTTTGTGGTATTGTTCCACCGTGGGGAATGCCATAATCAAAAGGGGCTGGGGAGCAAACGGGTCTTCATAGACCACTCTCTTTGCCTGGTCCAGTTTGGCAGCCCAGGGTTGCGGTTTCTGAATTTCGGCGCCTTGCGCAATTTCACCAAAATATTTTTGAATCATTTCTTTGGCAGTGGCGGGGTCAAAGTCGCCGGCCAGAGACAAGGTGGCGTTGCGGGGAATATAATAGGTAGTGTAGAATTCTTTTACGTCTTCAATGGTGGCCGACCGGATATCGTCCATCTTGCCGATTACGCTCCAGCTGTAAGGATGGCCTGCAGGATACATTTCCTCGCCCATAATTGCCGAGAGTTGTCCGTAGGCGCGGTTGTCGGCCGTCTGGCGTTTCTCGTTGAGAATGACGTCAATTTCGCGGTCCAGACCGGCCTGGGTGACGGTGTTGATAAAGAAACCCATACGATCCGATTCCATCCACAGTACCTTTTCCAGAGCATCGCGTGGAACCACTTCATAATATACGGTACCGTCCTGACCGGTACCTCCGTTGAAATCACCGCCCATAGAGGCAATCTTCTGGAAGAAAGCGTTGCGGGGAAGGTTTTCAGAGCGCTGGAACAACATGTGTTCAAAGAAATGGGCAAAACCGGTTTTGCCTTCCTTTTCCCGGCCTGAGCCTACGTGAAATTGAATGGCCAAACTGACAATAGGATCCGAATGGTCCTCGTGTAACACTACTTTTAGACCATTGTCCAAAGTATACTGTTGATAGTCAATACTCATTTTTTCTTTGGCAGGCTCACTGCTACAGGAAGCCAAAAGCGGCAGAATGAGTGCAAATGCCGCTATAACCTTGAGTTGTTTTTTCATAATGTGTGGTTCAGGTTGTTTTTTGTAACTGTTTTAGGAACGAAAGTTAATAATTAATTGTCTATGCAACGGCTTGTCTTTCACATTTATTACTAATTAATATTAATTTGGCAATTTGGAAGCAAACTGTTTACTTTGTTTTTACAAAAACATCAAATATGATTATTCACTCTTTACACCACATCCATCATCATCACCACCATCCGTGTTTACGGTTGGCAGATGTTGTATGCAGGTAAAGAAAAGTGACAAATTTACCAATTACAAGGCTTGCCGACAAAGGCAAGCCTTTTTTATTTTTTATACACACATTTTTATGATACGCATAGCTATTCAAACCAAAGGCAGGTTAAGTGAAGAGAGCCTGTCGTTACTGCGCGATGCAGGAATTCAAATGGATGACACCAAGCGCTGCCTGCTGTGCACATCCCGGAATTTCCCCGTGGAAGTGCTTTACCTGCGTGATGACGACATCCCCCGGGCGGTCTCCCTGGGCATTGCCGACGGCGGCATTGTGGGGCGGAACGAGGTGATGGAACACAAATTCAACGTGGATACTCTGTACCGCACCGGTTTTGGATGTTGCCGCCTTTCTCTGGCCATCCCCGACAAAGAGACCTATACCGGAATTGGCTGGTTTACCGACAAAAAAGTGGCCACTTCCTATCCGTCCATTTTGCGTGATTATTTTGACAAGCAACAGATTAACTGCCAGATAGAACCCATTGCGGGGTCAGTTGAAATTGCCCCTTCCATTGGTATGACCGATGCCGTATTTGATATTGTAAGCAGCGGCAGCACCTTGCTGTCCAATGGATTGAAGGAAGTGGAACGGGTAATGGAATCCGAGGCGCTTCTGATTGGTTACCCCGGTATGAACGCCGAAAAACGCCAAGTGATGGAGGACCTTATTTTTCGCTTTAACGCCGTCAAACGCAGTAGGGGCAAGAAATACGTGTTGTTTAACATCCCCACGGCGCAGGTGGATCTGGCCATAGATATACTGCCCTGCATGAAGAGCCCCACATTGCTGCCGCTGGCGCAGGACGGCTGGAGTGCCCTGCACGCCGTGATTGACGAGTCGCAAATATGGGATAAGGTGGGCCAGCTGAAGGAAATTGGGGCCGAGGACATTCTGGTGCTCAGCCTGGAAAAAATGATTCTTTAATTTATAACTATACCATGGAAACAACAGAAAGTGTAAAAAGCATTATGGATTACGTAAAGCGCAGCGGCGACGAGGCCCTGCTGTATTACGCACAATTGTTTGACAAAGCTTCTCTGACCCGGGAAAACCTGCGGGTGGACAAACAGCAAATACAACAGGCCTGTGACGTCATCCCGGAGAAACTCAAACAGGCCGTTGCGGTGGCCGCCAGGAACATTGAAACCTTTCACAGGGCCCAGTTGCGTGAAGACCTTAAGGTCGAGACCATGCCCGGGGTAATCTGTATGCGTCGCAGCGTGCCTATTCAGACCGTGGGATTATACATTCCCGGAGGCAACGCCCCCTTGTTTTCTACCGTGTTGATGCTGGGAATTCCCGCCCGTCTGGCCGGTTGTCCCCGTGTGATTTTGTGTACTCCGCCCCGTGCGGACGGTACAGTAGCTCCTGAAATCCTGTATTGCGCCCGGGAGTGCGGCATAACCGAAATCTTCAAGGCGGGCGGCGCAGCCGCCATAGGGGCCATGGCCTACGGTACCGAAACCATCCCCAGGGTGGACAAGATCTTTGGCCCGGGCAACGCCTATGTGACCGCCGCCAAACAATGGGTGGGGGCACAGGTGTGCGCCACGGACCTGCCTGCGGGTCCCTCGGAAGTGGTCATTGCGGCCGATGACAGTGCCAATGACCTTTTTGTCTGCGCCGATTTTCTTTCTCAATTGGAACACGGACCGGACAGTCGCGCCGCTCTCATTACCACGGACACCTTGCTGGCTGCCAAGGTAAAAGAACGGTTGCAGCAGCAGGCAGCACAATTTCCAAAATATTCATTTATAGAAAAATCGTTGAAAAACAGCATAATAGAAACTGTAGAAACCCGCGCGCAACTGATAGACAAAGTCAACAGTATGGCCCCCGAACATTTGATTGTCAGTTGCAAAGACCCCTACGGTTTTGCCAAAGAAATAGTCCACGCCGGCAGCATCTTTTTGGGGAATTTTGCCCCTGAAAGCGCCGGAGATTACGCCAGCGGGACCAACCACACCCTGCCTACAGGCGGCTGGGCCAGAGCGTACAGCGGCGTCAGTACCGACAGCTTTACCAAACAAATCACCCTGCAGGACATCACTCCGGAAGGCCTTAAAAGTCTGGAACCCGTCATAGAGGCCATGGCACAGGCCGAGGGCTTTGAAGCGCATATAAATGCTGTAAAAGTCAGGTTATGAAATCTATAGAAGACTATCTCCAGCCTCACATCCGTAACCTGAACGCCTATTCCACCGCCCGTGACGACTGCTCGCAACCTATGGAAGTATATCTTGACGCTAACGAAAATCCCTACACTAACGGTTTTAATCGCTATCCGTCACCCTATGCGGGAGAGGTGAAGGCCTTACTTTCCCAAATCAAACACCTTTCGCCCGCCCGGATTTTCACCGGCAACGGCAGCGACGAGGCCATTGACCTCATGTTCCGCCTGTTTTGCTGCAGCGGGCGTGACAGCGTCGTCATTATGGAACCGTCTTACGGCATGTATGCCGTGGCGGCCCGTATCAACAATGTGGAAGTCATTTATGCCCCTCTTGGGGACAATTTCACGCTGGATGCCGCGGCACTGCTGTCCAAAGTACGACCCGACACGCGGCTGATATTTCTTTGCTCGCCCAACAACCCCACGGGCAATCTGCTGGATGACGCGGAAATTGAAAGGATCCTCTGCTCCTTTGACGGTATTGTGGTGCTGGACGAGGCTTACATTGACTTTAGCGGTACGCAGGGGTGGAGTGGCCGGTTGGCGGAATACCCGCGTCTGGTGATTCTTCAGACCCTGTCAAAAGCCTGGGGTATGGCCGGATTGCGCTTGGGAATGGCATTTGCCCATCCGGTAATCATTGATGCCATGAACCGTGTAAAGTATCCCTACAACATCAATATCCTGACCCAGCGGACCGTTTGCCGGCAGCTGGCCCTGCGGCAGGCTTTCCGCCGCCGCGTGGACACCCTCTGCCGTGAGCGGGACGCCCTGGCGGTCGCTCTGAATGGTTGTCCCGGGGTGGTGCGGGTGTTTGCCTCGGCCGGAAATTTTCTGCTGGTACGGTTTGCGCAGCACGAGGCCGTGTTTGAAAAGCTTCTGCGGGCGGGCATTGTGGTGAGGGACCGGTCGTCGTTGTACGGTTGTGAGGATTGTTTGCGCATCAGTGTGGGAACTCCCGCGGAAAACCGACGGCTTCTGGAGGTGCTGCAAGGCGGGGCGGAGCGCAGGGGGTTTGTGAGCAGAACCTCACGTGAGACGGCCCTGCGCGTGGACGTAGACCTGGAATCCGCCGAGGCGCCGCGCATAGATACGGGGCTCAATTTTTTTGACCATATGCTGGAACAGATAGGAGTTCATTCAGGTATAGCTTTAACCATTGATGCCGAGGGCGATTTGGCCACGGACGACCATCATACGGTGGAAGATACCGCCATTGCGCTGGGTGATGCCCTTTCTAAGGCTCTTGGAAACCGTTGCGGAATAGAACGTTACGGATTTTGTCTACCCATGGATGAGGCGCAGGCCACCGTGCTGTTGGATCTGGGCGGTCGTACGGACTTTAGCTGGAATGTGGCGTTTACCGACGCCATGACGGGCGATATGCATACGCAACAGTTTCCGCATTTCTTCAAGACACTGGCGCAACACCTGCACGCCAACCTGCACATCAGTGCCTCGGGGGCCAACGACCACCATATCATTGAAGCGGTCTTCAAGGCTTTTGCCAGGGCGTTGCGGGCGGCGGTAGCTAAAAATCAGTGGAACGGGGGCGTCCCCAGTAGTAAAGGTATGCTATGATAGGTATAGTGGATTACAAAACCGGCAATCTGAGGTCGGTGGAAAATGCGTTGGCGCGTCTCCAGGCACCCTGTAAAATGGTGTGTGATCCGGACGACCTGGCCGGCTGTGACGGCGTGTTGTTGCCCGGAGTGGGCGAGGCCCGCTGGGCCATGGAGCAATTAATGCTGAGCGGCCTGGACAAGGTCATTCCTGTTCTGGACTGTCCGGTGTTGGGAATATGCCTGGGTATGCAGGTGTTGTGCAGTCACTCGCAAGAA
Source organism: uncultured Muribaculaceae bacterium (assembly GCA_964554535.1). GTDB lineage: Bacteria > Bacteroidota > Bacteroidia > Bacteroidales > UBA932 > DMER64. The sequence continues at coordinate 10,572 of CAZKPB010000009.1, read as the reverse complement.
GGGGATACCGCCTGCCTTGGGGTCTTTTCCCAAGAGGTGCGGCGGATGTATCCGGCAGAAGGGATTAAAATTCCCCATATGGGATGGAATACGCTGGAGACCGTTAATGGTCCTCTTTTTGAAGGACTTACAGAAGGCGTATATATGTATTTTGTGCATTCCTATGCAGTGGATCCCGGTCCTTGCACCGTTGCCGTCACCCGTCACGGAAGCCCCTTGAGCGCGGCCCTGCAGTACCGGAATTTTTTTGGATGCCAGTTCCACCCGGAAAAAAGCGGGTTGGCCGGCGAACGTGTACTTTCAAACTTTTTGAACTTATGTCAATAGAAATCATTCCTGCCATAGACCTTATGGACGGAAAATGCGTGCGGTTGCGTCAGGGAAATTACGGCCAATGCACCTTTTATCCGCAGGAGCCCTTGCAGATGGCCCTGCATTTTGCCGCTCAAGGCTACAAACGCCTCCACATTGTGGACTTGGAAGGAGCTCGGAGCAACCGGCCCGAACACTCCACGTGGAAAATTCTCAGCAGTATCCGCGAGCGCACCGGCCTGAACATAGAATTCGGAGGCGGCATCAAGACGGCCGAGGCCCTGGAACGCGCCTTCACCGCCGGCGTGGAGCGGGTCATTTGCGGCAGTGTGGCCGTAACGGATTCGGAAAAAATGGAAGAGTGGCTGGTGCGTTACGGAGGTGACCGCCTCAGTTGGGGGGCTGACTTGAGGGAAGGCCGTCTGGCGGTTAAGGGTTGGCAGCAGACGGTATCCCATCCCTTCAATTACCTAATGCGACAGTTTCTGAGTGCCGGGCTGCAGACGGTACACTGCACGCAGGTGGCCTGCGACGGGATGATGCAGGGGCCCGACCTGGCATGGTATACTTCGCTGGTAACACAATATCCGCAGGTGAGGTTTGTGGCCTGCGGCGGCATCTGCACCCGCGCGCACCTGGAATCGCTGGAAGCGGTGGGGATTACTCAGGCCGTGGTGGGCAGGGCTTTTTATGAGGGAGGGCTGCAAGATGTTGGCTAAAAGAATTATTTCCTGTCTGGACATTAAGGAGGGGAAAACCGTAAAAGGGGTCCGGTTCAAGAATCTGGCCGATGTAGGCGACCCGGTGGAGATGGCGGCCCGCTACAACAGCGAAGGAGCGGACGAACTGGTCTTTCTGGATATCAGTGCCACCCTGGAAGGGCGCAAGACCTTTGTGCAGCTGGTGGAGCGCATGGCCGCCTGCCTTACCGTTCCCTTTACGGTGGGGGGAGGCATTGCCTCGGTGCACGATGCCGGGGTGCTGCTGCAGGCGGGCGCGGACAAAGTGGCGGTCAACTCGGCCGCGGTAATGCGTCCGGCTCTGGTGGGGGAACTGAGCAGGCAGTTCGGGTCGCAGTGTATTGTGGCGGCCGTTGATGCCCGTTCCGTGGAGGGGGTGTGGCGGGTGACCACCCACGCCGGGACGGTGCCCACGCAGAAGGAACTCTTTTCCTGGGCGCGGGAGTTACAGGATTTAGGGGCGGGGGAGATTCTGTTTACCTCTATGGACCATGACGGGACGCAGCAAGGGTATGCTTGTGATGCCTGCCGAAGGCTCAGCAGGGAATTGTCCCTGCCGGTGATTGCCTCGGGCGGGGCGGGAAGTATACAGGATTTTGTGGAAGTGCTCGCGGGGCCTTACAGTGCCGACGCTGCGCTGGCGGCTGGGGTGTTTCACTACGGACAGATAGGGATTGGAGCGTTAAAACAAGCTTTAAAAGACAATAAAATACCTGTTAGATAATCTTAAAAACGGAAGAAAAATGGATCAGTTGGATTTTGATAAAGGCAACGGGCTCTTGCCGGTCATTGTGCAGGACCGCACTACGTTAAAAGTATTGATGCTGGGCTATATGAATGTCCCGGCTTATGATAAGACGCTGGAAAGTCATAAGGTGACTTTTTACAGCCGGTCCCGAAAGTGCCTGTGGACCAAGGGAGAGACCAGTGGTAATTATTTATATATTGAGGGGCCGCAGGATATTTATGCGGATTGCGACAAGGATACGCTGCTGGTGAAGGTGACTGCGGCGGGACCTGTGTGTCATATGGGAACGGAGTCGTGTTTTGATTTGCCGGCACAAGAGGGGTTTATAAAAGCGTTGGAAAAGTTGATTGGGCAACGCAGGCAAACCATGCCGGAAGGCTCTTATACCACGTCGTTGTTCCAATCCGGGACAGGACGCATGGCGCAGAAAGTAGGAGAGGAAGCCGTAGAAACGGTGATTGAAGCTATGGCGGGAAATAAAGAAAGGTTACTATATGAGTCGGCCGACCTGATCTACCATCTGCTGGTGTTGTTGACAGGGCAGGGGATAACGCTCTCTCAGGTTGAGAAGGAGCTGTACGGCCGCTCCAGGTAACTTAGGATAAAACAATAAGATTCTTTACGCTTTTAACCAGGTTGTAAAGGATAACGCCAAGGACTGAAGTGATAATCAGATAAATACTGACACCGACGATAAGTGATAAAGTGTTCATAATAAATGTGTTATTAATTGTTCGTTCTCTATTGTTTTTCTGTAGTAGTGTACTACCTTACTAATACACTACAAAGGTAGATATGATTTTTAAATCTCCAAATTTTTTGTGGGTTTTTGTGTAGTATTTTCAATTATCTTTACAAAAAAGAAACGTTCTTATGACTATTACCGCAGAAAATATATTGTTAGTTGGTGCCATATTGTTGTTTTTCAGTATTTTTGCCGGCAAAACGGGTTATCGGTTCGGTGTACCCACCTTGTTGCTGTTTTTGGTGGTGGGAATGCTCTTTGGCAGCGAAGGAATAGGCATTCAGTTTTCAAATCCCAAGACGGCTCAATTTATTGGTTTGGTGGCCCTGAGTATTATCCTGTTTTCGGGCGGGATGGATACCAAATATGAGGAAATCAAGCCGGTGGCCAAAGAGGGGGTGGTGCTGGCGACTGCGGGGGTATTGCTTACGGCGCTCATTACGGGCGTTTTCATCTTTTTCGTTGCCAAATTGTTCCCTGACAGCCGGATGTCTTTTCCGGTGGCGTTGCTGCTGGCCAGCGTGATGTCTTCTACCGACTCGGCCTCGGTATTCAGTATTTTGCGTTCCAAAGGGCTGAAACTTAAAGAGAACCTGCGGCCGTTGCTGGAACTGGAGAGCGGTAGCAATGACCCTATGGCCTATATGCTTACCCTTACGCTCATACAATATATAATGGCACCCCAACAGCCTTCCATCTGGATGTCGGTGGTTACTTTTATGTACCAAATGGCCATAGGGGCGCTGGCCGGCTTTCTGCTGGGCAAGCTCTGCGCGCACCTGCTGCGCCGCTCCAGTCTGTGGAACGAGTCGTTGTATCCCATACTGATCCTGGCGTTCACTTTCTTTATATTTGCTTTTACGGACCTCATCAAGGGCAACGGCTATTTGGCCGTATACATTGCCGGGCTGGTGGTGGGTAACAGCCGTTTTCTGCACAAGAAATCGGTGCGGAATTTCTTTGACGGACTCACTTGGTTGTGTCAGATTATTATGTTTTTGGCGTTGGGGTTGCTGGTGAATCCTTCCGAGTTGCTTCCCGTGACGGTGATAGGGTTGCTTATTGGTGTGTTTATGATTCTGGTGTCCAGGCCGTTGTCTGTATTTCTGGCGCTGACGCCTTTCCGCGGGTTGAGCGAAAAGGCGCGTGCCTTCACTTCCTGGGTGGGGCTGCGCGGGGCGGTACCCATTATCTTTGCCACCTATCCCTTAATATATGGGGTGCCGGAAGCGCATATCATTTTTAACATTGTGTTTTTTATCACCATCCTCTCGCTGATGATTCAAGGGACCACCATACCCATTATGGCCCGTTGGCTCAAACTTTCCGTGGTACAACGGAAAAAATCGCCCTCGGCCTTTGAAATGGATTTTTCTGAAGACATCAAGTCAGCAATGAGTGAGGTCATTGTAAATAAATCGGCCTTGCAGAAAGGCAATACGCTGATGGATATTCCTCTGCCCGATAAGACGCTGGTGGTGATGGTCAAGCGCAAAGACGCCTTTTTTATTCCCCGAGGCAATACGCCGCTGGAAGAGGGCGACCGGTTGCTCATTATTTCTGACGACCAGAAGGCGCTCAAGCAGACGTATGAGTCGCTTGGGGTGGAACCTTACAGGTAATTTGCAGTCTCTTTGACAACTATTTTGTTGTTTTTGTTGGTATGAAAAATTTGTTAGTTAGGACTAACTAACTATCTTTGCGGAATGAAAAACCGCATTAAAACCGCCTTGTCGCGTTTTTCGCGACAGATATCCGATGCCGAGTCTATGGCAAAGGAGTTGTCTGAAGTAAAAGACCTTACTTCTTCTCAAATAAATTATCTGGAAACCATCAATGAGTTGGGGAACCCCAGCATTACGGAACTTTCGTTGGCCCTTGGCGTTAAGAAGCCTTCCGTAACGGTGGCGGTGGAACGGCTCATTACCAAAGGTTGTGTGTACAAAACAGCTTCCGACGCCGACCGCCGCAGTTCGCACTTGCACCTTACCGACATCGGTAACACGGTAAACCAGCGGCACGACTATGCGCACGAATATCTGGCGCAACTGATTGGCAAATCGCTTACCCCCGATGAGCAGCAGGAGTTTGTAACACTGCTTGACAAAATCTACAGGGTAAAATAATTAATATTCAATCCTTTTCTTTTTATTTTCTTATGGAATCCAATGAACTGCACGGCCTGACTTCAAAAGAAGTTGCTGAAAAACAGGCCCGTGACGGCTACAATGAATTGCAGGGAAGCAAATCCCGGAGCCTGTTTGCCATCCTCTTTGGCGTGGTTAAAGAGCCTATGTTTATTTTGTTGGTAGCCTGCGGCACCCTGTATATGATTCTGGGTGATATTCAGGAAGGCATTATGCTGCTGGGCTTTGTGTTTGTGGTAATGGGCATTGAGTTTTATCAGGAACGCAAGAGCGAGAAAGCGCTGGACGCCCTTAAGGATCTGGCCAGCCCCAGGGCGCTGGTCATTCGTGACGGAGAGGAAGTACGCCTGGCGGGTAGGGATGTGGTTTGCGGTGACATCATTGTATTGCAGGAAGGTGACCGCGTACCGGCCGATGCCACTGTGCTCAAATGCGTGAGCCTCTTAGTGGACGAGTCGCTGCTTACGGGCGAGTCGGTTCCCGTGCGCAAGCACGAGTACCAGAACGAGCCGGCCGACACGCAGCCGGGAGGGGATGACCTGCCGTTTGTCTATTCAGGTTCCATGGTGGTGCAAGGGAACGGCCTGGCACGTGTGACTTCCATAGGTATGAATACGCAGATTGGCAAGATAGGCCGGGCACTGGAACAGGTCAAGGAAACGCCCACGCGCCTCAAGAAAGAAATCGGCAAGCTGGTGAAGGTGTTTACCTTTACGGGGCTTGTGCTGTGCGCCTCGGTCATTGTGGTGTATTTCTTTACGCGCGGCGACCTGTTGCAGGGTTTTCTGGCAGGCATTACGCTGGCCATGGCTATGCTGCCCGAGGAGTTTCCGGTGGTGCTGAGCATCTTTATGGCTATCGGCGCGTGGCGCATATCGCGCAAAAACGTGCTGACGCGCAAGCCCTCGGCCATTGAGACGCTGGGCTCGGCCACGGTTTTGTGTACCGACAAGACGGGGACGCTGACGCAGAACAAAATGGTGGTGACGCAGTTGTACAACCGTCTGAGTTTCTGGAAGGCCGGACGCGGCGCGGATTTTCCGGAAGAATACCACGACATTATTGAATACGGCATTCTGTCTTCCCAGACCAATCCGTTTGACCCTATGGAAAAGGCAATCAATCAGTTGGGAACCGAATATCTTTCACATACCGAGCACTTGCACTCCAATTGGGAGATGGTTAAGGAATACCCGCTCTCGCGCCAGTTGCTGGCCATGTCGCGCGTGTTTGAAGACCGGGAGGACAATCGGCGGGTGATAGCGGCCAAGGGTGCTCCGGAAGCCATCTTTGACCTGTGCCATCTGAGTGATAGGGAAATTGAGGGCTATGCAGCGGCCACCCAGCAGATGGCGGCGGCCGGATTGCGGGTATTGGGTGTGGCCAAGTCCCACCTTACGGGAAATGCGTTGCCGATGATCCAGCATGACTTTGATTTTGAATTTGTGGGCCTGATAGGCTTGTCGGACCCCATTCGTCCGCAAGTTTCCCTGGCGGTGAGCGAGTGCCATAAGGCCGGCATACGCGTAATCATGATTACGGGAGACTATCCGGTCACGGCACAGAATATTGCCCGGGAAATAGGGTTGACCTATGCCGATGCCTGCATTACCGGGGCCGAGTTGGCTGCGATGAGTGAAGACGAACTGTGTGAACGAATCCGTACCACCGATGTGTTTGCCAGGGTGATTCCCGAGCAGAAGCTCAAGATTGTGAATGCGCTGCAGCGCAATGGCGAGGTGGTGGCCATGACGGGTGACGGGGTGAACGATGCGCCGGCGCTCAAGGCGGCCAATATTGGGATTGCCATGGGCGAGAAAGGTACCGACGTGGCCCGGGAAGCCTCGGACCTGGTGCTGATGGACGATAATTTCGGGTATATTGTGGGGGCGGTCAAGATGGGCCGTCGTATCTTTGACAACCTGCAAAAGGCTCTGGGGTATATTTTTGCCATTCACGTACCCATTGCCGGCTTGTCACTTATTCCGGTACTATTTGCCGATTTTCCGCTGATTTTGTGGCCTATTCACGTGGTGTTCATGGAATTGATCATTGACCCGGCCTGCTCGGTGATTTTTGAGGCCGAGGAAGCAGAGAAGGGTGTGATGAGCCGTCCGCCACGTCGTGCCGACCAACCGTTCTTCGGGCCCGGAAAGTTGTTTGTGGGCTGTTTTCAGGGGTTCTGGGTGCTGGCGTTTACGTTGGCCGTGTATTTTGTGACCCTCAAGTTGGGATACCCCACCACCGAAGTGCGTGCCATGACGTTTGTGACGCTGATTACGGCCAATATCTTCACCATCCTCACCAATCGGTCGTGGAGCGAATCCATAGTCACTATTCTGCGGACTTCCAATCCCACGGTAAAATGGGTGGCCGGGGGAGCTGTGCTCTTTATCCTGTTGGCGCTTACCGTGCCTTTTCTACAGGGATTGTTCCAGTTCAGTCCCATAAGTATTTGGGAGGTGCTGGCGGCCGTGGCGGTAGGGATTGCTACCATCAGTTGGTTTGAATTGTATAAATTTATTGGAAGAAAACGCGCAACTCGTACCTAAGGGCGTAGTATTTTTCTGCGTATTTTTGCATCCATAAAAAGATAACGCAGATGAAACCCTTGAAATTGAAAATAGGAGAGTTCTCCCGACTGAATCAGGTGTCGGTGAAGACGCTGCGGTTCTATGAAGAAATGGAACTGCTGGTGCCGGCAGAAATTGATTCGTATTCCGGGTATCGTTATTATTACGTGGAGCAGATGCAGACCATGGGGCAGATTGCGCGGCTCAAGAAACTGGGCTTTGGTCTGGAAGAAATCAAGCAACTCTTTGACACAGGTAACAAGGTGCCCGCACCGGAGGCGGTGGCGGAGAAGTTGCAACGTTGTCGCACCGAGTTGGAGACGTTGCATCGGAGGGAGAATGAACTGGATATTTATTTAAATCAATTAAGAGATAGGGAAATTATGGAAACACTTACCATCAAATCACTGCCTGCCTGCATTGTGGCAAGCTACCGTCAACTTATCAATAGTTACGACGAGTTGTTCAACTTGTGCCCCAACGTTATTGCTCCGGAAATGATGCGTTTGGGATGTGAATGTGACCCTATTGGGTATTGTTATACCATTGATCACAACGGGGAATACTGTGAAAGCAACATTGACATTGAGTATTGCGAAGCGGTGCTGAGCAAAAATGAAGATTCCGACCTGATTCAGTTCAAGGACGTGCCGGCCGTACCGGAAGCGGTTTGCTACAACCATTACGGTTCGTATGCCAACTTCCCCGAATCCTGGGCCAAGATATACGCGTACATAGAAGAAAACGGATACAAGATTGCGGACTTTCCGCGTTTCTGCTATATTGACGGTATCTGGAACAAGGAAGATATGAAGGACTGGCTTACACAGATTCAGATTCCGGTAGAAAAGGCGTAATTCCATGAAGTCTTTTGATTCCACTCCCTTTGACTGGTACAATTTTGTAGCTCAGGATTGTAATTCCAATGCGTTGATTCAAATGGTGCTGCATTTTGCGGCACCTTTGGATTTTAGGCGGTTGCAACAGGCGATGGCTTGTTGCACTGTGGCCGACCCGGTACTTGGGTGTTTCTTTGACGTAGACAGTACGACGCCCCGGTGGCGGGAAGCTCGGGCCAAACAACTGGAGGCCATGTGTGTGAAAGTCAGGACGGATTGTGTGGCCTATGAGGTAGATCAGTTTCTGGCCCGGAGGCTGGATGCCGTGACGGAGTGTCCGGTTAAGGTGGCGCTGGTATGTGAACGCTCGGGTGGGGCGTGTGTGCTGGTGGCCAAGGTGCATCATGCGTTGTGTGATGCCGCCGGAGCGTTGCAGTTTGTACGGTTGCTGGGAGAAATGTACTCTCAACTGGCGCGGGATGCGTCATATATGCCCCGCTCCGGGGTGCCGGCTCGCGGTACCGCTCCGTTCTATGAGTTTTTTGGAATGGAGGACTCTCTGGAGGCCAAGAAGGCGCGTGCGGATATGTCGTTGCTGACAAATTTTCCTTGTACCTGGGGGGCACCGGCAGGTTCTTCTGATGGCGGTGGGTTTGCATACCGGACGGTGACTTTCTCGGCCGTTAAGACACAGGGAGTGTTGGAATATACCCGGTCGGCAGGAGTGTCTGTGAATGATGTGTTGCTGGCGGCGTATCATCGCTCGCTGGTGAAGGTGTTGCGACCGGACCAGGCCGAGAAGGAAGTGCAGTTTACGGCCAATTTGCGCAAGTATGCACGAGAAGGGGCGGCGGCTTATTCCATATGCAATTTTTCCAATACCTATACGGTGAATCTGCCGGTGGGCGGGTCGTTTGATCGGTTGGTGGCGCAGACTGCCCGGGCGGTGGCGGAGGTGCTGGAACCGGAAAAGGTGCTGCAAAGTGTGCTGGTGAATGAGTTGATGTCTACAGATTACAAGGCGCTGGTGGATTATTATACTACTTGCTGGGAGGATGTTGTCAAGACGGGACTGTGCACGCCTATGATTTCTAATCTGGGACGTATAAATGACCTTCCGGTAGCGTTTGACGGGGCGGAACCAGCTGCCATGTATGTGGTTTCTCCCGCCTTCAAAGGGCCTTCATTTATGCTGTGTGCAAGTACGTATAAAGGGCAAATGACGCTGTGTGCGGCTTATGACAGAGGCTCAACAGCAGACGGGTTTGTGGAAGGGGTGCTGGAGGAGATGGATGTATTAGCCTCATTTTTGAGGCTGTAATACACTTATAATTATTTACTATTTTTGTGATTACTAAAATATAGATATATGATATATTACTTTTCCGGATGCGGCAACAGCCAATGGATTGCAACGGAAATGGCAGCGGCAACGGGGGACAAATTGCTCTTCATACCTGATGTGCAGGAGCGCGAATTCAATGTGGATGGCGAATCCCTTGGTTTTGTGTTTCCCATCTATTCGTGGGCGCATCCAAAACTGGTAGAGGATTTCATTTTGAATGCAAAATGGACCGGCGTTCCCGCCTACGTGTGGTTTGCCTGTACCTGCGGGGACAATATGGGAAAAACCTATGAGCTTTTCCGCAAGACGCTTTCAAAAGTGGGGCTGACTATGGACTCGGGGTTCTGTTTTCAGATGCCCGAGACCTATCTTTGTATGCAGGGCTTTCATCTGGATAGTGAGGAGGGCGCCCGCAAAAAGATAGAGGCTGCACGGAACAAACTACCTTCTGTGATTGCCGAGGTCAAGGCCCGGAAGAAAGGAATTAAAGATGTGCTTCAAGGATCATTTCCCTGCACCAAAACTTATCTTATTCGCCCCGGGTTTGTACAAAATGTCTCGGATAAAAAATATCACATCAACAAGGACTGCACCGGCTGCGGCCTCTGCGCAGAAGTCTGCCCCCTGCACAACATAGCATTGGAGGGCGGCAAACCTCGCTGAAAGGGACACTGCACCCAATGTATGGCCTGCTACCAGCACTGTCCCGCCAACGCCATCCATTTTGGGAACTGCACTATTGGTAAAGATCAGTACTATTTCAAGGGATTCTCTACTCAGTCAAATTAGGACTGTTGACGTTAATCGCGATTTTTGTAGATAGTCGGCCACTTTTATGGCCTACTGTGTACGTTTTTAGCGCTAAACTTAGATAGTCGAAATTACCATAAACGTATAACAACTGATATACAGACACTTAGCTTTGTTTTGTAAAAGTTGGAAAGCGGACTGTTTACGCAAAACGGGGGTAAACGTATATAGTCGACTACTTTGGAGGCCCACTATACGCGTTTTTGGCGATTATCGTAGATAGTCGGCCACTTCTAGGGCCTACTGTGTACGTTTTTAGCGATTTTCGTAGATAGTCTGAGTGGTAGAATGAGGTAAACCCCCAAAAAAAGGG